>JAZOWG010000144.1:0-6473 GCA_045659105.1 Acutalibacteraceae bacterium
TATGGGTTGCGGCGTATGTATCGGCGTATGTCCCACAAATTCTCTTACAATGAAGCCCAGAGAGAGCCAGGATGCACAGCAGGCTTCCTTCGATTACTGTGTAGCTAACGTAACAGAAAAGGCTGATATGACTGCAGGCGTGTCCGTAAAGGCAAGCCAGTTCAAGACTCCTCTTCTCGAGTTCTCAGGCTCCTGCGCAGGTTGTGCTGAAACCGCTTACGCTCGTATTATCACTCAGATGTTCGGCGACAGGATGTACATATCCAATGCTACAGGCTGTTCTTCAATCTGGGGCGGCCCCGCAGCAACATCACCCTACACAGTTAACAAGGCAGGCCACGGTCCCGCTTGGGCTAACTCCCTCTTCGAAGATAACGCAGAGCACGGCTTCGGTATGTTCCTCGGACAGAACGCAATCCGTAACTCTCTTATCGCTAAGGTAGAAGAAATCACAACAAACGACAAGGCATCAGCAGAGCTCAAGGCTGCTGCAGCTGAATATCTTGCAACTGTTAATGACGGTGCAAAGAACAGCGCTGCAACAGAAGCTCTCGTAGCTGAGCTCGAAAAGGTAGCATGCTGCTGCGACCACTGTGCTTCCATCCTCAAGAACAAGGAATACCTTGCTAAGAAGTCCGTATGGATCTTCGGCGGCGACGGTTGGGCATACGACATCGGCTTCGGCGGTGTTGACCATGTTCTTGCTGCAGGTGAAGACGTAAACATCATGGTATTCGATACAGAAGTTTACTCCAACACAGGCGGACAGGCATCCAAGGCTTCTCAGATCGGTCAGGTTGCTCAGTTTGCAGCTGCAGGTAAGCAGATTGCTAAGAAGAGCCTCTCCGAAATCGCTATGAGCTACGGCTACGTATACGTTGCACAGATTGCTATGGGTGCAGATATGAACCAGACAATCAAGGCAATTGCTGAAGCTGAAGCTTACAACGGACCTTCAATCATCATCGCTTACGCTCCTTGCGAAATGCACTCCATCAAGGGCGGTATGGTTAACTGCCAGAACGAAATGATCAAGGCTGTTGAATGCGGTTACTGGAATATGTTCCGTTACAACCCCGCACTCAAGGAAAAGGGTGAGAATCCCTTCACAATTGACTCCAAGCCCGGTAAGAGCGAAGAATTCAAGTCCTTCCTTCTCAACGAAGCTCGTTACTCTTCACTTACCCGTGCATTCCCCGAAAGAGCAGAAGCTCTCTTCGCAGATGCAGAAAAGAAGTCAGTTGAAAGATACAACCACCTTCTTAAGCTTAAGGCTCTTTACGCTCCCGATGCTGAGTAAAAAGAGCACAAAGCACCCTCTTTGACGCGATAAATATTAATAAGGTACCTGCCACTATTAAGGTGGCAGGTATTTTTTTGCTTTCAGCCTCAAGATTACTTTACCGAGGCGCTTGATTTTTGGCACTGACGCGGTACCCGCGTACAGCTTGTCTGTGCCAAAAATCACAAATAGGGCACTTTCTGCTCTTTTTACGATTACTGCCACAAGGGAGCTCCCTTCTTCTTTCTGCGAACGGTTCACCGCCTTATCGCATTCCGGTTTTTTCGTTTTGCAGTTAAAAAAGAATAATGTCGGACAGCGATAATTTCCCGTATTTCACGCCACAGCAGCCGCTTCTCCGAAACGGCATTCTGACGCAAAATACGAAAAATTCTCATCCGCCCGACACAGATAAAAGATTTTGAACGCAAAAAAACCGCAGTATCAAACTGCGGTTTCTGTATTTTTATCTGTTTTTCTTGTTCTTATTAGATATGTTGCAATTGAAATGAGAGCAAAGGTTTCGTTAAGCGTTCCTGCAACGGAGCCGTTTACTATATTATACACAAACCAGCAGGCGCATACGGGGATTGACAGATATTTCAGAAGCCTTGTATTCCTCTGCCAGTTTCCGATAGTTGCAAATATTGCGGCAATAAAGGGCAGTATACTCCAGGCACTTTCCCACGTAAGAATCACACTTGCGGCATTGAGAACTACAAAGACAGCAGGAATTATATTATTCTGCGCCCACTTCTTTTCTCTGAAGGAATAAGCAATACATCGGAATATATTCAGCATATTCATCCCCACGGGAGTGAAAAGTCCGAGGCAGGCAAAGTGAAGACTCCACACTAAAGAACAAAGGGACATAAGAAAAAGTATCGTGCGGTGCTTTTTGAACTGGTACATGGTCACCGCAATTCCCATGGCAACAAAGCCTAAAATCTGCGCTATTAAATTCTGATGTGCTGTAAAAAATTCGTACATAACTATCTCTCGTAATCATTTATTATCAATGTTATTTTTTACTGTTCTTACAGAAGCAACAAGCATTACTCTTATGCCTGCGCAAGCAGAATCAAGTTTTTTATATTCATCATAAGATATATAATTTGTTTTATATAAAAGCTCAAGCCAATATCCTGTTTCATTCGCTTCTTTCAAGGCGATCTGTAGTTTTGATATAAAATCCGCTTTCCCTTGTGCATATTGTGCTTCTCTTATATTGGCGCCTATTGATGTTCCGCTTCTGCCAATCTGATTGGATATAATCGATTCTTTTTTTGCTTTAAGACTTTTTACAAGATTTATAATCTGCACAGCAAAATCCATTGATTGTGTGCGTAATTTGCTATCTGTCACACTTATCACTCATTTTTCTATATTTTCAGTGAAGAATCGGCTACACCGATGTGATGTTATGTTTTTAACATAGTGAAGCATTGTGTCTGACACAATGCGAAGTTAAGTGTTCCTTTTATTTTGTTTCAAGCAAACTTCACGCACATAGTGCTCTTCACTTACGAAGTATACTTCACGTTCCGTTTACGGAACACTTAGTTCGAAAAATCCCTATTTTGTCAAAGACAAAATAGGGATTTTTCGTGGCGCGCCGGAAGGGACTCGAACCCCTGACCTACTGGTTCGTAGCCAGTCACTCTATCCAACTGAGCTACCGGCGCAGTTATTAAGTTACATTGATTCTCAATGCCCTAATATATTATCACTACAAAAGGAAAATGTCAACTGTTTTCTTTGAAAAATTTCACATATTTAAAGTCTTTTTCTATATACATTTAATTATGATTTTATGATTTCACAGGAAAGGACATACAAATGAATTTTACAAAGTACCATATTGCAGGCAAGGATTACATATATTGTCCCGACAAAAGCGATTTCGGAAATTTAACAGAAAACAGCATTTTAAGCATCTGCGACAGATTCCGGGGAATCGGAGCAGACGGAATTTTCAGCTTTTATCAGAACTCATCTAAAACAAGCATTATAAAAGGCTTTTCTAAAAATGGAGAATGTATGCGAGATTTCTCTTCGGCTTCAATTTGCACCCTTTTTGAGCTATTTTTAACAACAGACATCACCGAACACACATTTTTATCTGAAAACGGGCAAAAAATTACCGCAAAATCGGACATTTCCAAAGAAAACAACCTTTTTTCCTGCACTATTGAAGCACACACAGCAGACGGGATTTTCAGGGAAACAAACAGAAAAACGGAAATCGGCAACCGTATACTTACAATTACTCCCGTGCATCTTCACGGCATTTACACAGTACATTTTACCGATTGCCCCAAAATGCTGAATATTGACTATCTCGGACAGCATATTTCAAAAAATTCGCTGTTCAGAAAGAAGGCAAACCTGATTCTTGCAGAAAACACAGATGTCAATTCTTTTGAGTTCAGCTTTTATGAAAACAATACAGGCTGTCCCCGTCCCGCAATTTCAGCCTTTGGCGCCGTAGGTCTTGCCGCCTGCAGAAACGCTATCTGCAATTACGGGGATGAAATATCCGTTACCTGCAACGGCAACACAGTCAAGGTCATCTGCAATTCTCCCGACTCAGTCACAATAAAATGTACTTGCGAAAGAGTTTTTGAGGGAAAAATATAAATCATAATTTACAAACAAAAAAAACGGTGCCGAAGCACCGATTCTTTTTATTTGTAGGATGTGGGGAGAACATATATCTTTACGCCTCTCCAGCCCCATACACAGCAGTCTGCGTAGGTGTTCATATAAAGGTCAACTGTTGCTCCCTTGGGCCAGTAGATAAATCCGCCGGTATCCTCAGCTCTTGCGAAACCGTAGGTAAATCTTCCGTCAGCGGAAACAATCCACATTTCAGTTCCGTAGGGAATCTCTCTGGGGTCAACCGCAACAACACCGGGACGTACCGAGGAGCCTGTAGCGGTCATATAACCGCCGTAATAAGCTGTTGACTTGCCTTCGATGCAGTAAAGATAATTCTCAGGAACACCGTTTTCATCGAAGGTAAGTGATGCGGGAGGTACCATCTGTGAAATAACCTGTCCGGGAACACAGCTTGTGTAAAGTCCCGTGCTGGGAATGTTTGAGGGACCTCTCTGATATTTATAATGGTCGAGATAGAGATTTCTGTTGGAGCTTGCAACAACCTCGCCGCTTGCTTCCCAGAGCTCTCTGTTTCTGTCTGCCTTTTCAATTTCCTTAAGCTTCTTCTCTGCCTCTTCTTCTGTAATAGCAGAAATATGTGCTGAGAAATCATAGGTCTCCCCGGGCTTATCCTTACTGAGGGTCATAATGCCGGGAGCAAGAAGATTAGTATAGCTTAAATCATTTGATACTGCTTCTGTCTTTTCAGCTTCTTTTTCTGAAGAAGGCTCTTCCTTTTCGGGAGAAATATTTTCCGTCTCACCGCCGAAGGGATTAAGAAGACCGCTTACCTGAGTGGAAAGCTCTTCAAAAAAGCTTACAGATTCTTCAATTACAACTTCCTGCGATGCAAAAACCTGATTGAACTGAGGGGGCACATCGCTGATGATGGCAGAAAGAGCAAGTCCCGCAACTGTCATAAGCACGGCCGGTGCCGCATGGTATGAAGTTATTCCGAGTGAGCTTAAAGAAAAGCCTTTCTTTTCACCCGTGGACTCACGCTTCTTACTGTGAATATCCATAAATCTACTCCTATCCGCAATTTTTACCGTGCAAATTTATCATTTTTTGCATCGGTTATTCTTTGGGCTTTTGGACTTTGCACATTATATTCAAAGAAATTTCAAATGTCAAATCAAAAACTTTTTCATTTTTATGCATTTTGCACAAGCCGAATTTAAACAAAAAAAGCAAATCCCGAAAAAAGCAGGTTTTTGCCCCTGTTTCCCGTTTTCGGAGTTATCGTTTCTTGCGCTTTTTTGTGGAAAACTACCAAAAATCGCAAGTCTGTTTTTACAGGTTACAAATTGTAACAATTTAAGCACAGCTTCTTCCCCATATATATGCATCTTTTTTGCTTACATTCACCACATATAGTACAGACCGCCTGTACGGTACATATATATTCTCATAAAGATAAAAAAATTCACCGAAAGGGAAAATTTCCTTCGGTGAATCAGTTTTTATTCAAATGATTTTGCAAGAAAAGCCTTGGTTTTTTCAGATTTCGGTTGTTCGAAAACGTCCTCGGGGCTTCCCTCTTCCTCGATGATACCGTCTGCCATAAAAATAACCTTATCGGAAACATTTCTGGCAAATTCCATTTCGTGAGTGACAACTACCATTGTTCTACCCATATTGCGAAGCTCCTTGATAACCTTAAGAACCTCTATGGTAAGCTCGGGGTCAAGTGCTGATGTGGGCTCGTCAAAGAAGAGAATTTTGGGGTTGAGTGCAAGTGCTCTTGCTATTGCAACTCGCTGCTGCTGACCGCCGCTCATTTGCGTCGGCTTATGCTTGAGTCTTCCTCCCAGTCCTACAGATAAAAGCATTTGTTTTGCTTTCTTTTCTCTTACAGACTGCTTCTTTCCGCTGAACATCAGCGGCATTGCAACGTTTTCCTGTGCGGTCATTGTTGGCAGCAGATTGTATGACTGAAAAACAAATCCGAGATTTTTCTGCCTGAATAAAGCCAACTTTCTCTCGCTCATTTTTTCAATGTGTGTTCCGTTCAGTATAACAGTTCCCGAGGTTGGTTTTTCCAAACCTGCCATCATATTAAGAAGCGTAGATTTACCCGAACCCGATGTGCCGACAAGAAAACATATCTCGCCTTTGTTTATTTCCAATGAAACGCCGCCGAGTGCCGTTACGGATTCTGTTCCGAGACGGTATATTTTCTTCAGATTTTCAATTTTAATTACGGGTTGAATTGCCTCCAGCCCCCTTTCGTTTGTGTGTGTTATTATGACAAATACAGGTGAATTATCACCTGTATTTGTTAGACTGTAAAATAGTTGTCAAAGTTCCGTAAAATGGTAAAAAATTATATCATTCAGTTTTTTACCGTGAGTTCTATGAAACTGTCAAGAGAGTTTGCGATTACAGCAAGTTTTTTTACTGTTTCTGTCGGCGGCTGAAGGTCCGGAATACATACCGGTGTCATTCCCGCTCTGTCTGCCGCGATGATGCCGTTTTCGGAGTCTTCGAAAACAACACAGTTTTCGGGTTTGACATTTGCCTTCCTTGC
>JAZOWG010000145.1:0-8947 GCA_045659105.1 Acutalibacteraceae bacterium
CTTAAGGCTATGACAGACAGCCTCGGTGCTAAGATATTCATTTCTCAGCTCGTTGAAGGCAGCGCAGGTGCTCTTCAGGCATTCCTTCCCGCTATCATCTTCGTTATTGCTGTTGGTCTTTCCTTCGCTACAGGTACATCATGGGGTACATTCGGTATTCTTATCCCCATCGTGCTCAGCGTCTTCGAGGCAGGCAATCCTCTTATGATAGTTTCCATTTCTGCTTGTATGGCAGGTGCAGTTTGCGGTGACCACTGCTCACCCATCTCCGATACAACAATTATGGCATCCGCAGGCGGTCAGTGTGACCACCTCAACCACGTTTCAACTCAGCTTCCCTATGCTCTTACAGTTGCAGGTGTGTCATTCGTAACATATATCATCGCAGGCTTTGTTCCTCATTGGTATATCGCTCTTCCCATCGGTACAGTCCTTATGATAGGCACCCTTCTTGTAATCAGAACACTTACAAAGAAAAAGGCTTAATCAGCCTGATAATAATCCGGGGTACTTGCCGTTTTACGGCAGGTACCCTTTTTTCTTATTCTTTGCGAGCATAAAGTAAGGGTATCTGCCGTTTTGTCTGTGGCAGATACCCTTGAATTATTTTGCGTCAGAGACGTTAAGCTGTGCGCCGTTTATTCGGAGCGAAGAGCTTCTACGGGGTCCTTCTTAGCTGCGATGGAGGAGGGGATAAGTCCTGCAACGAAGGTAAGTGTTACGCTTATTGCCACAAGAGCAATTGCCGCACCCACGGGAAGCTGTGCCGCCGCACCCGTATGTGTCAGGTACTTGAGCATCAGATTTATGGGGATTTCCAGAAGCAGCGTGGTCAGAATACCGAATACACCGGCTCCCAAGCCTATGGTAACTGTTTCTGCATTGAAAACTCGCGAAATATCGCCCTTAGAGGCGCCGATTGAACGAAGGATACCGATTTCCTTTGTTCTCTCAAGAACTGAAATATAGGTGATTATACCAATCATAATTGATGATACAACAAGTGAAATTGCAACGAAGCAAACGAGAACAACCGTAACGATGTTAAGCACGCTTGTGATGGTTGACATAAGCATACCGATGATGTCCGTAAGTGTTACGGTGTAGCCAAGGTGTCCCTGCTCAACCATCTTTTCGTTGTAGTAGGTTGTCATTGCATTTATCTCATCCTTAGCCTCAAATGACTTGGGATAGAGGTAAATTGAAGAGGGAGCATCAACTGACGAATAACCGATAGAAGCGTAGGTCTTTTCAAGTGAGCACTGAGCATTGAGAGTGTCAATGTAAGCCTGCTTGAAGGCAATAACCTGCTCGTCGGAAAGGAAGCCCTCCATAAGCTTTTTCTTAAGGTCCGTCATATCGCTGAAATCAATAAGGTCTGCGATATTGAGGTTAAGAATGTCAATCTGTGAAAGGTCAATGCCCTCCATAAGGCTCATAAAGGGAGTAAGGTCAAGATACTTGAAGTCAATGATTGAAAGGTCAATATCTGCAAGTGAGAAGTCGTTTACCGTAAGGTTTGTGAACTGAAGACCGGTAAGCACGTCTGTTTCGGGGTGGGAAAGCTGTTCCTTGACGATTTCGGAGTTAAGAGTAGCCTCAAGTGCATAGTCCATAAGGTCTGTTCTGTAGCCGATGCTTCCCATACCCGTTGACATAATGTTGTTGGGGTCGGGTCTTAAAATACCTACAATGTTGATCTGTAAGCCCTGCTCAATGAGCTGCTTTACGTAGTAGATATTGTTTCTCTGGTCGTTCCAGAGGCCCGTTTCCTTGTCTTTTACGAAGTACTGATGATTGAGAACAAGTCTGAACTTCATGTTCATAATATCGTCGTATGTGTACTGGTCAACGATTGTGGTATCCATTTCGCCGCCTGCAGCCATCATATTGACCATATCCTCCATAAACTTGGACTGGTCCTTGAGACCTAAAGCGTACATAACCATTTCGTTGATTTCGTTGTTCTTGTCAACGATAAGAACTACCTCATTGTATGCCTCGGGAAGTCTGCCCGTTACAAGCTCATACTGCTGAGAGAGAAGCTCGTTGTCACCTATAAGCTCAACCCAGGAGTTTGTGATAGAGGAGGAGAACATATTTGTCATTGAGTTCGTCATAGTAGCCATTGAGCCTGACTGCTGTGTTGAGCCCATAAGGGTGTCGAGCATTGCGTTGGGGTTAACCTGAATAATGCCGTCTGCGGTGTCCTCCTTGTAGATATTAAGGGGAGTTTCATACTTATACTGAATGTCGTTACAGAGCTCGTCGAATCTCTCACGGTTGTCTTCAATATACTGTCTGTATGATTTAAGGTTATTGGCGGTGGACTGTGAAATGAAGGTGTTTACCATTTCCGTAAAGGTTGAGTTTACATAAATCTGGTCAAGGTCGTGGTCCGTTTCCATCATACTTGAGCCAAGGTCCATAAGTGCGCCCATAACGTTATTCATATCAATTGCTTCTTTTTCAACGGAAACGGGCATTGCAAGAAGAAGGTCGTTCTGCATCTTATCAATGTAGTTTTCGATACCCGTTGAAAGGGCAAGAACAAGAGAAATACCTATAATACCGATACTGCCGGCAAAGGCGGTAAGGAAGGTTCTTGCCTTCTTGGTAACAAGGTTGCGAAGAGAAAGGGAGAATGCCGTGCCCATAGACATTGAAGGCTTCTTGCCCTTCTTTTCCTCCTCAAGTCTCTTTTCGGTTTCTGCCTTTTTGTCATCCTCTGTGGGATTGAAGGGATTTGTGTCATCCGTAATCTCACCGTCAAGACAGCTGATGATTCTCGTGGAATACTCGTGTGCAAGGTCGGGATTGTGAGTAACCATAATTATGAGCTTATCCTTGGAGATTTCCTTGAGGATTTCCATAATCTGCACGCTGGTTTCCGTGTCAAGAGCACCTGTGGGCTCGTCGGCAAGAAGCATATCGGGATTGTTTATAAGTGCACGGGCAATGGCAACTCTCTGCATCTGACCGCCCGACATCTGGCTGGGCTTCTTGTAAATCTGCTCGCCGAGACCTACCTGCTCGAGAGCCTTTATTGCTCTTTCCTTTCTTTCCTTCTTGGAAACACCGGAAAGTGTGAGAGCCAGCTCAACGTTTGCAAGAACCGTCTGATGGGGGATGAGGTTATAGCTCTGGAAAACGAAGCCTATTGAGTGGTTTCTATAGGTATCCCAGTCGCCGTCAGTAAAGTCCTTTGTTGATTTTCCGTTGATTACAAGGTCGCCCGAGGTGTATCTGTCAAGACCGCCGATGATGTTAAGCATAGTGGTCTTACCGCATCCCGAGGGACCGAGAATTGCAACGAATTCATTTTCTCTGAAGTTGATGTTTATGCCTTTGAGGGCACGTACCGTGGTATCGCCCGCAACGTAATCTTTTACAATGTTTTTCAGTACAAGCATTCTGTCAATTCCCTCCCTGATTATTTCTTCTTATTCTGCTTCTTTTCAGCCTGTAATTTGGCTTTTTCGTATTGCTTCTGAATCTTCAGCTCGTTTTTGCGGGCCTTCTTTTCTGCGGAAAGTCTTCTCTTCATAAGCCTTTCCTGAGCCTTTTCATCGGGAAGCTTTGCCTGAGAACGTCTTTCTGCCTTCTTGTCGTTGCTCTCAAGTATTTTTTCCTGACGGGCAATAGCTTTTTCACTCTTGGGCTTTTCGGTTTTCCCGGTGTGCTTTGCAATGATTTTAAGCGCTTCCTCCGTGTAAATTATTTCCTCTGCGGGAGTGTAATTTACTGCGGGCTTCCTTTCCTTTACCGGTGCGGTGAAGAGGATTTCCTCGGGAGTCTCTGTCTTTACGGGAGCATCCGTCTTTACGGGAGCCTCTGTCTTTACGGGAGCTTCTGTCTTTACGGGAGGCGTCTTTACAGCAGGAGCTTCTGCCGTTGGAGCCTTTGAAGCCTTTTTCTTCTTTTCGGGTGTGCCGGTCATAGAATCAACCGCAACACCGCCTGCCTTTATAAGCTTACGGCTTTCTTCGGCTCTTCTCTTCATTTCCTTCTTCTTTCTTCTCTTAAGCTTTATCTTGTCAAGCTTACCGGTAACGGAAAGAATATAGAAAATAAGAGCAATTACGGCTGCAATGCCGAGAACTATAAGAAGCTTTGCCGTAGTTGAAAGCTCGAATTTTTCCTCATAAATAATGGTTGGGATTTCTTCATTCTCGTCGGGGAGCTCAGCCACGGGCGGGTCGCTGAAAAGCAGGTCGCAGAGCCATTCGATTATTTCATCGTTGGTCATATTCTTGAACTTTTCCGTGATGTTTCCTGCATACATTGCGAACATATCGGGCATACCCTCTGCAGAGGAGCCGCCCTCACTGCCCATAAGTCCCGTGAGAAGACCGCTGTTCTCCTCCATGGAGATTGCGGTTACGAGGTATCTTAAAATTGTAAGGAAAACAGCAGGTGTGTCTGCCGTAAGATATGTGTACTGAGTATTGGCACCGTTTGCAACTCTCTTACTTGTGAGTGCCGTGGGTGTGCCGAGAGTACCCAACGCCTTTATATCAAGCTCGGGAAGCTTAATTCCCAGGTCCATATTTTTCGTAAGGTCACCTATAAGGGAATTTATATCTGTTTCACCCATATCCTTGAAGGCTGAGGTGAGAAGCTCGCCCATACCTGCCGTATCAAGCATATACTTTACGGGGTAGAGCATATTCTCAATAACGCCGTTCATAAGTCCCGATTCCATAAAGTAAATTATGTTGGGAAGTATTGCACAGGCTGTTTTTACGGGGGAAGCCGCAAGACGGTCAATAAGTCCCGTAACGGGCTCAAGAATATCTGAAATAACCGCTGTTGTACCGGCACCCGTCTGATACTGCTGATAGGTCTTTATATGCTGAGCATCACAGCCCAGAGCCTCTAAAAGAGGAATAATTGCGGTGTTATAGCCGTCAGCCCCCGGAATGGTGATGCTGTCCATAAGTGTCACATTCTGACCTGCAAGCACGCAGGAAAGAAGAGGGATAAAGGGAGTAAGCACTCTTGTGACTGCTCTCTGGAAGCCTGCCTTGTCACCGTCGTAGAAGCCCCATGAAAGGTAGCTTCCCTTAAGTCTTTCCCAAGAATTGAAGCGGTAGAGCTGCTTTGCCGTGTAGGGGTAGTATTTATTTATGGAATCGGCAACGCCCTTGGGTGTTACGTCCATTCCTAAAAGAGCAAAGAGGGGAGCTGTCTCTTCTGAGCCTATAAGTGAGAATATTCCCACAACAAGCTCCGTTACGAGAGAGTTGGAGTAAATAGCCTTCTTGATTTCTCCTTCTATTGTGCCCTCGGGGTCGGATTCCTTAACGAAATCCGTAAGAAGAGGGTCAACCTTGTCAAGGTACTTAAGATAATCGTCTGCCGTAAGCGTGGGAGTGTAGGCAACCTGAGTCTGTGTCATAACGGGATAAACCCACTGATAATTGTTCTGCGGCGCAGAAGTCATTGAGAAGAGCACAACGATAGTCTTTATAAGCTCATCGTTTGTTTTTGCAAGAAGGGGGTCGAGCATTTTTATCATATCGCTGCCGCCCATCATAGCACCAAGGCTATCCTTGTTGAGCTTTACCGTCTCAAGCAGGAAATTCATAATGACAACGAGGGCTGAAGCTCTGTCAACTGTATAGACACCGCCGTTTTCCGTTGCACAGGAGGCAAGCTCGCTGAGCTGAATTTCGGGAATCTGAAGCTGTACGTCCTCGCCTAAAATACCTGAAAGGTCAAGATTCTCAAACATTTCGTCTATATTGAGACTGCCCTCAAGGTCAGCGACTGAAGTGATAAGGTCTGCAATTCCGGGAATTGTAAGCACACCTGCAACCTTAAGTGAAATGGGCTCTAAAAGTGCCGTGATTGAAGAGGAAAGCTTTCCCGAGTCAAGGTATAACGCAACCTTGGGAAGAGTTTGGGTAAGACCGATAACGGGGTCCTCAAGAAGCTTGTTTATTGCACCGAACACCATTGAAACGATGTTTCTTATGATGTTATTCTGATTCTTTGCGGCGGAAGCTGCAAATTCACTGCTCGTCATTATTTCGGGGCAGTCAAGAGCCGTAAGCATCGGAACGATTGCGTTCTGATAGCCGTCGTCGCCCTGAATTGCAAGAAAAGCATTTATTGACACCTTGCCCGAGCACAGAAGTGCATTGAGAAGCGCATTGAAGGGGCTGAGCATGGCTGCCAGTGCCTTTCCGAATTCCTTTTCGGAGGAAATCTTCCACTTGAAGTCCTTTGATGCGGCAATTACCGCATTCAGGTCCGCACAGGAGGAAATCTTTCTTGAAATTGAAGGATAGTCGTAAAGTGCCTTCGTAAGAGCCGCAGGGGATATATTCACACCGATAAGCGAGAGTGCATCGGCATTCTCACCGAGAGCAGTATATATTGCTTCAAATATTCCGTTTACGGTTTCGTCCTTATAAAGGGTATCATAAAGCATTCCCTTTATATCCGTGTCCTTTCCGCCTGAAGCCAAAGCCTTCTTGAGAAGGGTGTTGAGCTTAGGTATTACGGATTCCGTCTGTTCTCTTGTAATTCCCTCGGGAAACTCCGTAGCACCTGCATTGAAAACGGGAAGGGAAGAGAATATAAGAACGAACACAAGAACCGTTGCTGTAAACTTAGTTAATCGTTTCACGAATTTCACCTCTTGAAAAATGGGCATTATTTCTGATTATTGATATTGCGGAGGAAACCACAATATCACGGATAATTTCTATGGGGTAGGGCTTTTCGTACATAATTGCATCCGAGCACACATTTCCTGTCATATCCACAACAATAAGGGTTGTGATGTGAGCATTTTCGGGAGTGTACCCGAGAGCCTGCATCTGGTCAATGAACGTACGGTATATTTCTGCTATTTCGCTGTCATAAAACTCGGGCAGCTGTTTTATGCAGGATGAAAGATTCTTTGACATCACGGGAAGTATTTCCTTATTTTCAATAAGAAAATCAATGAAGCAGTTAAGAAAAACCTTTACTCTCCCGTAAAAATCCCCGTATTCCTCAATGGGCTCGGAAAGAGTTGATTTAAGAACGGTTTTCATATACTCCGTGCTTTTGTAAAGAATTATCTGTTCCAGCAGGTCGCTTTTATCCTTGAAGTAAAGATAAAAGGTACCTCTTGCGATTCCTGCCGCCTTGACTATGTCGTCAACAGCCGTGGCATTTACCGAATGTTCTCTGAAAAGCGAAAAAGCAGTATCAATTATTTTCATCTTTTTTTCAAGCTTTTTATTGAGAGCTGCCATTGATACGAATTTTTCCTTTTTATAAATATTTTACTTATGAAGTATTAAAGATAGCTTAAAAAACTGACATTTTGTCAGTTTTTTATTCTGCACATAAAATGACACCCCGTCATTTTTCAGGCAGCTTAATTAGGATACCAAAAAAATGACAGAGTGTCAACATTATTTCATATATATATTATATTATTAATAAATATTTAACATTTCGCTTGTCGAAAACCGACAAGAAAAGAAAGATACGTCCGATAAATCTTATTTGTCTGTGTGAACGGTGAGCTGAGGATAGGGAATATTGATGCCGTTCTTGTCAAATGCCGTTTTTACGTTCTTTAAAAGATCAAAGTAAACGGTCCAGTAATCCTCTGCCTTGCACCATACTCTTACTGTGTATTCAAGAGCGCAGTCCTTGTGTGCGGAAAGTCTTGCGAAGGGCTCGGGGTCCTTGTAAACAAGAGCGTGGCTTAAGCATACGTCTGAAAGCACCTTTTCAACGGTATCAATATCGTTATCATAAGCGGCTGTAAAGGTAAGGTCAACGCGTCTGTCCTTAAGAGCGGAAACGTTTGTGATTGTTGAATTGGAAATAGAGGAGTTGGGAACGATGATTCTTCTGTTGTCAAGAGTCAGCACCTTTGTGTGGAAAATGCTGATTTCCTCAACCGTGCCTGCAATATCGCCCGAGGTGATGAAATCGCCTACCTTGAAGGGCTTGAGCACAAGAATGATAAAGCCGCCGGCAATATTTGAAAGAGAGCCCTGTAATGCAAGGCCTACGGCAAGACCGCAGGAGCCGATTACTGCTATCATAGAGGTCATGGGAACACCTATAATTGCAAGGGCGGTAATGCCTATTACAACCTTTATAAGTATGCTCAGAACGTTAATTATGATGCCTCTTGTGGAGACCTCGATTTTAGCGAATGCCTTTGAGGCAGAAGCCTTTTTTGTGATGATATTTGCGATTTTAAAGCCGATAATGAGAAGAATGAGAGCACCTATGAGCTTCCCTCCGTAGGTTACCGCAAATTCCTGAAGAAGACCGATAAGATTCTTTACGTATTCACTTGTCTCCGCAAAGCTTGTGGGAACGTCCGTAATCTCGGAAAGCCCCGTCTGAATGTCCTGAACGATTTCGGCAGCTGTTGTAGTTTCCATAATAAAAATCCTTTCCTTTTTGTTTGTTTCAAGGAAATATTATCATTATTTTAGCCGTTTTTCAACAGAAATTTATCTTTTTTGCGGAATATATTCCCGTGTTTTTACCGAAAGCCTTAATAGAGCCGGTGTGTTTGTCAGAACCATAAGGGTATTAAAAGCATCCGTCAGAAGCCAAACGGTTTTTACGGGCATTATGCACCCGAGAAATGTGAAAAACAAAGAGGAGAGCATATAAATCCCCTCGCTTTTTTTGCCGAAAAGATATACTGCTGAGGCTTTTCCGTATAAATTCCACCCGAGAACGGAAGCGAAGGCAAAAAACAGCACAGAAAGGGCAATAAATACCGAAGCACCCCTTATCCCGAAAATACTGCCGACAGCAAGGGTTACGGCTTCGGAGCCCGTAAGTGTACCCGAGGGAGGTGTGTCTCCCGTGTAAAGCACCGTGATAATACCGAGAGCGGTAATGCCGAGCATTAAAAATGTGTCAATAAACACTCCTGCAAGTCCCAATGTTCCCTGAAAATGCGGGTCGT
>JAZOWG010000146.1:0-5017 GCA_045659105.1 Acutalibacteraceae bacterium
TTATGCATAAACCTCCTCAATCTTTGCTACTGCATCCTTGAGAACTACGATGCTGTCGCAGTTAAGGATGTCATAAACATTGAGAGTGTTAACGAATGTAACGTTTACACCTTCGATGTTACGAGCGCTGCGATAGATAACTTCGTTCTTTTCGGGAAGAACGATAAGTGTCTTCTTAGCTGCCTTAACAGCTGCAAGAACGTTAACAACTTCCTTTGTCTTGATTGCTGCAAGTGTAAGCTCGTCGAGAACGATCATTTCGTTTGCTGCAACCTTAGAAGAAAGAGCGGACTTAAGAGCAAGTCTCTTAACCTTCTTGTTGATTTCAAATCTGTAGCTGCGGGGCTTGGGACCGTGTGCGATACCGCCGTGGTACCACTGGGGAGCTCTTGTTGAACCCTGTCTTGCACGACCGGTTCCCTTCTGTCTCCAGGGCTTCTTTCCGCCACCGGATACTTCAGAACGAGTGAGGGTGGACTGTGTACCCTGACGCTGATTTGCGAGGTAATTTACAACTGCGATGTGCATTGCAGATGCGTTGGGCTCGATAGCGAAAATGCTTTCACAAAGCTCAAGCTCGGATACCTTTGCGCCAGCCATATTTAATACGTCAATTTTAGGCATTTTCTATTCCTCCCTTACGCTTTCTTAACGGCATTTGTGATAACAACATAACCGCCCTTTGCGCCGGGAACAGCGCCTCTTACAGCGATGAGGTTGTTTTCTGCATCTACCTTAACTACGTCCAGATTCTGAACTGTAACCTTTTCGGCACCGAGATGACCGGGCATCTTCTTTCCCTTGAAAACTCTTGAGGGGTCGGAGCATGCGCCCATTGAACCCTGGTGTCTTGCTACGGGACCTGTACCGTGTGATTCTACGAGTCTGCCAAAGTTCCATCTCTTGATTGCGCCTGCGTAGCCCTTACCCTTGCTGGTACCGCTTACGTCTACCTTTTCGCCTGCTGCGAAAATGTCAGCCTTGAGAATGTCGCCTACGTTCACTGAATCAGTGTCAGCGAGTCTGAACTCCTTGAGAACTTTCTTGGGGGCAACGTCAGCCTTTGCGAAGTGACCCTTCATGGGCTTGTTTACGCGATTGACCTTCATGTCGCCGAAACCGAGCTGAACAGCCTTGTAGCCGTCCTTCTCTTCTGTCTTCTTCTGTACGACTGCGCAAGGACCAACTTCAAGAACGGTTACGGGAACTACGTTGCCCTTCTCGTCAAAAAACTGAGTCATGCCAATCTTCTTACCGATAAGACCTTTTTGCATTTTGATTTTTCCTCCTTCAGATTATTGGTCGGCTTGGTGCCGACTTGACCTGCGGTGCTTTGCGGACGTTTCCGTCCTCTATAAGCTAACCGAAATTACATTACCTTAATTTCGATATCAACGCCGGCGGGAAGCTCGAGATTTGTCAGAGCTTCAGCAGTCTTTGCTGAGGGTCTGATTACATCAATGAGTCTCTTGTGGGTTCTCTGCTCAAACTGTTCACGAGAATCCTTATACTTGTGAACAGCGCGAAGGATAGTAACAACTTCCTTCTCTGTGGGAAGCGGAACGGGACCGGAAACCTGAGCGCCTGTACGCTTTGCAGTTTCAACTATTCTCTCCGCTGCTTTGTCTACGAGTGAATGATCGTAGCCTTTGAGTCTGATTCTGATCTTTTCCTTAACTGCCATTTTAATGCCTCCTTAGAATTTGGCGGGCTGTGCTGTCTGAAAATTTCTACACGGCGCCGGGTTATTCGCGCCTTCCGATTTTTAAATCCGGAATATCGCAAGTTACTCCGGACCGAATTACAGAAATTTTCACCGCATAAGTACCATAGGAGCCCGGTTAAGGCGCAGACTCCCCCCTTGTGCGGTATTACATAATCGCCCGGTTTGAAAATCGGACATACTCCACGGAAATTTCCTGCGTCGAGCGCAGCCACCTCCCGTATCATCGCATATCAGCCTGTTACTTTTGGGCATAATACTCCCTTTTTTAACAGGCAAGATGCATTGTACCATATATTTCTGTAAATTGCAACAATTTTTTGAAAAAATTTTCGTAAAAGTTGCTATTTTTTTTGACACCCTTTTTGAGTGATTATTTATACATTTTTAAGCGAATATACACTGAATACGTGCATATTTATGTATTTTTTGTAGAATTTTTCATTCGTCGGCTGTCATTTCTGCCACACAAAAGGATTTTTTCGGATTTTCTGTATTTTTTGCACAAAACACTTAAATATTTAATCCACGCAACCGGGACATTCCCATATTATTCAGTTTCCGGAAACTGCAGGATAGATAATTTCCTTGATAAGCACATTCATACAGAACCAGTTTTCAACGGGAGAAATATTAACTCTTTCCGAGCTTTCCGTTGCCGCAACGCTCGCAATATCCCCGTAAGAATCTATAAGATATACGCGCCTTATATTATCCGCATCGAAATTTTCAGCATCATAAAATTCAAAAACGTAGTTCTGTCCCGATTCAGGAACCGAGTAAACTGCAAGCAGCAGAGCCTTATCAATCTTCTTTTCTTTGTATACAATCTTAATATACTTATTGTCGGGAGAATCATCTGTTTCCATTGTGCCGTTCTTTTCGGGCATTGAGATACTGAGGTCAACCTCCTCATTCACCCTTGCGGTCGTCTTCTGCTCACGAGTGGTTTTTTCTTCCCTTGTGGTCTTCTCTTCTCTTGTATTCTTCTCTTCACGGACGGTTGTCTGCTCAGAGCTTATCTCCTCAGGAAAAGCTACAACAGTTTCTTCCGCAGAGGTGTTCTCCGTAACCGCCGTCGTGCTTTCTTCCGCAGAAGTGTATTCGGTTATTCCGGGAACTGCAACAACAATTGCAGTAGTGCCTTCATCACCTGCAGGCTCAGCGGTGGTTTCCTCTGTCACCTGAAAAACAGTACAGCCGCCGAATATCACCGTAATTATCGCAATCAACAATACTGCTGTCTTCTTCATCAACGGAAATCTCCTTTAATAATTAATTACATATTATATATAGTGACGCCTCACAGCATATGCCATCAGGAAAAACATCAGCCCGACAGAAAAATCCATCGGGCAGAATTTCAAAACACAGAAAACAAATTATGCGCCTGTTATTGTTGAAAGAACAGAGCTTGTGGTGTCATCGGAAAGAATTGCAATTACACTCGTAATAAGCGAAGAGAGAATTGCATTGATGTCTGCCGCGCTGGCACCGGTAAGTGCTGCAATAATTCCGGTGAAAATATCGGAAATGCCCTGCATAGAAGACACATCACCGTTACGGATGGTTTCAATAACATTATTGAAAGCCGTTGTAATTGACTCTGAATCAAAACCGAGGTTGGCTATTGTCTGAATTAAGGTATTAAGCATATAAATGCGCCTCCGATACAACTTTATACGTACTGATGATACCACACGGCATATTATTTATTATTCTATTATGGAATTATAAATAATTTTTATATTATTTTTTACCAAATTGTTAACATTTTCCGTTTTGTAATATTACTCAGCCTTTATTTTCTCGTTTTCACCCTCGTGCACGTCCTTAAAAACGTGTATGAGCCCTGCATCATTGTAAACCTTAATAAGGATTACGATAAACGGAAGGATAAAGAAGCCCAGCACACCGAGGGTTTTGGAGCCGACGTACATAGCAATAATTGTAGCTATGGGCGGAAGACCTACCTGACCGGCTACCAGCTTCGGCTCAATAATCTGTCTTATAACAAGAATTACCACATACAGCACGAGAAGACCTATACCCATTCCGATATTTCCCGTAATAAACGAGATAACAGCCCAGGGGATAAGCACCGTACCTGTACCGAGGACGGGAATAATGTCAATAAATGCAATTGCTACAGAAATAAATATAATGTACGGACTGTCAAAGACTCCTATAAACTTAAGAATGTAGAAGCCGACAGTAAGCTCAAAGGTCGTTATAAGAATAATAAGACAGTATGCTCTTATCATCTTTTTAAGGGAGTTCACCCCGAGATGCCAGGCATCGGAAATCTTGCGTGCACGCTCAGGGTTTACCTGCTTCACAAAGAATCTCTTGATTTTATCATAGTCGGAGGAAATAAACACAGTCGAAATCATAAATACTATAAGCGCAATAATCAGCGAGGGGATTTTTCCCACTGTGCCCGTAATCATTTCAGAGCCCTTCGAAAGGAGCTCGGACCAGTTTATCATTGAGGTATCGATTGAGATATTCTGAAAGCCGTTCTGAATAATGTTATCAAAGAAAAGTGTAACATTTTCGTGAAGCGTCCCTCTTACAACCTCCGGCAAGAAAGACGTTACGTCAAGAATCCAGAGCTTAAGGTCATTTACAAGATCCGTGATATTATTAAGCTGTGCTATGGAATAGTCATAAAAGCCTGTAGCAGTCTCAACAAGCTCCATTCCGATAAGAAAGAAAACAGCAGCAATTATAAGAACAAGAATAATCACAAAGGCCGCACTGAGCCACGGGCGCTTCAGCGGCGTTTTCTTTGTAATTGCCGTTATGGGACGGTTAAGCATACCTGCAGCCGCAAATGCAAACACAAAGGGAAGCAGCAGCGGAAGCAACCACCTGTAGGCAGCAAATACCACAGCAAATATCAAAGCAAAATATGCCGTATTTATGAGCACCTTACGTCTTTTTTCAACAACCGTACTCATCATATCACCTCATTACAACATAAAAACATATATAAAAAAATATAAACAATAGATTACACTTATTATTATGATACAACAAAACTCTTAAATTAACAATAAATTTTTCGCAAATTTCAGTATATTATTTAAATAAAAAAACTGTTGACATAAGCTCCCTCCTATTATATAATAGCAAATTGTAGAAACAAGGGTGCATTGCGCCTTTTTTCCGGTCGAACAGCATTTTTTCCGTTACTTTGGCTGTTTAATGAAGAATAAGAATGGAGGGGTATTACCAATGAAAAGAACATATCAGCCTAAAAAGCGTCAGCGCAAGATGGAGCACGGCTTC
>JAZOWG010000147.1:0-39549 GCA_045659105.1 Acutalibacteraceae bacterium
GGCAGAATTGCAAATATAGAACAAATTGCACAGGCCCTAAACCTGAGTGTAAACATCCTCAGCGGAAGACTTACCATCCTTTGCATTAAAGGAAAAATTCGTCAGGAAAGCGGCAACAGGTATGTATTAATAGACTAACGTGTGCATAAAGCACAGAAAGTGATGGTTAAATAAATGGCAAAAACAACCACCGAAACAAAAACAAAGAAAAATCTTGTTATTGTTGAGTCGCCTGCAAAGGCAAAAACCATTAAAAAATATCTCGGACCCGGCTTTGAGGTAAAGGCGTCAATGGGTCACATCAGAGATTTGCACGCAAATAAGCTGAGCGTTGACGTCAGCCGTGATTTTGAACCCGATTACACTATCATCAAGGGAAAGGAGAAGCTTATTGAGGAGCTAAGCATCCTTGCAAAGAAAAGCGAAGAGGTTTATCTCGCAACTGACCCTGACCGTGAGGGTGAAGCCATCTCCTGGCATCTTGCAACACTTTTAGGGCTTGATACAAGCAAGCTTAACCGTGTAAAATTCAATGAAATCAATAAAAAGAGCGTTGAAAACGGAATAAACAATCCTTCAAAAATCGATCTTGACCTTGTAAATGCACAGCAGGCAAGAAGAATTCTCGACCGCCTTGTAGGCTACAGGCTTTCTCCCTTTATTTCACAGAAGATAAGAAGAGGTCTTTCCGCAGGACGTGTGCAGAGTGTTGCTCTCCGCCTTATTGTAGACAGGGAAGAGGAAATCAAAAAGTTTGTACCCGAGGAATATTGGTCAATTGATGCGCTTCTTCAGGCTCCCCCCTCAAAGAAGAGCTTCAAGGCCGGCTTCTGGGGTGATGAAACGGGTAAAATAAAGCTTTCCGACAAAGCGGATACCGATAAGATTCTTTCAAAGCTTGACGGTGCCGTGTTTACTGTAGGCAAGGTCAAAAAGGGCATCAGAAAGAAGCAGCCCTCACCTCCCTTTATTACGTCAACTCTTCAGCAGGAGGCTTCAAAGAGGCTGGGCTTTACCGCAAAGAGAACAATGAAGGTTGCTCAGGAGCTTTATGAGGGTGTTGAAATCGAGGGCATCGGCTCCGTGGGTCTTATCACGTATATGAGAACCGACTCTCTCCGTATTTCCGAGGAATCGAGAGCTCTCGGTAATCAGTTCATAAAAGAAAACTACGGTGATAAGTATCTCCCCGAAAAGCCTCGCTATTTCAAGACAAGAGAGGGCGCTCAGGACGGCCACGAGGCTATAAGACCCTCACTTGTTGAGCTTACTCCCGAAAAGGCAAGGGCCTCGCTTACCTCAGAGCAGTACAAAATATATAACCTCATCTGGTGCCGTTTTATGGCTTCTCTTATGGCAAACTGCGTTCAGGACACCACTAAGGCTGAAATTATTGCCGCAAAAGAGGGAATTGCAGAGGGATACTGCGTATTCAATGCATCGGGTTATACCGTACGCTTTGACGGCTACAGCGTCCTTTATGATAATAATTCCGACGAGGAGGAAAGCTCCTCCGTTCTTCCCGAGCTTACCGAGGGTGCGGTTCTCAAGGTAAAGGAAATTAAGGATGAGCAGCACTTCACTCAGCCTCCTCTCCGTTTCTCCGAGGCTTCTCTTATCAAGATGCTTGAAGAGACGGGTGTGGGCAGACCCAGTACCTACGCATCAATTCTTTCCATTATCCTTGACCGAGACTACGTTGTAAGAGAGTCAAAGAAGCTTCTTGCTCCCACCGAGCTCGGTACCGCAATCGTAAATCTTCTCAAGGAGAAGTTCCCCAAGATTGTAAACACAAAGTTTACGGCAGGAATGGAAGCCGACCTTGATAAAATTGAAGAGGGCGGCTACGACTATATAAAGATGCTTCACGGCTTCTACGATGAATTCGAGGATACTCTCAAAAAGGCAAAGAGCTCAATGGAGGGTGTGAAGATAAGCCTTGAAGAGGACAAGACGGACATTCCCTGCGAAAAGTGCGGAAGAAATCTTATTGTCAAGGTTGGCAGATTCGGCAAATTCTTTGCCTGTCCCGGATATCCCGAATGTAAATTCACAAAGCCCTTCGTACAGGAAACACAGGGGAACTGTCCTATCTGCGGAAACACCGTTATCAGCAAGAAATCAAAGAAGGGACACACCTTCTTCGGCTGCTCGGGCTTCCCGACCTGTACCTTTATGACCTGGGATACTCCCACAAAGGAAAATTGTCCCGATTGCGGAAAAACTCTTTTCCGTTCAAGAGGAAACGTTGTGAAGTGTCTTGACGAAAAGTGCGGCTTTGAAAGAAAAGGCGGAAAGAAACAGGATAAAGATGAAGACTGATTATATTACCGTTATAGGGGCAGGCTTTGCAGGCTGTGAGGCGGCAATGCAGATAGCAAGGGCAGGTATAAAGTGCCGTCTTTACGAAATGAAGCCCGTGAAATTTTCCCCTGCCCACAAAAGTGAAAATTTCTGTGAGCTTGTGTGCTCAAATTCCTTCAAGGCGGCACGGTCCGATTCAGCCGCAGGGCTTCTCAAAAACGAAATGGAGATGCTCGGCAGCATTACCGTGAAATGTGCAAAGGCAACTGCAGTGCCTGCAGGCGGTGCACTTGCCGTAAACCGTGACGATTTCTCCGCTATGGTTACAAGGGCGGTTGAGGATGAGCCTCTTATAGAAATCATAAGAGAGGAAATGAGGTCAATTCCCCGTGAGGGAATCGTTGTAGTTGCCGCAGGTCCTCTTGCATCCGACAGCATAAGCGAGGACATAAAGAAGCTCTGCGGAGAGAATTTGAGCTTCTATGATGCGGCAGCTCCCATAGTATCGGCAGAAAGCATAGATATGGAAAAGGCATTCACTCAGTCCCGTTACGACAAGGGCGGAGAGGACGACTACATAAACTGTCCCATGAACAAGGCGGAGTATGAGGCCTTTCACCGTGAGCTTGTAAATGCCGAAAGCGTGATTCTTCACGAGTTTGAAAAGAACAAGGAAATATACGAGGGCTGTATGCCTATAGAAATAATGGCAAAAAGAGGGGAAAATACCATTCGCTTCGGGCCTATGAAGCCTGTCGGTCTTACTGACCCGAGAACGGGACACCGCCCCTGGGCAGTATTACAGCTTCGAAAGGAAAACAAGGCAGGAACACTTTATAATCTTGTAGGTTTTCAGACGAATCTCAAATTCCCGGAGCAGAAAAGAGTGTTCTCAATGATACCCGCTCTTCATGATGCTCAGTTTGTCCGCTACGGTGTTATGCACAGAAATTCCTTCCTCAATTCCCCGAAGGTGCTTACCTCTTACTTCAATATGAAGGAGAATCCCGATATTTTCTTTGCAGGACAGATTACGGGGGTCGAGGGATATATGGAATCCGCTGCGGCAGGTATTATTGCAGGAATAAACGCCGTAAGACGCTTCAAGGGTGAGGAAATGCTTCTTCTTCCCGAAAATACAATGCTCGGTGCACTTTCACGATACGTAGAAAACACCGAAACAAAGAATTATCAGCCTATGGGTGCGGCAATAGGACTGCTGCCGCCTCTCGGTGAAAAAATAAGGGATAAGCATGAAAGATACGCAAAAATCTGCGATATTGCGATAAATTCCCTTAAGGAATATATGCAGTCCCGCGACATGTAAGAGGTTCACAATGAAAGAGCTTGAAAAAAAGATAGGCTACAATTTCAGAAATAAAGAGCTTTTGCAGCTTGCCCTTTCCCATTCGTCCTATGCCAACGAAAAGCAGGGACGTCAGGATAACGAAAGACTCGAGTTTTTAGGTGATTCGGTGCTCGGCTTTATAACTGCGGAATACCTTTTTGCCACTCTTAAGGCCCGTCCCGAGGGTGAGCTTACAAAGCTTCGTGCAAATGCCGTATGCGAAAAATCACTTGCTGTTTTTGCAAATGAAATAAATCTCGGAGATTACATTCTTCTCGGTAAGGGTGAGAATATGACGGGCGGAAGAGAGCGTCCCTCAATTCTTTCCGATGCCTTTGAGTCGGTTATTGCCGCAATTTATCTTGACGGCGGAATGGAAGAGGCAAAGAAATTCGTGCTTCGCTTCGTTTCTACAAGCACAACGGACACCGCAAAGGCTACGGACTATAAGACCATGCTTCAGGAGGTTATTCAGAAGAATCCCGACGAGCATCTGACCTACCGCCTCGTTGCCGAAAGCGGTCCCGACCACAACAAAGAGTTTACGATTGAGGTGTATCTCAACTCTAACTGTATCGGCACGGGTAAGGGACACTCAAAAAAGAAGGCAGAGCAGGCAGCCGCAAAGGAAGCCCTTGAGCTTATGGGTATAAGGGAATGAAGCACGTAAACGTTTCGCTTTTTGTTCCGCATCTGGGCTGTCCCAATTCCTGTATTTTCTGTAACCAGAAAACCATATCGGGAAAGTGCGAGCCGTTGAAGAACGAGGATATCGTAACAGCCTGCGATATTGCTAAAAACGGGAAATACGATATCGCAGACAGTGAAATCGCATTTTTCGGAGGTTCCTTTACTGCTATTGAAAGGGAAAAGATGGTTTCCTTTCTTGAAACGGCAAGGCCATACGTCGGAAGGTATTTTTCCGGCATCAGAATTTCAACCCGTCCCGATTGCATAGACGAAGAGGTGCTCGGAATTCTCAAACGATACGGCGTTACGGCAATAGAGCTCGGTGCTCAGAGTATGTCAGAGGACGTGCTTATAAAAAATGAAAGAGGGCACACCCCTGAGGATACGGAAAAGGCCTGCAGGCTTATAAGAGATTACGGCTTTTCTTTAGGACTTCAGATGATGACGGGACTTTACGGCTCAGACGATGAAACGGATGTGTTTACCGCACGTAAATTCATTGAATTAAAGCCCGATACCGTAAGAATTTACCCTACAACCGTGCTTGAAAATACGAAGCTTGAGGCTTTATACAGAGAAGGGAAGTATGTTCCCCCGTCGCTTGAGAGCTCAATAAAGCTGTGTTCAAGGCTTCTTCTTATGTTCAGTGAAAACAATATAAAGGTTATCCGCCTCGGACTTCATTCGGGAGGAAATGTTGAAGACGGCTTTGTTGCAGGCGCATATCATCCTGCCTTCAGAGAGCTGGTTGAGGGTGAAATATATAAAGACCTTATTGATGAAAAATTATCCTCTTTACCGGACGGCAATTATACACTCGGCGTGCATCCTAAGGAGATTTCAAAGGCTCTGGGACAAAAGCGCGGCAATGCGGAATTTTTCAGAAGCAAGGGTAAGAATATAAGAATTACGGGAGATGAAACGCTCTCCCGATATGATGTTATAATAATTAATTGATTTTATTATATATGTGAGGAAAAAAAGATGTATCTTAAAGCATTGGAAATGCAGGGCTTCAAATCCTTCCCCGATAAGATAGTGCTTGACTTCGGCAAGGGTGTTACCGCTGTTGTCGGTCCTAACGGCTCGGGTAAGAGTAATATTGCCGATGCGGTCCGCTGGGTTCTCGGTGAGCAGTCAACAAAAAGTCTTCGAGGCTCAAAGATGGAGGACGTTATTTTCAGCGGTACAAAGGACCGCCGTCCTCAGGGCTTTGCAGAGGTTACCTTAAAGCTTGATAACTCCGACGGAGCTTTGGCTAACCCCGAAAAAGAGGTTTCCGTTACCAGAAGATATTACCGCTCGGGTGACAGCGCATACCTTATCAACGGTTCGACCGTAAGACTCAAGGATGTGCACGAGCTGTTTATGGATACGGGTCTCGGACGTGACGGCTATTCAATGGTCGGTCAGGGCAGAATTGAGGAAATGGTATCCGCAAAAAGTGAAAACCGCCGTGATATGCTTGAAGAGGCTGCGGGAATTTCCGCTTACCGTTACCGCAGGGGCGACGCAATAAAGCGCCTTGATCAGGCAGAGGAAAACCTTGTAAGACTCCGTGACATCGTAAGTGAATTACAGTCCCGTATAGGTCCCCTTGAAAAGCAGAGCATAAAGGCACAGCAGTTCCTTTTGTACGCAGGGGAAAAGAAGGAGCTTGAAATAGGACTCTGGGTGAATATTCTCAGTAAATCACAGGGGCTTATAAGAGAGCAGAGCCATAAAATAGAGACTGCCCGTGCACAGTACGAGGATGCCGGAGAGACGCTGCAGAAGATTTCTCAGGAGATAGATTCCGCAACCGAGGGCACAAGGGATATCAATATCCGTATGGAAAATATAAGAAATTCCCGTTCCCGCCTTGAGGAGCAGGCTTCAGCCCTTGACAATCAGGCGGATGTGCTCGAAAACTCCGTTCAGCATAATCTTGATACAATAGAAAGAATCGGGCGTGATCTTGAAGCTGAAAAGACAGCCGATACGGATATTCTTAAAGAAATTGAAAATGCCGAAATTCTTATAAAAGAAACGGAAGAGGCAGTAAAACAGGAAAACATTACTCTTACGGAGCTTTCCGAAAAGCTTTCGGGTCTTAAAAAGAATGACGAAACCTATGCGGATGAATACAACCGCATAAACGACAGCTTATCCGTTCTTATGCTTGAAATTTCAAAGACGGAAACGGCAATAGCTTCGGCGCTTTCTTCAACGAACGAAATAAAGATCAGACTCGAAACGCTTGATGCCGATATCGGCACAAAAAATGAAAATATCTCTCTTCTGGAAAAGGAAAGAGATAGTGCAAAGGGTAGCTTAAATGCCGCCTCAGAGGAATGTGAGGGGCTTGTAAATGCTCTCGCAGGCTATGAAATACGTCTTAAAAAGGCTGAGGAAAAGCTCGAAAGCCGCAAAAAGGACAACGATGATACAAAGCTTCAGCTTCTTTCTGCCGAATCCCGTCTTAAATTCCTTCAGGATACGGAAAAGAATATGGAGGGTTATCAGGGCAGCGTAAAGGCAGTTCTTAAAGAGTATTCGAGAGGAACTCTTACCGGTATTCACGGTACGCTTTCAAGCCTTATTGAGGTTAAGGAAAAATATCAGACAGCAGTTGAAACGGCTCTCGGCAACGCAATTCAGGATATTGTAACCGATACCGAAAACGATGCGAAGAAAGCTATCAATATGCTCAAAAGCTCCCACGGCGGACGCGCTACCTTCCTTCCCCTCAATGCAATAAAGGGCAGAATCCTTGAGGAGGACGGTCTTGACGACCATTTCGGCTTCATTGACCTTGCCTACAGGCTTGTTGATGCCGATGAAAGGTACGGGGAAATCATTAAATCCCTTCTCGGCAGAATTGCGGTCTGTGAGGACCTTGACTGTGCAATAGCTCTTGCAAAGAAATATAATTACAAGTTCAAAATCGTCACTCTTGACGGTCAGGTTATAAATGCAGGCGGTTCGATGACCGGCGGCTCGAAGATTTCCAATGCAGGCTTCCTTGCCAGAAGAACGGAAATTGAAAAGCTGAAGGCCGAATGCGACTCTCTTGCAGAAAAGGTAAATACAAGCTATTCGCTTCTTAAGGAGGCTGCGGAAAACTCCGCTAAGGTCAAGGCAGACCTTGAGGGAAGCAGAGGCGAGCTTTTAAGAGCGCAGGAAAACAAATTACAGCTTGAAAGCTTTATATCGGGTCTTGAGAGAAGAATTGCCGATATAAGAAAGGACATTGAAGCTGCCGTAAACGAAAAAGCAGGACTTTCCGCAAGACAGCAGTCCCTTGAGGAAACGGCACGGCAGAGTGAAGCTCAGAAGGAAAAGCTTCTTTCCGACAGAAAGGCGAAGGAGGAGGAGCTTACCCGTCTTACCGGCGGCAGAGATTCTCTTCTTCTTGAAAGAGAAAAGCTCAATTCCGAAATTTCCGACGTCAATATGCGCATAGTTTCCTTTGTAAAGGAAGCGGAAGCAAAGAAGGAGACTGTATCTGCTCTTAAGAAACGTATGGAGGATGCAGAGGAAAGAAAAGAAAGTCTCAGAAACGAAATAAAGGCTCTCGGCGAAAAGAACGAGGAGCTGACAGCTGAGGCTCTTAAAACGCGGGATGCGGCTGCTGAAATAAGAAAGGGTATACGTGAAAACGAGGAAGAAATAAGAGCGCTTATAAGAAAGCGTGACGACCTTGAAAAGAGCGTAAGCGACAACCGTGCCCTTGAAAAGACTAAGGCAGAGGAAAGAGAAAAGATAAGCGGTGAGCTCATCCGTCTCGAGGAAAAGAAGGCGTACCTTGAAAAGGAACAGCAGGATATTGAAAGAAAGCTTTATGAGGAATATCAGCTGACCCGCCGTGAGGCAGAGGCTGTATGTCCTGAAATAGAATCCGTTCCCAAGGCGCAGAAGAGACTTTCGGAGCTTAAAGCACAGATAAAGGCTCTCGGCTCGGTAAACGTTGCGGCCATTGAGGAATATAAGGAGGTTTCCTCCCGTTACGAATTCCTCTCGGGTCAGGTAAATGACGTTGAAAAGTCTAAGAAGGAGCTGCTTAAGATGATTGAGGAGCTTACCTCAAAAATGGCAGAGCAGTTCAAGGACCGTTTTGAAGCCATCAATAACGGCTTTAAGGAAACCTTTACCACACTCTTCGGAGGCGGCTCGGCAGAGCTTGTGCTTGAGGATGAAAACGACATACTCGAATGTAATATTGAAATCAAGGCTCAGCCTCCCGGAAAGAACGTAAAATCGCTGTCGCTTCTTTCGGGCGGTGAAAAGGGACTTACTGCAATAGCTCTCTTGTTTGCAATACTTAAGGTAAGACCCTCTCCCTTCTGTATTTTTGACGAGGTTGAGGCAGCCCTTGACGACGTAAACGTGCTCCGTTACGCACAGTACGTAAGAATGATGACCGACGAAACCCAGTTCATTCTTATTACACACAGACGAGGCACAATGGAAGAAGCAGATATGCTTTACGGTGTTACAATGCAGGAGCACGGCGTATCCAAGCTTCTTGAACTCAAGACAGCGGAAATGGTTGAAAAGCTAAAGCTTGAAGAATAAATCAGGAGATAAAAAATGGGAATTTTCAGTAAAATAAACTTTGGTCTGGGTAAAACCAGAAATAAAATGGCAGGCGCCATTGACGAAATGCTCGATGCTTTTGATTCCTTTGAGGATGATCTTTTTATTGAGCTTGAAGAAATACTCGTTATGTCCGACGTCGGTGTAAATACCGCCGTGCAGGTTGTTGAGGAGCTGCGCTCCCGTGTAAAGAGCGAAAAAATCAAGAGCACCGCAGAGGTTAAAAAGGAGCTTCAGAATATTATAGCCCAGCTTCTTGACGGCGGTGAGGATATGGGACTTGTTACAATTCCCTCTGTTATCCTCGTAATCGGTGTCAACGGTGCAGGCAAAACCACCTCCATCGGTAAGATGGCGGCTATGTATAAGGCTCAGGGCAAAAAGGTTATTCTCGGTGCTGCCGATACCTTCCGTGCCGCCGCTATTGACCAGCTCGACGTGTGGGCTCAGAGGGCAGGTGTTGATATTATAAAGCATAAGGAGGGTGCAGACCCTGCAGCAGTAGTATTTGATACGATTCAGGCAGGTATTGCAAGAGACTGCGATATTATCATCTGCGATACGGCAGGCAGACTTCACAATAAGAAAAATCTTATGGACGAGCTTGCAAAGATTTACCGCGTATGCGATAAGGAGCTTCCCTACGCTGACCGTGAGGTTCTTCTTGTGCTTGATGCAACAACGGGACAGAATGCGGTTAATCAGGCAAAGGAATTTATGAACGTAGCAGAGCTTACGGGTATTGTTCTTACAAAGCTTGACGGTACTGCACGAGGCGGTGTTGTTATGTCCATAAAGAATGACCTCAAGCTTCCCGTTAAATTCATCGGTGTAGGCGAGGGCATTGATGACCTTCAGCCCTTCTCACCCTCGGCATTCGCAAAGAGCTTATTTGAAACGGCAAGTGAAAAAGATCTTGACACGGAAGGAGATTCATTAAGTGAACTTGTTAACTCTGAAGACTACATTAACTACACTCCGAAAGAAGACGACGAAGACGGCGCCGAAGCTTTTAAAACTTTACTTACAGAAGTCTTCGGGGAAATTGCCGACACCGAAGGAGAAGCTTCTGGAGACAGCGAAGAAGGAGCTTCTGAGGGACAGGAAATCTTCAACTCTGAAGAAATCGGAGAAGAAGATGCTGAAGAAGATAGCATCACAGCAGACGGCTATTGTGAAGACGCATCTGAAGAAGCATCCGAAGCAGAAGAAGACAGCAGCGCTGAAGGCGAAGACCTTGAGGAACAGAAGAGACTTGAAGCTTTAAGACTTGAAGAGGAACGCCTTGCTGCAGAAAAGGCAGAAGCAGAGCGCATTGCAGCCGAAAAGGCAGAAGCCGAAAGAATAGCAGCCGAAAAGGCAGAAGCTGAGCGCATCGCCGCAGAAAAGGCTGAGGCTGAAAGAATCGCACGTGAAAAGGCAGAGGCAGAACGCAAGGCACGTGAGGAAGAAGAAAATAAGAAAAAGAAGAGGGGTGGACTGTTTGGATTTTTTAATCGCCACTCATAATATGAAAAAAAGAGAGGAATTGCACAGAATTCTCTCTCCGCTCGGTATAAATGTATTCCTTGATTACGAAAAGGGTATTGAGCTTTCCGACGTAGAGGAAACCGGTGAAACATTTGCCGAAAACGCACTTCTTAAGGCACGCTCGGGCTGTAAGGAATCGGGTATGCCCTGTATAGCGGATGATTCGGGACTTATGGTTGATGCACTTGACGGCAGACCCGGTGTGTATTCCGCAAGATATATGGGGGAGAATACACCTTATCCCGAGAAAATGGCGCACCTTGTAAAAGAGCTTGAAGGCGTGGAGGACGAAAAAAGAACCGCACGCTTTGTCAGCTGTGCCGCAGTGGTATTCCCCGACGGCAGTGAATATACCGTAACGGGTAAGTGCGAAGGAAAAATCGGATATACTCCTGCAGGAGAAAACGGCTTCGGCTTCGATCCCATTTTCTACGTAGGGGACAAGTCATTCGCTCAGCTTTCCGCAGAGGAAAAGGATGCAATAAGCCACAGAGGAAACTCCCTTCGGGCACTTAAAGAAAAACTTTCCGAAATTATATAAAGAGGTAAATTTATGACAAGCAAAGAAAGAGCCGCCCTCAGAGGGCAGGCAAATACACTCGACGTACTTTTTCAGGTAGGAAAAGGCGGCATATCAGACACACTTATTGAGCAGACAGACGGAGCTCTTCGTACAAGAGAGCTTATAAAGCTTCGTGTACTTACGGAAACCTCCCCTCTTACTCCCCGTGAGGCTGCAGAGGAAATTGCAGCAAAGACGGGCAGTGAGGTTGTGCAGGTCATAGGCGGCGTTATTGTTTTATACCGCTACAGCAAGGAGCTTCACGAGGCAAAGCCGAAGCACACTCCCAACAAAAAGGAAAATCCCGTAAAGGCAAGAAAGAGACTTGCAAAGATTGAGGGAAAAAAGAAGAAAAAGTCTCCCTTTGAGGACAAAAAGGGCAGAGATAAGCGTCTTCCCGCAAAGAAGGTAAAATGATGTCAGGCGGAATATGTATATTCGGCGGAAGCTTCGACCCTGTACACAAGGGACATAAAAAGCTGGCACTTTTTGTTGCGGAAAGACTGCAGCTTAAAAAGATGCTTATTATTCCGGCAGGACTTTCTCCCTTCAAAAAAAGCACGGGTGCAAACGAAGAGCAAAGGCTCACTATGTGCCGTCTTGCCTTCCCTGAGGATATATTCGAAATTTCGGATGTTGAAATTAAAAGAGGGGGCAAAAGCTACACGGTTGATACCGTAGCTGCGGTAAAGGAGCTTTACCCCGATGAAAAAATTTATCTTCTCATCGGCTCGGATCAGCTTCTGTCCTTTGACAGATGGTACAGATACCGTGATATTCTCTCTGCGGTGACACTTGTTTCCGTATCAAGAGAAAGCGGTATTGAGACGGAACGGCTCAATGAGTTTGCCGATGAAAATCTTCGTCCTTACGGGGAATGTAAGATTTTCGATTTCGATGCCTTTGAGGTAAGCTCCTCCTTCTTAAGGGAAAAGCTGGCCTCGGGTGATGATGCTTCGGAATATATTGACCGAAGCGTAGCGGCCTATATACAAAAAGAGGGACTTTATAAGAATGAATAAAAACGATGCTCTGTTAAAAGATATCAGAGAAAGGCTTTCCGATTTCAGATATATCCATTCCTTAGGTGTTGCGGAAAGTGCGGGATATCTTGCAGAAAAATACGGTTACGATAAAGAAACGGCAATAACTGCGGGACTTGCCCACGACGTGCTCAAGGAGCTTTCAAAAGAGGAATATCTTAAATTTTTTGAAGAAGAAAATATTATTCTTTCCGATGTGGAAAAATCTGCACCGAAGCTCTGGCATGCAATGGCAGGTGCAGTATATCTCAAAAAAGAATACGGCTTCCCTGAGGAAATAATTACCGCGGTAAGATACCATACCACAGGAAGGGCCGGCATGGGACTTCTCGAAAAAATCCTCTTTATTGCGGATTTTATATCTGCTGACCGTAGCTATAACGGTGTCGAGGATATGCGGAAAAGGGCGGAAGTCTCGCTTGAATACGCTATGGAAGAGGGGCTTCGCTTCACAATTGAGGATTTAGCACGTGAATGCAGACCCATACATCCCGATACGATAGCTTGTTACAATGAAATAATCGTTCATTTATCACAGAAATGATGAAAGGAAATTTATATGAATAAGACACTTGAAATTGCAGTAAAGGCATTGGACAGCAAAAAGGCTGTTGAAATCTCGGCTCTCGAGGTCGGCTCACTTACCATTGTTGCCGACTATTTCGTAATTGCCGCAGGTACCTCCACCACGCAGGTAAGAGCTCTTGCGGACGAGGTTGAATATCAGTTAGGTCTCGAGGGTATTGAACCCCGACAGATTGAAGGAAAGGCTACAGGCTGGATTCTTCTTGACTATTATGATGTAGTGATTCACGTATTTTTACAGGACCAGAGAGAGTACTATAATCTCGAAAAGCTCTGGGCTGATTCCACTCCTCTTGATATTTCTTCTCTTGTAACCGAAGAATAAGCACGGAAAATCAGACCGTGAATATACTGTTAAGAGAAATGTTTTTTTGAGAGGACTTTGGGAGATATGAATATTTTAATCGGAGATATCAATGTAAATTATTTCACAATGGGAGAGCCTTCTTCCGATGAAGCGGTAGTTATGCTTCACGGCTGGGGTTCAAATATAAAGCTTTTTGAAAATTCTGCAAAGCTCGTTTCCGAAAAGTTTTATACGGTAGCTCCCGATATGCCGGGCTTCGGTGAGACACCCGAGCCTCCTAAAGCATGGACTGTGGATGATTATACGGATTTTATTATAGAATTTATTAAAAAGCTGGGACTTAAAAGGGTTATTCTTTTAGGTCATTCCTTCGGCGGCAGAGTAATAATAAAGCTTGTGAACAGAAAGAATCTGCCCTTTACGGTTACAAGACTTATTCTTGTGGATTCTGCAGGTATACGCCCCGAAAAGAACGACGAGCAGCTTAAAAAAGAAAAAATAATGAAAACGGGCAAAAAGCTTCTTTCCTTTTCTCCGAAGCTTCTTAATTTCTTCCAGTCAATGGTGGGCTCTGCCGACTACAAGGCGGCAACGCCTCTTATGAGAGAGGTTCTCGTAAATGTTGTAAACGAAGATCTTTCACACCTTCTGCCTTCAATTACTCAGGAAACCCTTCTTATCTGGGGTACTCTTGATACTGCAACACCCATAACGGATGCCGAAAAAATGGAACAGCTGATTCCGGAAGCCGGTCTTGCAAGAATTGAAGGCGTGGGACACTATTCTTTCCTTGAAAACCCGATAGTTTTTGAGGCAATTCTTGAATCTTATCTTGAGCTTTAATTTCGGAGGCGCAATATGGTACCCTATTTACAGATTTTATTCGGTGCGGTAACTCTTATGGGAATCTATTCGGTTTTCAAGAGCTTACTGTTTAATATGCATATGTTTCAGCTTAACGGCTACCGTTTTTCAACGCACGTAGGCTGGATTCGCAAAAACCTCGGAAGATATGCGGTGGAATACATAGTTTTCGCCCTTTCATTTACGGGGCTTATATCCCATAATGCGCTTATGGGCTTTTCAGCCGCGGCTCTTTTAGTTGCGGTGGGGGCTGTTGCGGTTGAAAACAGAAACCGTCCCCAAAAAAAGCCTCTTGTTTATACTCCCCGCGTAAAAAGAATGTTCGTTACAACCTGTATTCTTATTTTTGCAGCCTTCGGCGGTGCGGTTTTTGCTCTTACAACAGAAAGAAAGAATATTGCATTTATGATTCTCGGTCTTATTGCGGCTCTTGCTCCTTTAAGCATCGTGCTTGCAAACGCAATAAATAAGCCCGTAGAGATGGCTGTAAACAGATACTATCTTAACGATGCAAAGAGAATGCTGAAGCTAAGCCCCGAGCTTGAAACTATAGGAATTACGGGCTCTTACGGCAAGACAAGTGTGAAGTTCTATCTTTACACAATTCTGAGAGCCTGGACGGATACTCTTGTTACTCCCTCAAGCTTCAATACTCCTATGGGAATAGTTATAACCATAAGAAAGTCACTTAAAGCCGTTCACAAGATTTTCCTTTGCGAAATGGGTGCAAAATGGGTAGGTGACATCAAGGAGCTTTGCGACATCGTTCACCCTAAGCACGGTATTATCACCGCTCTCGGCGAGCAGCACCTTGAATCCTTCGGCTCAAAGGAAAATATTATAAAGACAAAATATGAGCTTGCAGATTCGCTTCCTGAGGACGGAAGACTTTATATAAACTTTGATAACGATACAATAAGAAAGAATCTCCCCAAAAGACCCTTTATCACATACGGTACAACTCCCGACTGTGATTATTATGCCTTTGACGAAAAGGTAACCGCAAAGGGAACCTCATTTAAGGTAAAGGCTTCCGACGGAGAGGTTTATCCCTTTGATACAAAGCTTTTAGGACACCATAATGTTATAAACATAACGGGTGCTATTGCCGCCGCGAACGGCTTCGGTATGCCGTTATCCGAAATGAAGAGATACGTAAGACGTATTGATGCGGTGCCTCACCGTATGCAGATTGTAAACCGCGGTGAAGTAACTATTATCGACGATGCCTTCAACTCCAACCCTGCAGGCTGCAGAGCTGCCTTGTCCACTCTTTCACAGATGGACGGAGAGAGAATCCTCGTAACTCCCGGTATGGTAGAGCTGGGTAAAGAGGAATATCAGCTGAACCGTGAATTCGGTGAATTTGCCGCCGCCTGCTGTGACAAGATTGTCCTTATCGGCAAAAAGCAGACCGAGGCTATAAGAGAGGGTATTGTAAGCAAGGATTATCCTGCCGAAAATCTTCTTTGCTTCGAGGAATTCACAGAGGCTATGAAGCATCTTTACGCTATGAAAACAGACAAAAAGAAGATTATTCTCCTTGAGAATGACCTTCCCGATAACTATTAAGAGGGGGTATAGCCATGAAAATCAGAGTCGGTGTTTTTTTCGGCGGAAAAAGCGTTGAACACGAGGTTTCCGTTATTTCCGCACTGCAGGCAATAGCATCAATTCCTGCCGACAAATACGAGGTTATCCCCGTTTATATCACAAAAGAAAACGAATTCTATACGGGATTTGAGTGCTCCTGCATTGAGGAATATTCAAATATCCCCGCACTTATAAAGAAAAGCACACGCTGTACTCTTATGAATAACGAGGGCAGAGTTCAGCTTATGCGCTATCCCTTTAAGAAGACGGGCAGTAACGTGATTTCCGATATTGACGTAGCCTTCCCCATTGTTCACGGCACAAACGTTGAAGACGGTACCTTACAGGGCTACTTAAAGCTTACGGGAGTGCCCTATGTCGGCTGTGACGTTACGGCTTCCGCTGTAGGTATGGATAAATACGTTATGAAAACAGTTCTCAAGGACAACGGTATTCCCGTGCTTGACTGTGTAAGATTCATTTCTTCCGATTTCTCCGATCCCGACACGGTGCTTGACCGCTGTGAGGAGAAAATCGGATATCCCGTTGTTGTAAAGCCCGTAAATCTCGGTTCCTCCGTCGGCATAAGTCTTGCTGAAAACAGAGAGGAATTATATAACTCCCTTGAGGATGCTTTCAGATATGCAACGGTTGTCCTTGTTGAAAAGGCTATTACAAACCTTGTGGAAATCAACTGCTCTGTTATCGGCAACACCGAAACGGCAGAGGCTTCGGAGCTTGAACAGCCCATAAGCTTCGGCAAAATCCTTGACTATACCGCAAAATATCAGAAGGGCAAGGTGTCAGAGGAAGAGGCAAGGGCTTTTAAGGAGGGTATTGATGAAATCGTAAACAATCCCCTCTCAATTGAAAATGCACTTAAAAACGACAGCTCAATTGTTGTAAGCCCCGACGGAAGATTCGTAAGAAAGGGCGAGGGTGTTGTTGAATACGACTACTCAACCGAGCTTACAAGATTTGACGGTGCAAAGCTGTCACGTATAAATCTCTCAAGACCTGCCAAGGCAGCCGCAGGAATGGCGAGCCTTTCACGTCTTATTCCCCCCAATATGACAGAGGAAACGAGAGCATATATCCGTTCCCTTGCAGTAAAAGCCTATACGGTGCTGGGCTGTAACGGTCTTTCCCGTATCGACTTTATGATTGATAAGTCAACTAATAAGGTTTATCTTAACGAGATAAACACAATTCCCGGCTCTCTTTCATTTTATCTGTGGGCACCTCTCGGTGTAAAATATTCCGTTGTGCTTGATGCTATGATTCAGCTGGCTCTCAGAAGAAGCAGAGAGGAAGAGGCAATCGAATTCTCCTTTGAATCCGATATTTTAAGAAACTTTGCGACAAAGGGCGCAAAGGGTGCCAAGGGAAGCAAAACAGGCGGAGCAAAAAGCGGAAGCAAGCTTTAATGCGAAAAAACTGCAATAAAGAGATGATTAAATGAAAAATCTGATGTTGTTAAGAGATAAAATACTGGGCTTTACCGATGCCGCAAGCGTTCCAGTCACATTCTCCTTTGACGGGATACGGGAAAGGGGCATAGATGCCGACAAGAAGCCTTCCGTGAGAAGCTTTGTTACGGATTCTGCCGTAAGGGTGACTGAAATTACCGCCGTTGCCTCAAAGGGAATGATACTTAATGTCCGTGAAACTCTTTATTCGGATTTTCCCGTTGTTGAATGGGGAGCCGAAATGACAAGCTTCGGGAAAGCCGAATCCGAGCGTCTTTCGGATTTCGGTATTTCAGCAGTGCTTAAAGGTACTGCCCCCCGTCTTGTTTCGGGCAGCGGTGACACGAGAAACGACGGAGTTTTCAGACGTTTTTCCGAAATAGAAATCACAGAAGAAATAACCGTATCTCCCGATTTCTGCCGTGGTGCGGACGGTGCATCCCCCTTTATGACGGTAAAATTCGACGAATATACCGTAAAAATGGGTGTGGGCTTCCCGGGTAAATGGAAGATGGTGTTTACACCTCAGGAAGACGGAGTGCGTTTTACACTTACCCAGGCAAGCTTCAATACGGTTTTATATCCCGGAGAGACAATGCGTACTCCCAACATAACCGTTCTGTTTTCCGACAATGATGAAACAAAGGCTACAAATCTTTGGAGAAGATTTTTCTTGAAGCACATTCTTCCCGTAGGTAAAAACGGAGAGAAAATAAAGCCCGTAATGTTTTTACATACCCACGGAATCGGCGGTTACGGTGAATTTGAGGGTATTACTACTGAAAATCAGCTTGAAGCGATTGAAACCTACATAAAAAAGGACTTAAAGCCCGACGCATGGTGGATAGATGCAGGATGGTACCCCTGTGAGCACAGCTGGTGGAATGTGGGAGACTGGGTGCCCAACCCTGAGCAGCTTCCCGACGGCTTCCGCCCCGTATCCGACTGCCTTCACGAAAACGGTATTGACCTTCTTGTATGGTTTGAGCCTGAAAGAGTTATGGAGGGCTCAAGGCTTGATTTTCTTCATCCCGAGTGGTGTCTCAAGGCACATAACGACGAGGGCGAAGAGGAAAAGTGCCGTCTTCTTGACTATTCGAATCCCGAATGCTTCAGCTTTGTGCTGAATCTTCTTGATAAGCACATAAAGGCAGGGGGAATTGACATATACAGACAGGATTTCAATTTTACTCCCGACAGATATTTTTCCGAGAATGAGGCGGAAAACAGAACAGGCGCAAGAGAAAACCTTCATATGCAGGCTCTTTTGCGGCTTTATGATGAGCTGCGTCTTCGCAATCCCGGTCTTGTGATTGACAACTGTGCCGCAGGCGGAACACGCAACGAAATGGATATGATGAGAAGAAGCGTGCCTATGCAGTATACGGATATGCACATTGATTACCCTTCCGACAGAGTTTTTCATTATTACGAAATGTTCTCCTGGATTCCCTATTTCCGTGCACACGCAAAAAGCCGTGACGAGAGAATGTACAGAAACAGAAATCTTGATGAATTCTCATATCTGTGTGCTATGACGCCTGCGCTTACCGCTTGTCTTGATTACGACGACAGCAATAAGATTTTTGACTGTGCGAGAAAGATGGTTCCCGTCTGGAGAAAGGCGGCTGAGTATGAGCTGAACAGCGACTATTATCAGCTGTCCGACCGTGACAGCGGATGGTATGCCGTGCAGTTTCATAATGAAGAAACGGGCAGCGGCTTTATTGAGGTTATACGCACGGAAAATGCAGAAAGCAACAGCATTGTTGTGTATCCTCACATTATCCCCGATACAAAATATCTCTTCGAAAACCCCGTAACGGGTGATAAGAAGAGGGGCGATTCAACGGGGCTTGAGGGCGGATTTAATTTCTATAATCCTAAAAGAAAAGGCGAAATATGGTTCTATACAACCGAAAAGAAAACATTCTGATATAAGAAAGTAAGTTAAAATGGCAAGATTTTCAACCTTATGCTCCTCATCAGGCGGAAATTCATGTTATGTGGGCACGGCTTCAAGCGGTGTGCTTATAGATGCAGGAACAAATAACAAGCAGCTTCTTCTTTCAATGGAGCAGTCGGGTATCTCTCCCGATGCCGTGAAGGCGGTTTTTGTGACACACGAGCACGATGACCACGTAAGCGGTCTTCGTGTTTTTGCCACGAGAAAAAATATTCCCGTGTATGCTACGGGAGGAACCTTGTCGGGACTTCTCGGAAAGGGAATCATTGACGGGAAATACCCCTTTGAAAAAATTATGCCGGAGGGAGTCACGGTAGGGGATATGCATATTTCGTATTTCCCTACGTCTCACGATGCAAAGGAAAGCTGCGGATACAAGATAATTCTTCCCGATAAAACAGTAGGCATCTGCACAGATACGGGGAAAATGACGGATGAGATTATAAGAAATCTCAGAGACTGCGACCTTGTGCTGATAGAATCAAATTACGATGAAACACTCCTTGAATTCGGTCCCTATACCGCATTTCTCAAGGCCAGAATCCGCTCCGAGCACGGACATCTTTCAAATAACGTCTGTGCCGAGACAGTAGGTGAGCTTCTTGAAGCAGGTGTGCGCCGTTTTGTGCTGGGACATTTAAGCCGTGAGAACAATACTCCCGACAGAGCCTTTTCCTGCACGAATTCATACTTAAAGCGTATGGGTGCGGAGCTGGGCAGAGACTATACCTTAGAGATAGCGCCCGTCGGAAGTATGGGAAAATACATAGTTTTTTAAGAGGTAATATGCAGACAGTAACTATAATATCCGTGGGAAAGCTTAAGGATGCCTTTTTTGAAATGGCATCGGATGAATACCTCAAAAGACTCAAGGCCTTTGCAAAGGTAAACGTAATTGAGATAAAAGCAGGTGTGCTTCCCGAAAATCCGTCAGAAAATGAAATAAACTCTGTTCTCGAAAAAGAGGGTGAGGAGATTCTTAAGAAAATTCCTCAGTCAGCAAAGGTGATTTCCCTGTGCATAGAGGGAAAGCTCTATTCCTCAGAGGATATGGCAAAGCTGCTTTGCGATACCGCTCTTTCGGGAACGTCGCATATTGTCTTTATTATCGGAGGCTCTTACGGTCTTTCCGAAAGGGTAAAGGCAAGAACAAGCGTCCGCCTTTCAATGTCAAAAATGACGTTTCCCCACCGATTGGCAAGAATTATGCTTCTTGAACAGATTTACAGAGGCTACAAGATAAACGCAGGGGAAAGCTATCACAAATGAAAACAATGAACGATTACTGCCGTGAAAAATTCGGCAAGAAGCTCTATAAATTATCCCTTGACGGCGGATTTACCTGCCCGAACCGTGACGGCACAAAGGGCACGGGCGGCTGTATTTTCTGTTCTGCTTCAGGCTCGGGAGATTTTGCCGAGTCGGGAAACGACATAAATATACAGATTGAAAACGCTAAAAAGAGAGTTGCCTCTAAGAATAAAGACGGGGGATACATTGCATATTTTCAGAGCTTTACATCCACCTATGCCCCTTATGAGAAGCTTAGTAAGCTTTTTTCAGATGCTGTAAATCACCCCGATATTGACGTGCTGTCTGTTGCAACCCGTCCCGACTGCCTTCCCGATGAAACGGTGAAGCTTCTCGGCGAGCTTAACAGAATCAAGCCCGTCTGGGTGGAATTAGGGCTTCAGACTACAAAAAAAGAAAGCATCTCCTATATCGGAAGATGCTATGAAAACGAAGAGTATGCAAACGCCGTAAAAAGGCTTCGGAGCGTCGGTATTTATGTTATAACCCACATTATCCTGGGGCTTCCGGGGGAAACTGCGGAGGATATGAAAAATACCCTGCAGTTTGCAATTGAAAATAAAACGGACGGTGTGAAGCTTCAGCTGCTTGACGTGCTGGCCGATAGCCGTCTTTATGAGGATTATAAAAACGGAGGCTTTGAAACGCTTAGTAAAGCACAGTATCTGGAGATACTTATGTCGCTTATTCCTCTTATTCCGGAAGAGGTGGCAGTACACAGGCTTACGGGGGACGGGAATAAAAATACGCTGGTTTCTCCCCTCTGGAGTGCCGATAAAAAGGCTGTGCTGAACTGTGTAAACCGCATCGTAAGGCTTACCGAAAAGCACAGAGGCTATATTTTCAGAAAAATAAGAAAAGAAGAAATTCCCGAGATGTTTTCTATTATTCTCAGCCGTATGAAGTGGATGGATGAGGTAGGAATTGACCAATGGAACAACACCTTTTACGATGAGGTTTATCCCGTTTCTTATTATGAGGAGCACCGCAAGGCAGGTGAGGTTTTCGTCCTCCGGGAAATTTCAACGGGCGAAATTGTTTCTGCCGCCGTGCTTAAGAGTGAGGACGACCGCTGGGAGCACATAGACGATTACGGTACAAAATCTGCATTTTATCTGCACAATTTCTGTTCCCGCATTGATAAGAAGGGGACGGGAAGAATTTTCCTCGATTATGCCGAGGAGTATGCCCGTATATGTGAAAAGGATGTTTTCAGGCTTGACAGCGCAGACGATAACAAGGTGCTCGAGGCTTACTATGAAGGCAGAGGCTACGTCCCTAAGGGCTTTTGTGTTGACGGGCTTTATAAAGGAATATTAAGGGAAAAGGAAATCCGATAGCAACAGCTATCGGATTTTTTTGATATAAAAAATATAGTGATGAGATATTAAACCATTCCGCCGTTTACGCCGAGAATCTGACCGGTTACGTAGGAAGCTTTTTCATTTGCGAAAAATGAAACGGCTTCAGCCACCTCTTCGGGTGTTCCCATTCTTTCCATAGGAATATCTTCACAGATTCCTGCTTTTTCTTCATCGGAAAAACGGCTCATCATATCCGTGTCGATTACTCCGGGGCAGATGCAGTTAACGGTGATTCCGGAGGGAGCGTATTCCTTTGCAAGTGCTTTTGTAAGACCTATTATTCCTGCCTTTGATGCGGAATACACCGCTTCGCAAGAGGCGCCCTCCTGTCCCCATACGGAGGAAATATTTATTATTCTGCCGTATTTGTTTTTAAGCATAGAGGGGACGGCTCTTCTTGTGCAGTTAAAGGTACCCGTAAGATTTGTACCGATGACGCTGTTCCATTCATCATCCGTTACGGTGTCAAACAGTCCCCAAAGAGAAATTCCGGCATTGTTTACAAGCACCTCTACGGTGCCGAGCTTTTCTTCAATCTCAGAAAACATTCTTCCGACGTCGCCGGAATCGGAAACGTCACATTTTACAGGCAAAACCGTGAAGCCCTCAGATGCACAAAAAGAGCAAAGAGATAAAGCCCTTTGCTCAGATTTGTTGTAATTGATTGCAACTGAGTAACCGTCTTCACACAGTCTTTTTACTATTGCGGCACCTATTCCTTTCGCACCGCCCGTTACCAATGCAACCCTTTTCATATTATTCAATTACACCTTCAAGAAGAGTCATAAAGGAGAAGAGACCTGTCATACCCTTATATTCCTTGAAGCTTGAGGGGGGTGCAGATTTGTCTGCAGGTACATTGCCTGAAATCGTTGAAATATCGGTGGCGGTAAGGAACTTGCCGTTCTTGTCATAAGATGAAAGGCGTACAAGCTTTGTGCCGTCCAGATAAACTCTTGATTCGCCCGAATCAACCTTGAAGTGATAAACCTGACATACTCTGCCGGCGTGAGTAACCTCTGTTACGGAGTCGGCTTCTGTGAGATTGCCGTAGGAGCCGAAGTTGATGGTATCGGAATTTGTAAGCTCGGAAACATCAAGACCTGCCATGCTCATAAGTGAGTCGGAAAGCTCAAGATAAGACTTTTTGTCGGGGTAAATCATATAAACCTTGTTGTTCTTTATAAGCATTCCCATGGGAACACCGCTGAAATCGGAAAGCATATAGATACTGTCGGGGGTGATAGCAACCTCCATGGGAGCGGTGACGCCTGTCTTGTCAACCATTGTGCCGACCATATGGAAGGAGCCGCTCTTGAGAATATCGTATTCACTTGATGCGGGTGCCGTATTCTGGATAGGCTTTTCATTTGAGGGAGCTGTTGTAGCTTCGGGACCGGGATTTGTAACGTCATTTATGCCGGGTGTTTCAACGGAGGACGTTGTGTTTTCCTGATTTCCGGGAATAATCGCAACGGAGGTTGTGTTTTCCTGAGAATCAAAGGTTATTTCATCCTCGGGCTCTGTTGTAGACGTTGAGAGTGCGCCCGAAAAGCTTAAACATCCTGCAAAAACAAAAACGACAAGAATAATTAAAAAGATAGCAAGAGGCATTTTTTTCATTGTAAAATTCCCTTCTGAAATGTACGAGTACGCAAAAACGTATTTTCGGTTCATTATATCATAGTGCATCAAGAAAATCAAGGCTTTGTTTTCCCTGCACCGATGATAGTAGGTCCTCAGTCTTAAATCTGTCTTAAGAAAAACAGATTTTTCCTTTAATAATTAAAAATAAATAATATTGCATATTGCGGTATTCTGTGGTATACTTAACTGATAAAAAAAGAATGAGGTGAAAGTATGATAAAAATATCGCCCTCGTTGCTCGCAAGTGATTTTTCAAGACTTGGTGAGGAAGCTGCAGCCTGCTTTGATGCAGGGGCTCAGTGGATTCATATTGATGTTATGGACGGACATTTTGTGCCCAATATCACTCTCGGTGCTCCGGTTATAAAATCTCTGAGAAAATGCACTCCTGCTGTGTTTGATGTGCATCTTATGATAAGCGACCCTTACAAATATGCCGGTGATTTCTGCAGTGCAGGGGCAGATATTATAACCTTTCATCTTGAGTCGGACAGTAATTCTGCCGAAACAATAGCTCTGATAAAAAGCCTCGGTGTAAAGGCAGGCATAGCCTTGAAGCCTGCAACTCCTGCAGAGGCTGTCTTCCCTTATCTTGCAGACATTGATATGGTGCTTGTTATGACAGTTGAGCCGGGCTTCGGAGGGCAGAGCTTTATGGAAAATCAGCTTCCGAAAATTGAGGCTGTGCGCCGTGAATGTGAAAGACTCGGAATTCCTATGGATATTCAGGTTGACGGCGGCATTGCCGCAGAAACCGCTCCCCTCGTAAAAAAAGCAGGTGCCAACGTGCTCGTTGCCGGAAGCTTTGTTTTCAAAGGTGATAAAAAGGCTGCCGTAGAGCTGTTAAAGCAGCCCGTGTAAACGGCAGACGGCATTATTTTCAGCTATCATATTCCACGACTCGCTGCATTTTGCTGCTTCCTTCGGTGAGTTTTCTGAAATCTCGGCAAACTCACAAAGACAGAAAATAAGCTCTTCCTTTTCCCCTTCGGAAGTGAAAAAAAGAATTCTGTATTTTCCGTTTTTCTCAAAAAGACTGCTTTTTGTATCTTCACTAAGAAGAGAAACCGCAAAAAGCATATTCTCAAGGTCGGAAAATTCCGCAATCAAGGGGCAGGGGCTGCTTTTTATAAGCTGCTTGACCGAACTGCCGTCCCCGGATTTTTCGGGAAGGGACGAAAAGCATATTCTTACGCTGTTTTCCTGTTCCTTTATCACTTCAATAAGAACTTTACCCGATAAGGGAATTGTATATCCGTATCTTTTCCGCACCTCGCCCTGCAGTGTCCACAGCAGCCGTCTTGTGCCTATGTTTCCGTAATCTATTTCTTCATATGTAATGCCGTAGCTCTGAAGCTCCGGGAATGACAGTATGATTTCCGCACGGTATTCGTTTCTGATAAGAAAGTTCATAAAAAACCTCCGCCAAATGCTTCTATGTATATTTTATTCACCGGTGAGGTTGTCTGCAATGCAAAATTATTGGAAAGACATACTGATTTTTCTGTGATTATAAAGGTGATTTTCAATGAAAAAGAAAAAAATGATAACAGAAAATCCGAATATTTCCCGTCCCGACAAGAAAAACGGCAGACTTATACGTTACCGTGAAAGACTTGAAAAGGAGAAGCTTGACCGTGAGAAGAAGCGTAATGCTCTTTTCAGAATGAGAGTCAGGTCTGCTTCGGAGAAAAAAGCGCCGGGAACTCTCAGAACAAGGGCGTATTACCGCTTTTCCTCTGAATATCCTTCCGTGGTAAGCCCTGACGGCTTCAGAGAAAATATTCCCGTGAAGGAAAAAATGACTCCCAAAACAAAAATTGTTGTTTGTTTTTTGTGTGCTTTTGTTTTTGTTTTTATGCTTATTGCCATAAAAACGGGTGTTCAGCTGTCTCTTCGTGAGACTGAAACGAATGCATCTTCTCCTGCCGTTACAGAGTCTCAGGAAATGAATATTTCATTTGTTTCTGCAGAGACCTTCCGAAAAAGCACCGCAGCGGAAATCGCTGAACAGCTGAAGGAAAAGGCTTCGGATACTCTTCTTATAGAATTCAAAAGCGAATACGGCTACGTGTATTTTGACACAGGCTCCTTTATCGGTGCATCCGCCGATAAAAAAATTGACGGTGCAGCGGAAAAAATAAAAGAGCTTACAGCTCTCGGAATAAAATGCATCGCATACATAAGCTGCTTTAAGGACAGCGTTGCTTCATCCTCTCTGTCGGGCTTTGAGGTGCTTACCTCCTCGGGAGCGCTTTTCTCTGATGCTGCGGGAGATATGTGGCTTGACCCATATTCGGATACGGCGCACGATTACCTGATAAATATTATGAAGAGTGCCGTAAGCACAGGCTTTTCAGCCGTGATGCTTGATAATGTATGCTTCCCCTCGGAGTTTTATCTCTCATCTCCCGTTTATCTTTCTTTTGCGGAGGGGGATACAAAGAACGGGGTGCTCACGGAATTTATAAATAAAGCTTCTGAAGCGGTGGGAACAGATAAGCTTATTCTTTGCTGTGATATTACGGCTTTTACAGAAATCAGCACTCTGCCCGACGACAGACACGGCGGTACGCTTCTCGGCACCGATTGTATATCCTTCTGTCTTGATTTAAGAAGCGACAGACAGTATGCCCTTCAGCTTGAAAGCTCGGATATGTTCCGCTACGTGGAGGAAATGCCTCTTGCATTTATTCTTGATGCAGGTGCTCTTGCAGTAAAGGCTCTCGGTGAAAATAAGGATGCATATATTCTTTATGTCTTTGCAGACAGCGGTGTCAGCGAGGCTCCCGTTTATGCCGGATATGCGGGAATAAATAACGTAATCACAGAATTATCATAACATCGGAAAGGATTTTATTATGAGTTACAGAAAAGTTCTTACGGAAAACATTTTACCCTTCTGGCTTAGAAACGCCATAGATTATGAAAACGGCGGTATTTTTACACAGCTCGATGAAAAAGGTGAAATCTACGGTACAGACAAAAGCGTTTGGTTCCAGGGCAGAGCCTTATGGGTATTCTCAAAGGCATATAACACTATTGAGAAGAATCCCGGTTATCTTAAGGCCGCAGAGTGTATTTACGGCTTTCTTCCTAAGTGCACCGATACGGACGGCAGAATGTTTTTCACCGTAACTGCAGACGGCAGAGAGCTGCAGAAGAGAAGATACTACTTCTCCGAAACCTTTGCCGCTATCGGCTGTGCAGAGCTTTACAAGGCTACGGGCAGGGCAGAGGTGCTTGAAAGCGCAGAACAGTATTTCACCGTAGCTTACGAGTGCTTCACGGGTGTAAGAAAGAATCCTCCCAAGCTCAATCCCGAAAATCTCGGCACTAAGGCACTTTCTCCCGCAATGATTATGCTTTCAACCGCTCAGGTTATGAGAAGTATGAATTCCGATAAAAGGGATGAATACGATAAAATCGCAAAGGAATGTCTTGACGAAATTCTTCACGGCGGATACCTTCAGGAAAAGGCACTTCTTGAAAGTGTTACAACGGACGGAAGGTTTGTTGATTCACCCTCGGGCAGAATCGTAAATCCCGGTCACTCACTTGAGGCTGCGTGGTTTATAATGCTTGAAGGTCTTCTTACCGATAACAGTGAGGCTCTTGAAGCGGGTAAGAAAATTATTGACATAACCCTGCCTCTCGGCATTGATAAGAAATACGGTGGCATTATTGCTTTTACGGACCTTTCCGGCAAGCCTCCCGTACAGCTTGAGTGGGATATGAAGCTCTGGTGGCCTCAGTGTGAAGCTATGATTGCTTTCAGAATGGCTTATATGCTTTTCGGCGATGAAAAGTATCTGAAGCTTTATGAGGAATTCAAGGAGTACTGCGAAAAGTATTTCCTCGACAGTGAAAACGGTGAATGGTACGGCTATCTTCATTACGACAACACCGTTTCAACAACGCTCAAGGGTAATATTTTCAAGGGTCCCTTCCACATTCCGAGACTTTATATGATAATGGCTGTCCTTGACGAGGACGGAAAAATAGACCGTTACGCTCAGTAAGGAGAAGAAATATGGATATTATGGATTTAGCCTCAAAGGGCATTGTAAAAATCACGAAAAATTACGGTAAGAAGATTCAGAAGACAGAAACCGCTTACCCCATTCCCGAGGAGAAGCCCGTTATAATTGCTGGTGAAAAGTACCGTGCGGGCTTTTCAAAGGCAGAAATTATGCCCGACCTTTCACTTGACAGAACCTACTGGATAGCAGGCCACGGCTCGGGCCATAAAATGGAGGGTACACTTTCTCCCGTTTATATCCACGCAATGTGGCTTGACTGCGGAAACGAGGAAGGCATAATCTGGATAAGCGCCGATATTGTCGGTCTAACCAACATTGAAGTAAATAAAATCAGAAAAATGATTCTTTCCCGTCCCGAAATGAAAAACTGTAAGGCAGTAAATTTCAGCTGCACACATTCACACTCGGGTGTTGATACTCTCGGTTATTGGGGAAAGGCAAACCTTGTAAGCATTCCCTCCGACGGCAAGGTGCCCGAATATATGGAAATGCTTTTCAATAAGGCGGTTGAGGTCAGCGTAGAAGCTTATAAGAGCAGAAAGCCCGGCAGACTCTTTACCGGCAGAGTTTCAATTGAAGGCGGTCTTTCAACAGGCAGACGTCTTCCCGAAAAGCACGAATATCTCACAAGACTCAGATTCACTCCCGATGACGGATCTTCCGAAATCTGGGTAATGAACATAGGTGCACATCCCAACTCCCTCGGAGGCGGCAACCGTATGCTTTCGGGTGAATATCCCTACTTTATGCGAGAGCAGATAAAGGCCCAAACGGGTGCTGAGGTTATTTTCGGTATCGGTGCTATAGGCGGTATGGATGCAAAGGATTTCCACCTTGAGGACAGAGTTGAGGAGATAAAGAATCAGGCAAAGTATTATGCGGAAAAGGCCTTTGAAATTGAAAATGAAAAGGAGCTTTCTCCCGAAATAAAGTTCATCTGCCAGCAGTTCTATCTTCCCGTTGAAAACAATGTGCTTATGCTTCTTGCTATCAGAGGCACCATGAGCTTCAAGGCATTCCCCTCAAATGCAAGTGCACTCGGAGTTGCTATAAAAACTGAAATTACATATATGACAATAGGCGATCAGAAGATTCTTCTTCTGCCCGGCGAAAACTTCGTTTCAACGGTTTACGGCGGATTTATGGATAAGGAAAATTCCACAACGGGTCTTTCTCCCGAAGTAAACGCAGAGCCTCTTGCCGATATTGCCGGGGATCACGAAATGATAGCCTTCGGCGTTACAAACGATATGGCAGGCTACTGTGTTCCGAAAAACGACTTTGTTCTTCATCCCACACAGCCCTATCTTAATTCCACACGTGACCGCTTCGATGAAAATCATTACCACGAAACCAACTCAATGGGTCCTCTTACCCATAAGTTTATTGCAGATACTCTTAAAACGGTGGTAAAGAATTTTAACGCCTGAATTATATAAGCCTTGACTTATGGCTTTTATAATATATAATAATTTTATATAAAATATTACCTCGGAGGTATTGTTATGTTTGATTTTCAGGACTTCAAAGAGAGTCCGTTAATGCTGACTATGGCAGCGGTAATCATCGGATTTGTCGTTGTCGAATCAATTTTCTTTATGGCTAAGGCCTGGAAGCGCGGTAAGGAAATCGGTATGACCACCGAACAGCTTAAAAATACGGTTGTTTCAAGTGCTCTTTTCTCCGTTGCTCCCGCAATTTCAATCCTTGCAACTGTTGTTGTTCTTGCTTCCTCACTCGGTATTGTTCTTCCCTGGATAAGACTCAGTGTTGTAGGTAACCTTCTTTACGAAACAACCGCAGCGGAAACAATGCTTGACGTCCTCGGCAGTAACATCAACACCGAGGTTTCCGAGCCTGCTGATTTTGCAGCAATTGCCTGGGTTATGACAACGGGTATCTGCTTCGGTCTGCTTCTCGTTACCTTTATCGGAAAGTTTATTATCAAGAAGATAAGCAAGGCAACTGCAAAGAGCGAAAAGAGCTCGAATATTGCAGATGTTATTTCCGCTTCTGCTTTTATCGGTATCATTTCCGCTTTCGTGGCTCAGTCAATCAACGGCAAGTCCTCTGACGGCTCATCCGATGCCGGCTTTATGTCAATCGTGACACTTGTAAGTGCCATTGTCATTTATCTCATATTTGAAACATTCTGTCAGAAGCTGAAGCTTAAGAAGCTCGAGCTCTTTGCAACTCCCTTAAGTATTTTCGGTGCTATGGCTGTGGCAGTTCTTCTCAATATGTGGCTGCCCGAAACAATCACTTCGTTTACATGGTGGGGGTAAGTAAAAATGGCTAAAATAAAGAAACAGAAGGATTATTTTGATTCCGTACATATCTGGGGCAGAGTCTGGTCAATAGGCGCACTTCTCGTGCTTTTCTCTCTCCCCGTTGCTATAAGCGTTTATTATAACGCATGGCCTGAAGCAAACTTTGTTTTCGAGGCGCTGCTCAAGCTTGTTCCCCTTTACTGGGTAACGTCAATTATTGAAGTTATTACCTTCACACCTATGCTCGGTGCAGGCGGTGCGTACTTAAGCTTTGTTACGGGTAATATCACAAACCTCAAGCTTCCCTGCGCTCTCAATGCTATGGAGCAGGCAAAGGTTAAGTCAAACAGCGAGGAAGGCGAAATTATTTCCACAATCGCAGTAGGTGCTTCAGCTATCACAACAACACTTATTATTGCTGTGGGCGTAATTCTTTTCTCCCCTGTGCTTGATGACCTCAGAAGCAGTGAAACCTTAAAGCCTGCATTCTCATACGTTTCAGCTGCTCTCTTCGGTGCACTCGGCGCATCATACCTCAAGAAGCACTGGAAGATATCAATATTCCCCGTGCTTGTAGGTATTATCATTCTTCTTATTATGCCTACCTTCGGAGTAAGCACACTTCTCTTTGTTACAATCGTTGCTGCTGTAGTCGGCGCTCTTGTTATGAGCAAGCTCAAGCTTGTAAAATAATTAACGCTTTACCAATAAATTAAAATTGTTTCCGAAAAAGAAATGTGCTATACTCTTTACCTGAAAGGCGGTATAAAAATGAAAAAATCCGGCACCTTATTAAAGAGCATACTTGCAGTTATTCTTTCTTCCTTGATGGTTTTGTCTGCGTTTGGCACGGCATTTGCCGCACAGATTATTGATGAAGAACAGACACTTCAGTATCTTTATACCTTCAATGATGCAGTAAATGCAATAAAAAAGGAAAAGCCCTCCTTTACATACTACAAAAAAGCAGAAATGTGCAAGGATAAGGACAGTATTGTTATCGGCTCCAAGACTGCGGCAGATATATCCGATGATGCACGGAAATATCTCGGAATTCTTGTGGATGCTTTCTTTAATCCCGAGAAGGGACTTGTAAATAACTTCATCGGTGTTCTGACAGATACGGGCTCAACCGATACGCTCAGGGAAATATACAAGGGACTCGATACGAAAAAGCTGCTTCCCGTAAGGGGTGAGGATTATGTTTCCGCACTTACGGTTGATGATGAATTCACGTTGTTTGCAGAGGAAAAAACGGATATTCTCAATCCCGAGGAAAACTCCTCAAAAATCCGTTTTACTTTTGAGGAATATGATCTTGAAACAATAAAGGATTCTCCTCTTAAAAAAGTCTTTGACCTTCCTTCCGGAGCAATAAATCCCGTTCTTATCGGCTCGGATGAATTTGATGATGAAAACGACCCGCTTGATGAGATTAAATTTGATAACTTCGTATTCCACGATGCTTATATTCAGGCGGACTTTGACGGAAATAATCAGCTTGCAAAGTATGAGCAGAAAATTTCCTATACATTCTCAATCTCATTTTATGACTTAATGAGAATTTTTTCTGTATATTCAAAGATTGACCTTATGGAAATCGGTCTTGCAATTGCAAACCCCATCCTGCAGGGTACGGGAAATCCTGAGGTTACGGCAAGAGACGTGCTTAAGGATACCGTTATCTTTATTCAGTATGACGTTATTGTGAGACTTTCCGATTTTGACTGGACTCCCAGATATTTCGGTGATATTGATAACAACGGAAAGCTTGATGCAAACGATGCAAGAACTGCGCTCAGATACAGCGTAGGCCTTGAAAAAATCAGAAACGACGGTGACCTTATTTATGCCGACGTTGATTTTGACGGTATTGTAAGTGCTGCGGACGCCAGAGAAATTCTTCGTATGACAGTAGGACTTGAGAAGCCGTTCTCCGAGGTTCCCGAAGGAGAAACCATCAAGATTGTGGTTATTACTCCTCCCGAAGAGGAGCTTCCCGAGACGCCCGGCGAGGATAAGCTGCCCGAAATTCCCGAGGTTCCCGAAAATCCCGAAGACCCTGAAAATCCTGACGGTGAAGGGGATATTCAGCTTCCTTCATTTGATGACGTAACAGGCGGTGTTTCCGATTTCATTACTGCAATATTTGATATAGTAAACGGCTTCAGAGGCGAAGGTGTTTCAAATGAGGGTATTGCGAATATCGTTCAGAGCATCAAGGATATTATTGCGGCGGGCAAGGGTGAAATAATTCCTGACGAAACACCTGACGGCGGTATCATTATAGTTCCCGCTCCGACAGAAAATGCTTGACAAATTGTTAAAATTTGAATAAAATCAAACAGTATATGATATTGAAAGGAAATGAGTTAAAATGAGCTTCCAGCTTACTCAGAAAGACTATGACAAGCTTAAAGCCGAGCTTAAAAATCTCTATGAGCTTGACAAACTTAACATAATTGCAATCAAGGATGCAAAGGATCAGGGTGACCTTTCCGAAAACAGTGAATATGATGCTGCTAAGGCAGAAGAGGTCAAAATCAATCAGCGTATCGCAGAGCTTGAAAATCAGCTCAAGAATGCAGTAATCATTGATGAAACCGTTCTTACAACCGAAACAGTTCAGCTTGGTCTTTATGTTACAATTCTTGATAAGACCTACAACGAAACAGAAACATATCAGATTGTTTCTTCTCTTGTTGATGATGTTCTTCTCAAGAAGCTTTCAGATACTTCTCCCATAGGTAAAGCGCTTCTCGGTAAGAAGGTCGGCGATATCGTAACCTTCGAAGGTGCAAAGCAGAAGACAGAAATTGAGATTCTTGCAATTTCAAAGAATAAGGCAGAGTAATTTTTATCCCCGATACAGACCTATAGTTTGCATCGGGGAGTCGATTTTATTACACTTTTTTCGGAGGTATAGTGTGAAAATTAAGGTGCTTGCAAGGACTTATATCAATGATCTGAAAAAATTAAAAATAAAGAATTTTATACTTCTGACTCTGGCAGGTCTTATAAACTCAGTCGGTGTAGTGTGCTTTCTTACGCCTGTTAAGCTTTACGACAGCGGAATTTCCGGTACATCAGTGCTTCTTGCACAGATAACTCCCGAATATCTTACTCTCTCGGTTTTTCTTATTATTCTTAATATCCCGTTGTTTCTTTACGGACTGAAAAAGCAGGGAATAACATTTACCGTATATTCCATATATGCGGTTGGTATGTACTCATTGGGAGCGTGGCTGATTTCAGATGTGCTTCCCGTGGATGTGAATTTTGCCTCACCGCTTGCAGGAACCGACCTGCTTTTATGTGCCTTGTTCGGCGGTCTTATATCAGGTATCGGAAGCGGTCTTGTTATCCGTTACGGGGGTGCGATTGACGGAATCGAGGTTATGGCTGTAATTTTTTCGAAAAAGCTGGGAATTACGGTCGGTACCTTTGTAATGATTTATAACATTATCCTTTATATCATTGCCGGGCTTATTATAAACAGCTGGATTCTGCCTCTTTATTCAATTGTGGCTTATGCTGCAGCACTTAAAACCGTGGACTTCATTGTAGAAGGCTTTGATCGTGCAAAATGTGCTATGATTATAACCTCACATCCTGATGTTATATGTGAAGAGCTTATGCATGCCTTTGAAACCGGGGCTACAAAGATTGAGGTTATGGGCGGCTATTCAAATACACCGAAAACAATGATTTATTTTATAGTAAACCGTTTTCAGGTTGTAAGGCTCAAGGAGCTTGTGCATGAGATTGACCCTGCCGCATTTATAACCATCAGTGAGGTAGCCGATGTTTTCTCGGCAAACCAGGACAAATAATCTTCAGGGAGAGAAAAGTATGGAGCCTCGTGAATTACTTGAAATGCTAAGCGTTGCGGAAAAGCTGAAATGTGTAACCCGTCACAGTGACACCTCAAGCGGAAGACGTGAAAGTGTTGCGGAGCACTGCTGGAGACTTTCACTTTTTGCTATGCTTCTGGAAGAGGAATTTCCCGATACGGATATTCTGAAGGTGCTTAAAATGTGTATCATCCACGACCTCGGAGAGGCATTTACGGGAGACATTGCAACCTTTAATAAGACGGCATCCGACAGGGAAGAGGAAAAGGTGCGCTTCAGTCAGTGGATTTCATCCTTCCCGGATTTTCAGAGAAAACAATTTGCTTCTCTTCTTTCCGAAATGGAAGAGCTTGAGACCAAAGAAGCCAGGCTTTACAAGGCGCTTGATAAGCTTGAGGCGGTAATTCAGCATAACGAAAGTGATATTTCTTCGTGGCTTCCCCTTGAATATGATTTACAGCTGACCTACGGACAGGAAAACGTGGAGTTTTCCCCTTATCTTAAAAATCTTAAGGCTCATATTGACAATTGGACCAAAGAAAAGATTGAAAGCGGTAAATAATGCTTGTGAATAAATATATGATATGTTAAAATATTAAGAAAGCTTCATTAAGGGGAGTGAAAGAGTGAATATAGCCGCAATTCTTGCAGGCGGAAGCGGTCTCAGAATGGGTACTGCTGTTCCTAAGCAGTTTCTTGAAATTGAAGGTGTTCCCGTTATCATAAGAAGCATCAATGCTTTTCTCTGTTCGGAAAAAATAGATAAGTGCATTGTCAGTGTCTCTGAGGATTTCATTTCCTATACAAAAGAGCTGATTGAAAAGCATATAAATACCGATACTGAAATTTTCGTTATAAAGGGCGGAAAAACAAGAGGTGACACTCTTTTCGGCGTTCTTTCCTTTATGAAGGAAAAAGGCTTTCTTGAGGGCAGTACTGTGCTGACGCATGATGCCGTGCGCCCGTTTATTAACGACAGAATTATTGAGGAAAATATTGCTGCCGCAAAAAAATACGGTGCCTGCAATACTGCGATACCTGCGGTTGACACAATGCTTTTAAGTGAAGACGGACAGTTTATTGATTCCGTGCCGGACAGAAACAAGCTTTTTCACGCACAGACCCCTCAGAGCTTTGATGCACAAAAGCTTTACACACTTATTGAGAACACCCCACGTGATGTATTTGAAATGATGACGGACGGCTGTTCCGTGTTTTCGTATCACGGCGAGAAGGTTTTTCTTGTAAAGGGCGAAACCTATAATATTAAAATCACATATCCTGATGACCTTATAAGGGCAAAGGGGATTATAAGAGAATATTTTAACTGAACGGAGAAAATTATGGCTACATTAACTGTTATCGTTACGGCTTTTAATGATGACGAGAAGCTTAAATATACACTTGAAGGCCTCGTCCAGCAGTCAACTGAGGAATTTGACGTTATAATTGTTGATACCGGCTGTGACGAAAAGGCAAAGGCTGTTATAAATGAATACTGTGACGAATACGTAGGCTTCGGGTCCTTTGAAATTCCCCATTGCCTTATTCCCGAGGCACGTAATTTCGGTGTGAAGCAGGCTAAGGGTGAGCTTGTTTATTTTATTGACAGCGGTGACTACATAGCTCCCGAAACAATTGAAAGTGTGCTGAAGGTCGCAGATGAAACAAAGGCTGATATTATTACACCGAGATACTACGTGTCAGGTGAAAACGAGCCTTATTACGATACGTGGATGGATATGCTTGCAACCGTTCCCAATGTTGACCGCTTTGACAGAGCGCTTCTCAATACCCTTGACGTTGACGGCAGAGTTTACAGAAAGAAGTTCTTTGACCTTTATTCAATTGAATTCCCCGCAACTCCCGTATTTTATAATGCTGCTCTCATAACAAAGCTTCTTTTCGGCTGTGATGCAAAAATGACGGGTACGGCAGGCGCAATTTATGCCAAGAGAAACGGCATTTACGCTGACGGCTTTCCCGAAAAGGGAGAACCCACCGAGGAGAATCTTGATACACTTATAGGTGTTTACGAGCAGGCGTATTTTGATATAAAAAGCATCATTGAGGAGGAAACCGGCTCCGTTGACGGTGACGAATATACCATTCAGGAGATTCTTACTGTTTATTTCGAGGAGCTTACAAACAGATTTTACAGATATTTCTGGTATCTTACAGATGAAGCTCTTGAAAAGCTCCGCGGTAAATATGAGAGCATTTCCGCTTTGCTTACAAAGGACAGACGCGACAAGATAAACAATACCTTCAGGGACCTTCGCTTTCCTCAGATGTATATAACAAGAAATGACGCCGCAACAATTCCGCTTTTCAGTATTCTTGCAGATCTTTCCGACAATACGCAGCTGGATGAATTCATTGATTCTCTTTATATTCAGAAATTCCCCTTCTTCCAGCTTTTCGTTAAGGAAAGCGCAGCAAATGACCCTTCCTTCCCCGAAAAGTGGAGGGGCACAGAGAATATTATTGTTCTTCCCGATGGGGGCTTCTATCAGAAGGCAAGAGCCGAGGCTGCAGGTATTACAATCAATGTAAAGGACCCCACGCCCCTTGATCCGAGAATCCTTTCGGAGCTTTCTGTCACAAAGGCTCCCAGGGTCTTTATCCAGTACATTTTTACAAGCAAGAGAAAGCAGTATTCAGCAAAGACCTACCTTAAGAGTAAGGGTCTGGCAATGCAGTAAATCATAATTTGTCAGAGACAAATTATGATAAGTAATAGGTAAGAAGTAAGAGTGAAGAGTGCCCCTGTCGGAAGGGCGTCGCCCTTAGATTATATAATAGAGCGAAGCGGAGCAAGACGCTTCAGCGTCTTCCTTAACTTCTTCACTATTCACTTTTACTTTTTACTTAAAATATAATTTGCAGGGCAAAATGCCCTGCAAATTATATTTTATTCTCCTGCAAGTCCGAGAATTTCCAATGGGTCAACGAGCTGACCGTTTACTCTCATTTCGAGATGCACGTGGGGTGCATCCTTGCTTTCAATAGGAATGTCGCCTACTGTACCGATGATTGTATCTGTATAAACCTCGGCACCTGTACTTATCAGCGCTTCGTCTGCAAGTCCCGAAATTGCCGATGTGATACCGTTATGATGGTCGATTGTCACGGTGTTACCCCATATAGAATCCTTTGTAACCGACACTACGGTACCCTCTCCGGTGGTTTTTACGTTTTCACCCTTGATGCCCGCGAAATCTACACCGTTATGTGTTCTGTAATCCTTCATGGTTTGCGAAAAAACGGGAACACCCATACTGTAGTCCTTTGTGATCTCAAGAGAAAGCGGAGAGTAGAAAATAACTGTTTTTACCTCGGTTGATTCTTCTATAGCGGGAGAGTTGTTGTCAAAAACTGTCGCAGTAGACGGCTCGTCCGAGGGACGGGTTGTAAATTCATCAATATTGATCTCTACGGAATTGCCCGTATTCTGCTTTCTTGTGGTAACCTCCGGAATCACAATGCTTTCGAATCTGCTTGTGGTGGCTTCTGCTGTTGAGGGTGTTTTTACGCCTGTTGCCGAAATTCCTATAAGTCCTGCCGCAAGAAGTCCGAGGCCTAAGGCAAAATACAGTCCGTTGCTTTTAAGCATTTTTTTGAAATTCGCTTTAATATCGTTATTTATCATATAAATTACCTCCTGAAATCATTTTGTCCTTAAAAACAAAAAATTATTCCGAAAAAAATCAAAAAAATCAAAACAAATGTTTGCTTTTTTGGAACATTTGTGCTATACTACTGTTAAAGTAATATTTTCCGGAGGTAAAATATGAAAGAACTCAATAAAACGCAGAAAAAAATATACGAATTTCTTGCAGAGCGCTCACAGAACGGTGTTCCTCCTACGGTCAGAGAAATCTGTGCAGCAGTAGGTCTTAAGTCCACATCGTCCGTCCAGAGCAATCTTGATGCTCTTGAGGCTGCAGGCTATATTGAAAGAGACCCTATGCTCAAGCGTTCAATCCGTGTAAGAGGTCAGGAAAACAACGTAACTCAGGTGCCTCTCATCGGTACCGTAACTGCAGGTATGCCCATTCTTGCAGTTGAAGCAATTGAGGGATACGTGCCTTTTTCAGGCGGTGAAGCATCCGACAAGCCTCTTTTTGCCTTAAGAGTAAGGGGCGACAGTATGATAAAGTGCGGAATTTTAAGCGGTGACATCATTATTGCCGAAAAAACTCCCGTAGCCGACAACGGCGACATTGTTGTAGCTCTTTTAGAGGACGAGGCAACGGTAAAGCGTTTTTATAAGGAAAACGGCCATTTCCGTCTTCAGCCCGAAAACGACGAGTATGCACCCATAATCTCCGACGAGGTTATAGTGCTCGGCAAGGTAGTTTCTCTTATAAGATATTTCTGAGTATAAAAACAAAAAGTCCCGTGAGAAGATTACATCTCACGGGAAATTTTTATGCTTTTTTCTTTTTAAGCTTTGCCTCAATTGTATCTGCAAACTGTGAAATTACAATGGCAATAAGCATTATTACGCAGCCGAGAATTTCATTGGTTGTGAGCATCTGCTTAAGCATTACCGCACTGCAAAGCACCCCGAAAACCGATTCAAGGCACATTATGATTGAGGCTACGGTGGATTCCGTATATTTCTGTCCGATTACCTGGAAGGTATAGGCAAGTCCGCAGCTCATAATGCCCGAATAAAGAAGGGGAAGAATGCTCTGGTTTATTCCCGAAAGGGTGGGCGTTTCAAAAATGAGCATAAGAATACAGGTGATTGTACCTGATACTATGAACTGTGTGCAGGAAAGCTTTACGGGGTCAGTATCGGCTGCCACCTTTTCGATTATAAGAATCTGCACAGCATAGAAGACTGCACAGGCAAGGGAGAAGAGGTCACTCGGAGAGATTCCCGAAAAGCCCGTACCTCTTGCGCAAAGGAAGTAAAGCCCCACGGTGCCAATGATAACGCAAAGCCAGGTAACGGGGGATACTTTCTTTTTGAGAAATAATCCGATAAGAGGCACAAAGAACATATAAAATGCGGTTATAAATGCAATTTTACCGGGTGAATGGTCGGGATAAGAGAATGCAAACTGCTGGAGGTTGCTCGCAACGCAAAGGGCAATACCCATAGCCGTGCCGCCTATAAGCACCTTTTTTGTTTCTGTCTTTATCTTCTGCTTTTCGGGATGTCCCGATTTTTTTATCCTTACAAGGTCTGTGATTATTATAAAGGGAAGTAGCGTAGCCGCACCGAAGAGCGTTCTTATTCCGTTGAAGGTGAATGCCTCTACGGACTGCATTCCGAGGGACTGCGAAACAAAGGATGAGCCCCATATAAATGCGGTTAAAAAGAGCATAATTATGCCCTTGAGCTGTGATTTTTTCATATAATTTATACCTTAATCCTTCCTGATTTCCAAGAAGAAAGAGTACCATAATTAAGGTATATTGTCAAGAAAGCATTTTTCTTAATTTTATAAGAATTGCCTTTTCCTTACGGGAAACCTGCACCTGAGAAAGCCCCATTTTTTCTGCCGTGACGGTTTGTGTAAGCCCTCTGAAATATCTGTATTCTATAAGAAGACGCTCCGTTTCGCTGAGGGCGGCAAGGGAATTCATTAAATCTATGTGAGCGGACAGCCTTTCCTCCTCGGATTCTACGGGAATATCCGTCTGTCCCTCGTCCTCATCGGAGGTAAGTGAGATAACGGGCATACATGCACACAAAAGGGAGGCGGTTTCACTTACGTCGAGATTAGCCTTATCTGCGATTTCCGTTACGGTAGGCTCTCTTCCGAGACTTACGGACAGCTCCTCCTTGAGGGCAAAAAGATTTCTTGCCCTTTCCTTTGCCGAGCGTCCTATTTTTACCGCACCGCCGTCACGGAAAATTCTTTTTATTTCTCCAAGAATGGCAGGTACGGCATAGGTAGAAAAGCGAAAGCCGAGAGACGGGTCGAAGCCTGCCGCTGCCTTGATAAGCCCCACGCAGCCCGCCTGAAAAAGGTCGTCATATTCTACTCCCGAGCCTCTGAAGCGGTTTGCGCAGGAGTGCACGAGACCGAGATTCTCTGTGACGAGAGCATTATTGGTACAATCTCCCATTATTCACACTTTCCCGTAATTTTTTTTGTGAGCGTGACAACGGTGCCCTTTCCTTTTTCGGATTTTACCTTTACCTTATCGCAGAAGCTTTCCATAACGGTAAAGCCCAGCCCCGAGCGGTCGTCGCCTGC
>JAZOWG010000148.1:0-12951 GCA_045659105.1 Acutalibacteraceae bacterium
GCCTGTACGTTAACAGCAGTACCCCAGGAGTAGGGAATGTCGTTGTCTCTTCTGTAAACGTTTGCACGGGGGTTGTCCCATGAACGGAAAACAGCTTCAACAGCACCCATAAGCTGTTCTTTGGGATCGGAGGGGAAATCCTTACCGATCTTGTTCTTGTATTCAGCCTTGAACTGAGAAGCGAGCTCCTTGAGGTCTTCAGCTGTAAGGTCAACGTCCTGAGTAACGCCCTTTTCTTCCTTCATCTTGTCGATGAGCTCCTCGAAGTACTTCTTACCAACTTCCATAACAACGTCGGAGTACATCTGGATGAATCTTCTGTAGCAGTCGTAAGCCCAACGAGCATTGCCGGACTTAGCAGCCATAACTTCAACAACTTCTTCGTTAAGACCGAGGTTGAGGATTGTGTCCATCATACCGGGCATGGAAGCACGAGCACCGGAACGAACTGAAACGAGAAGGGGCTTCTCAAGGTCGCCGAACTTCTTGCCGGTGATTTCTTCCATCTTAACGATGTATTCCATAATTTCAGCCTGAATCTCATCATTGATCTTACGGCCGTCTTCATAGTACTGTGTGCAAGCTTCTGTTGTGATTGTGAAGCCCTGGGGAACGGGAAGACCGATTTTTGTCATTTCAGCAAGGTTAGCACCCTTACCGCCGAGAAGCTCGCGCATGGAAGCGTCGCCTTCTCTGAACAAATAAACGAATTTTTTGCTCATTTTTATTCCTCCAAATCTTTATGCAGACCGGATTTTTCCGTATCCGCTATTTTACTTTTTTATGTAAACGGCATTACGCCCGTTTAACCTTATATATTATAACAAATATAACTTCGCATTTGCAAGTCAATTTTTTGATAAATCCACGTAAAAAGTGTACTTTTTTTTGTATAACCTTGCCAATAAACAGCAAAAGCGGTGCTTTCGCAAAGAAAACACCGCTGATTTTTTACTTTATACGCCGAAGAACCACTTCATAAGGTTGAGGAAGAAATTCATCATATTCATAAGGAAATCCTTGAGAGTTGCAAAGGATTCCTTTTCAAGGTTTGCAACGTAAATATAAAGATCCTCTTCGACATTTTCAATTGTATAAACGCCGTTTTTGTCAGGCTCAATGATGTAACCGTATTCGCTTTCAACACCGAGAACAACGTCTGCTTCATAGTGAGTATTTGCAACCTTGAGAACAGTTGTCTGGTCAAAAACGTGGCCGTTTACAGCCTCGGCTGTGAACTGAAAGGTTCCGCCCTCGACAACATAATTCGTTCCCGATTCACTTGTGATTTTAAGCTTTTCTTCACAAGCAGGGGCTACACTTACAAAATAGGAGTTGGTAAAATTGTCACCCTCTGCAGCAAAGACAATAAGAGAACAGCAGGATAATGCAATAATCACCGCAAGAACGACAGAAATTAACTTTTTCATATTAATCATCCTTTCATATATATGAGTATTATATTACATGCAAAAGGAAAAATCAAGGGGGTAATTGCAACAGAGCACGGGGAGGATACTCACCTTTTGTCACATAAACGGGATGATATTTACAATTTGTCTATTGACAAATACTTTTGAAGTAATTAATATATAGGGTGAATATTAACCGAATACATACGGAGGTATTATTATGAAACTCAGAAAAGTTCTCGCTCTTGTGCTTGTAGCTGTTATTATGGCTTCCTGCACAGCATGTACAACTGTTGAACTTATAATTCCCGTTGTCGGCGTTCCCGCAGGCAATGTAAACACACCCGCACCCTCTCCTGCTCCCCAGGAGCAGACAACAGCCGCTCCCGCACCTCAGGAGCAGACGACAGCCGCTCAGCAGACTCCCTCAACCGAGACTACAACAGCTGCTCAGCAGACTCCCTCAACTGAAACTACAACTCAGGCTCCCGCTCAGAACAACGGTGCTCCCACAGCAAAGGCTGACATCGTTAAGCTCTACTGCGATGCTTACAACAAGCTCGGCACTGCTTCCTCTATCACCAGAACTTATGACTACACATCAAACTACAATAAAATTCTTGACATAGACGGCGGCAACGCAACACTTGCTAAGCTCGCTGACAAGCTCATGGGTATGTTTATGAAGGAAAACACCGAAGAAATTGCCTTTGATGTAGCAGGTCTTCCTCCCGTAGGTGCAACAACAATCAACATTGACCCTGCACTTATTGCAAGCGCAACCTGCAAGGATATGGGTGACTACTACGAGGTAGTTCTTTCTTCAACCGGTACAGCCGCAAACCGTGAGGTTGACTCTCCCGCTCTCACAGGTTCTGCAGGATCCTTCGGTCCCCTTCTTAAGGCAGAGGACGTTTCAAGCGCAGCAGCAGGCTTCGTTGAATTCCAGGGTCTTCACACCTACTATGAAACAGCAACAGTTAAGGCAAACATCACAAAGGACGGCAAGATTACAGCTCTTGAATTCAACACTCCCTGTATTCTCCACTTCGACAGCGTTTCCGCTATGAAGATTGTTAACGTTGGCGTTTGTGAGCTTGGTCTTCTCTTCCAGCAGAGATACAAGGTAACATACTGATTTCACTTTCGGAGTCTGCGTTGGCAGACTCCGGATTTTTTCTGCAAAAATTCACGGGTATCAACCTTACGGCTGATACCCGATTTTTTCTTATAGAGCGTAAGCGGAACAAGGCACCTTGTGACTTCCTCAACATTTGCCGCAGGAAAATATATCACTGACCGAAGGGCAATATCACTATTGCGGCAGCAATAATACCACTCATTCCGAAAGGAATGAATATCACTGCATAAATTGCCTTACAAATTATGCTCAGCCTTCTGTTTCCTTAATCCATTCGAGGCTGTCCTTAAGGCTGTCACGGAGAGGTCTGGGATTGTAGCCTAATTCCTTCTGTGCCTTTTCAAATGAGAAATTGCAGTTTGAAACAAGCTTTCTTACAGCGTAGCGTGTGAAGATGGGTGACTGACCGGAAACCTTGTAGAACACTTCCATAATGGGCGCTGCAAGGTCAATAATACCCTTACCGAGCTTGATTTTGGGAGGCTTGTTACCGGAAACGTCGGCAAGAAGTCTTATAAATTCGTCAACGGAGCAGCTCTTGTTGCAGAGAAGATAAACCTCGCCAGCACCGCCCTTGTCGCCTGCTGCGATTGTACCGATAGCAACGTCTCTTACGTCAACGAAGTTATATGCACCGAAGGTCATTGTAATGGGGAATTTGCCTGAGGAGAACATTCTTACCATACTGCCGATGCTGGAAACCTTGAAGTCATAGGGTCCCATACATGCACTGGGCTGACATACAACAGTTTCAAGTACACCGGGCTCGTTTGCGGCAAGCACCTTGGCAGTTGCCTCTGCCTTTGTCTTTGCATATGTACCCTCAAGCTTATCGGGGTCGTAATCATAAACCTCAGTCATAAGCTGATTATCGGGAAGAGGAATATAAGTATCAACGCTTGACATATAAACGAGCTTCTTAACGCCCGTTTCCTTACATGCCCTGATAACGTTTTCGGTACCCGTAACGTTTACCTTATAAACGAAATCCTCATTACCGGGCTTGATTTCAACACAGCCTGCAACGTGATAAACGATGTCACAGTCCTTGAAAGCCTCAAGAAGAGAATCGTAATCGGTAATATCGCCCTTTACCTTCGTGCAGGTAAGACCGTCAAAATAACCGGGATCCTTTCTTAAAAGAATTCTTGTCTCTCTGTCTGTGTAGTTCTGCAGCTCCTTAAGAATTGCAAAGCCTACGTGCCCGGTAGCACCGGTAAGACATACATTGAATTTTTCCATTTCTTTCAACCTCTTTCAATATCAAAGTAAAAAATAAACATAATTATATATTCCGTAGCCGTAAATTCCGAGCCCCGCTACAATGAATATGTGAAAAAGAGAGTGTATATATCTCTTTTTGGCACCGAGCTTATAAAGCACACAGCCCATAAGAAGCACTATTCCGCCCGTTATTATACAGACGAATGCACCCTTCGGCAGGGCTTTGTAGGTGGGCGCACCGATAAGGGTGCACACAGCCGACGTTATGATATACATCGCCATACGGACATTTTTGAATTTTCCGAAGAAGAAAATCGTAAGTATAAGACCTGCAATGACACTTCCCCAGCACATCACAAGCATCAGCACAGCACCTGCCGTACTGCCTCTTTCATAAACTATGGGGACACAGCCCGTAACCGTACCTGCAACGGAGAAAAATATTGCGCTGTGGTCGGTAACTCTCAGAAGCTTCCTTACATAACCGTGCTTTGCGGCGTGATAGCACACGGAAGCGGTAAAGCACATTGCATTTCCTAATGAATAAAGAAGAAGACAGACAAGGGGGAATGTGTCTCCCTTACACAGGGGAAGACATTTAATAAGCATAAAAAGAGGGATACCGAGACCTGCGAAATGGGTCAGCACGTTGAGAATTTCCTCTCCCCTTGTATAATTTACAAGCTCAACACTTTCAAATCTTTTTCTCATAGCTTTATAATTGTATTAAAATTATCGGGTGAGGACGGACACATAAGCTCATCCGTAAGAGCCGCTATCTGATCCGTGGTTTTAAGAATTCCTGCCTTTTTGCCGTCCTTAAGGGGCAGCCTTCTTATGATGCGCGAAGGAAGCCTTCCCACACCTGCAACCACTTCTCTTTCAGCCTTACATGCATCCTTAACAGCATAGGAACCGTCAAAAACACTCAGAAATACCTTTGAAACGAGATCAAGAAGTAACATATCCTTAATCTCCTTCAGATGCTTTTTGTCAATTGCCTTTCCTAAGGTAAAGAAATTGATAAGTCTTCCCGCACCGCCGCATTTTGCCTTGAGAAGTCTTTTACAGGCAAAGCGGATTACGGGATACAAAAGGTCATAGGACGGGATTTTTATACCGTTGGCACGAAGTCTCTCATAAAAATCCTGCTTGTCCCTTACTCCTGCCTCAAGAAGATTGAAAAGCACGCCGAGGGTATGCTTTTTCAGATATTCATCGGTGCATTTTTCACCGTTATATGTAAATTCCTTAAGGAATTCAACGTCAATTTTTGCGTTTTCGCCGTCAAAGGTAAGATAGGTCACGGGAGCGGGATGTCCCGTAAGAGAGCCGAGGTTAATCTGTGTGATTTTGTTTCCCTTTGCAGTCACAAATTCCGTTGTTCTCTGCATATGGGAGTGCCCTACAAACATAAGTCTCAGCCCGTGGTCAGCAAGTATCTCTGCCACACGGAAATTATCACCTATGGACTGTCCCGAGTTTATAAAACGGCAGAAGGGGTGAAGAAGAAGGTGATGCTCCATGGCAATTACCTTATTTCCCTCTTCCCTTGCCTTATCGAGCTGCTCACACATCCAGGAAAGGTGTTCATCGCTGTAGCCGGAGCTACCTCCGGGGCCGTCGCAGTCATCGTGTACGGCTAAAAGACGAAGCCCGTCAGTCACCTGGAAGCAACGTGACACAAGTCCGATGGGCGTTGTAAATGAAGAAATACAGTCCTTCTCGCCAAAGCTCTTATACCAATCGGTCAGCTCTTCAGCGGAAAGCGTTTCAACATCGTGAAAAATTTCCGTTCCCTCAAAGCGTCTGGGATTCCGATCCGAACACCAGTCGTGAGTGGAGGTGATTACGTAAAGCTTTTTCTTTTCATTAAAGATAGAAAACTTCTCCCTTACCTCCTCATGGGAGCATTTCTCTCCGTCGTTGGTAATATCACCTGCAATACATACACAATCGGTATCCTCACCGAGGAATTTCAGGAATGCGGCATCAAGTATTGCACCCGTTTCCTTAAGGCACTTCTGGTCGCTTCCTTCTCTCAGCTCATAGGCTCTGCCCGTATTGCCGAGCTGTTCCGAATAGTGGTGAATATCCGCAATAAATGCGATTCTGTAATCCGGCATATTCTTCTCCCTTTCTCCGTTTTTTCTTCCCGTTTATGAATAAATTATAGATTAACTGCTACTAAATGTCAACAAAATAATGACATAGTGTCAGCACTAAATTGTATATAATATTTTGAGTTAGCATATTTACTTTTACGAAGACTTGTAATATAATTTACTTTGTATATTTATAAACAAAGGATGAAGAAAAATGACAGACTTTGAAAGACTTGCCCAGCTTTTGTTTCCGGGCATAGACAAGACTATAGCAGATTATGAAGCAATGTATCCTCAGAGAAGCCTCACGGAGGGTGCAAAGGTAACACGCTTTGCTCCCAGCCCCACAGGTTATATGCACATAGGAAATATGTTCTCCTGCCTTATCGACCGTCTTGCAGCATCAACTCCCGACAGCGTTTTCTATCTCCGCATAGAGGACACCGACAAGAAGAGAGAGGTACACGATGCTATTGATAAGATAATTGAAGGCCTCACCGCTTTCGGCATTGCTCCCACAGAGGGTGCAACGGGCACGGACTCCGAAAAGGGTGCTTACGGCCCCTACAAGCAGAGCCGCAGAAAGGATATTTATCAGGCCTTCGCAAAGGAGCTTGTAATAAAGGGATACGCCTACCCCTGCTTCTGCACCGAGGAGGAGCTGAGCTCCCTTCGTGAAAATCAGGAAAAGGAAGGCGCAAACCCCGGCTACTACGGAAAATATGCCGCCTGCAGAAATCTTACAATTGAACAGCAGGAAGAAAAGATAAAGGCAGGTATTCCCTACACCGTACGTCTTCGCTCCGACGGCGACGAAAGCAGAAAGATTATAGTTGAGGACCAGATAAAGGGCAAAATCGAGATGCCCGAAAACATTCAGGATTTAGTTCTCCTCAAAACAGACGGAATTCCCACCTACCATTTCGCACACGCAGTTGACGATCATCTTATGAGAACCACCCACGTTGTACGAGGCGACGAGTGGATTTCCTCCCTTCCCTTACACATCCAGCTTTTCAAGCTTTTAGGCTACAAGGCTCCCAAGTTCGCACACATCTCCCCCATTATGAAGCTTGATGACGGCAACAAAAGAAAGCTTTCCAAGAGAAAGGACCCCGAAGCAAGCGTCAGCTTCTACGTTGAACAGGGCTTCCCTGCAGACGGCGTTATCGAATACCTTATGACCCTTGCAAACTCAAACTTTGAGGACTGGAGAAAGGCTAACCCCACAGCAGATAAGTATTCCTTCCCCTTCTCCTTCAAGAAAATGAGCTCCTCGGGTGCACTTTTCGATATTCTCAAGCTCAATGACATCTGCAAAAACGTCGTTTCCCTTATGACAGCAGAAGAGGTTTACGAAAGCACCGTAAGCTGGGCAAAGACTTATGATGAGGAGCTTTATAATCTCTTCACCGCAGACCCCGCATACGCTAAGGCAATTCTCAATATTGACCGCGAAACACCCAAGCCCCGTAAGGACATCATTACCTGGTCCGACGTAAAGGGCTACGTTTCATATATGTACGACAGCCTTTACGTAAACGACGCTTCTCTTCCCGAAAACATCAAGGCAGAGGATGCAAAGGCAATTATCGATGCTTATAAGAACGTTTTCGACGAAAACGACGACAAGGATACCTGGTTTACAAAAATCAAGGACCTCTGCGAGCCCTTAGGCTTTACCCCCAACGTAAAGGAATTCAAGAAGAATCCCGAGGCATTCAAGGGTCACGTAGGTGACGTTTCAACGGTTATCCGTGTTGCGGTAACGGGCAGAACTAACACCCCCGATCTTCACGCAATCCTCGGTGCTCTCGGCAAGGAAAGAGTATTCGCAAGACTTGACAGCTTCAAAGCATCTTTATAATAAGCGAAAGGAACAAATACAATGGCTGAAATTGAAACCTCTGCTCTTTCGAGCAATTTTATACACGACTTTATTGACGAGGATCTTGCCGCCGGTGTAAATACCCGTGTGCAGACCCGTTTCCCTCCGGAGCCCAACGGCTACCTTCACATCGGTCACGCAAAGGCTATCTGCATTGACTTTGCAACGGCTGAAAAATACGGCGGTATCTGCAATCTCCGTCTTGACGACACCAACCCCTCAAAGGAGGACGTTGAGTACGTTGAATCCATTATGGAGGACATCAAGTGGCTGGGCTTCAACTGGGAAAACGTTTACTACGCCTCAGAATATTTCGATTTCATCTACGAATGTGCAATAAAACTCATTGAAAACGGCAAGGCTTACGTATGTGACCTTACGGCTGACGAAATGCGCGAATACCGCGGTACTCTTACAGAGCCCGGCAAAAACAGCCCCTACAGAGACAGAAGCGTAGAAGAAAACCTCCGTCTTTTCAAGGAAATGACAGAGGGCAAGTACGCTAACGGTGAAAAGGTGCTCCGCGCAAAGATTGATATGTCTTCCCCCAATCTCAATATGCGCGACCCCGTAATTTACAGAATTATGCACGTTTCCCATCATCAGACGGGGGACAAGTGGTGCGTATATCCTATGTACGACTTTGCACACCCCTTATCCGATGCAAAGGAAAACGTAACCTATTCACTCTGCTCTCTTGAATTCGAAAACCACAGACCTCTTTATGATTGGTTCATCAAGGAAATCGGCTTCAAGGAGCCTCCCAGACAGATTGAATTTGCACGTCTTAACATCAACTACTGCATTACAAGCAAGAGAAGAAACATCCGTCTTGTAACAGACAAGCTGGTTTCCGGCTGGGATGACCCCAGAATGGCAACAATCTGCGGTATGAGAAGAAGAGGCTACCCTGCAAAGGCAATCAGAGCCTTCATTGAGAAGGTAGGCGTTTCAAAGGCATACAGCGTTGTTGACTACGGTCTTCTTGAAAGCTGTGTAAGAGATGAGCTCAATGCAAACGCACCCCGTGCAATGGCAGTTTTAGAGCCTCTTAAGGTTATCGTTGATAACTACCCCGAGGGACAGACGGAAAAGCTTCTCGTTGACCGCCACCCCGACCACCCCGAAATGGGTAAGTCAGAGGTTACCTTCGGAAGAGAAATCTTCATCGAAAAGAACGACTTTATGATTGATCCCCCCAAGAAGTATTTCAGAATGTTCCCCGGCAACGAGGTACGCTTCAAGGGTGCATATTTCCTTACCTGCACATCCTACGAAACCGATGAAAACGGTGAGGTGACCTGTATTCACTGCACCTATGACCCTGCAACCAAGGGCGGCGACGCTCCCGACGGCAGAAAGGTAAAGGGAACAATCCATTGGGCAGGCCCCGATTCAATTAAGGCTGAGGTTCGTCTTTACGACAAGCTCTTTGATGTTGAGGATCCCGCATCAATTCCCGACGAGGAATTCGTTGACGCAATCAATAAGGATTCTCTTATCGTTCTTAAGGACTGCCTTGTTGAGCCCTGCCTTGCAGAAGCAAAGGCTGAGGAGTCCTTCCAGTTCGTAAGAAACGGCTATTTTGCAGTCGACAAGGACAGCACGGAAGGAAAGCTCATTTTCAACAGAACGGTACAGCTTAACTCCTCCTACAAGAAATAAGGTGATAATATGAAATTGCTTCACAGAATTATTACTCCCGTTATTTCGCTTCTTGTTCTTCCCGTAAGCTTCTTTCTTCCGATTTTCAGAATTCTCATCACCTCGGGCTTCAGCTCGGGAGAAACGAAGACTAATCTTCTTGACACCTTCGGGCTCAGTGAGTTCGTAAGTCTTAACGACATAGTGAATCTCGCTATAAAGGCAAAGGAAGGCACAACGGGTAATCTCATTTCAACTATATGGAACGCCATTTCAGGCGAAAAGAAGCAGGAAATTATTGATATGCTTCCCGGTCTTCACTGGGGTGCGGTATTTGCGGTATTTTTCGTAATCTGCATTATAACCGCTCTTGTTCTCGCAATTGTTTCCGCAGCAACAAAAAAGCCCGGCGCTTCCCTTATTATTTCTGTTATCGGTGCTCTTTCGGCAGTTATTATGAATGCCTCCTTTGATGCCTTCGCAAAGCCCTTCCTTAACGGCGCATTCAATCTCAACACAATTCTCGGCAACACAAATCAGCTTCTCGGTGCACTTCTCGGAAATGTTGCCTCCTTCGACTATATGAAGCTCGGAATTGCTTATTCAGTTATTCTTCTTATATTCGTCGGTGCCGCAATTTTCAGCATCTGCGCTGTAATGGAGCAGAAAAACGGGGATAAATAATATGAATACGCTCACAAAAGCTTTCGGCTGGTTCTGGAATAACGTCACAAAGCCTCAGGATGACAAAAGAATAGCATCCCTTTCTCTTCCCGAGGGAATAAAAGAGGTCTGCAACATCCCCTACACCGACTCGGGCAGCGAATACCATATGCTTGACGTATACTACCCCGAGGACGCAGAAGGCCCCCTTCCCGTGATTATTGAGATTCACGGCGGCGGATGGATGTACGGAACAAAGGATCTCAACAAGATTTACGCTCAGTATCTTGCAAAAAGAGGCTTCGTTGTTTTCAATTTAAGCTACCGCCTTGTTCCCGAGGTGCTTGTCCCTGCTCAGCTTCAGGACGTTGCCCTTGCAATAGCTAAGGTAAAGGAGATTATGGCAGATTTCCCCTGCGACCCCGACAGAATTATCCTTACGGGTGACTCAGCAGGCGGACAGCTTGCCGCATTTACGGCTGCAATTTCGGAAGCAGAAATGCTCAGAGGATATTTTGATACAGCTGACCACGGACTCAAATTCAACTGCCTTGTGCTGACATCCCCCGTTGCTTATATGAACGATTCCCTGCCTATGGGGCTTTACTGCAGAATTATGTGGGGCGAAAACGGGACAAAGAAAAGCACACGCCGTTATATGAATATTGACGAGCTTATCCGTGAGGCACCCTCCTTTCCTCCCACAATCCTTACAACAAGTTCAGGCGACACACTTGCCCTTAAGCAGACAAGAAGGCTTTACAGAACCCTTCTTGAAAGCTCTGTTGAGGCTCAGCTTCTGGACTTCCCGAAGTTTGAGGGCAAGCATCTTCCCCACGTTTTCAGCGCACTTGAGCCCTACTCAGAGGCAGGAGCTCTGTGCATTGATAAGGTATGCGAATTCATAAATAAACATATATGAGGTAATGCTATGGCAAATGAAGTTATAAAGAATCTCGGCTTCCACCACGTTGCCCTCAGGTGCAAGGATATTGAAAAATCTCTCAAGATGTATACTGCTCTCGGTATGACTGAAAAGGTACGCTGGGGAGAGGGTGAAAAGCTCATTGTAATGCTCGACATCGGAAACGGCGATATCATTGAGCTCTTTGCCGACGGCGGCGATAAGTACGCAGAGGAAGGCAAGTGGCAGCACTTTGCTATGTACTGCGACGACCCCGAAGCAGCCTTCAACAAGGCTCTCGAGGCAGGCTTTACTCCCCTTACCTATCCGAAAACCGTACCCCTTGATTCCAGCCCCGAAAAAATGTCCATCACCGTAGCCTTCGTAAAAGGTAACGACAATGAACAGGTAGAGTTTTTTAATGCTAAAAAAAGTAAGGACGAGACAAAAAAATGCTGAAAAAAATTAAAGAACTGCTTTATATTATCTTTAAAGCGATTAAGCAATATCGCAAAGAGAAAAACAATCCGCGCTTATCATATCAAGAGACCCAAAAGCTTAAAACACTTAAAAAATTTGATGATCCCAGAAGAAAAAGCATTTATGATAGTGTTTTATTATCTGCAGAGCAACTCTCGAAGATTGATGACCTCTATATCAACAATTATGGAGAAAAAATTCCCTATATCTGGCATAAACATTTTACAGCATTTACAGGAAGGTTTGACCCCGCATATTTTCCTGAAACACTTTATATTCCTGAATTTGAATACTATATGAACCTGAATAGTCATTATGCAAATGTTTTTGAAGATAAAAACATTTTGCCATTACTTGCGTCAGGCGCAAATATAAAAACACCGAAAACAATCCTTTCCTGTTCAAAAGGTTTTTATTTTAACGGACAAACACCGTTAACGAAAGATGAAGCAGTTTCATATATTTCAAACATTGGCAAAGCATTCGTAAAGCCTAGCATAGATTCGTCAAGCGGTGAAGGTTGCTTTATGATTAATATGATCAACGGGATAGATATATTGTCTTCAAAGACCGCAGAAACAATTATAAATGACATTGGAACCGATTTTTGTATTCAGGAACTCATTGTTTGCAGCAATTCAATAAGAAATATCTATTCTAACAGTGCAAATACTTTCCGTGTCATTACATACAGATGGAAGAATGAAATATGTATCCTCCCCATAATCATGAGGATAGGTCAGGGAAATGCAGTGGTAGACAACGCACACGCAGGAGGAATGTTTATCGCGGTAAATAATGATGGAAGACTACACAAGACTGCATTTACTGAATTCAAAAAAGAATACAGCAAGCATCCAGATACAGGTATTGTATTCGACAGCTATGAAATATCAAATTTCCAAAAGATTATTGATAGCGCAAAAAAAATGCATGCAAGTCTTCCGCAGATTGGCTCTGTAAATTGGGATTTCACAATTGATGAAACTGAAGAACCTATATTGATTGAGGCAAATGTAAATGGCGGTAGTATTTGGCTCATTGAAATGGCACATGGTTGCAGTCCTTTCGGTGAAAGAACCCCTGAAATATTACGTTGGTTAAGATTCATGAACAATCTCCCCCAAAATGAATATAAAAATTATATGTTTGGAAAAACAAAAGACGATCTTATATGATACAACAAAAAGCCTACGGAAAAATTCCGCAGGCTTTTTTTATACTACTGTCTTATCAAAAACAAAGGTTGTTATGCTTCGTGCGGAGAGGGTGTATTTTGTGCCGTCAATGCCGTCTGCAACCTTTTCGCAGTTATGGTCCTTATCCGTAACATAAACCGCAGAAGCAGTGCATTTTTCGAGGAATTTTATATCCTTTTCATTTTCCCCGTTATTTACAATTACAAGGACGGTTTTTTCCTCATTTGCGAAGGCAACCTCCTGAAGATTTTCATCCTCACCTATCTTGTCAAACACCTCGACGCGGGTCAT
>JAZOWG010000149.1:0-14600 GCA_045659105.1 Acutalibacteraceae bacterium
AGAGAGGACACACCCCCTGCGTTTTTATGGCATACTGCAGAGGATGAGGGTGTTAATCCCGAATGCTCATTAAGGCTTGCATCAAGTCTTATAAAAGCAAAAATTCCATGTGAGCTTCATGTTTTCCCTTATGGCGGACACGGTCTCGGTTCTGCCGAAAATCAGCCTCTTGCTGATTCGTGGCTTCCGTTATATGTAAAGTGGCTTGAGTTCCACCGCACATGACAGATAATGAATAACAGTATGATAATTAAAAAGCATATCGGACAAAAAAATCCGATATGCTTTTTTGTAATGTTATAATTTTACATAAGTTCCTTGATCTTGGAAAGTCTTTCAAGTGCTTCGTAGAGTGTTTCGTCCTTCTTTGCGAAGTGGAATCGAGCAAGGTGGTTTACATCCTCACGGAAGAAGGATGAACCGGGAACTGCGGCTACGCCTACCTTGTAAGCAAGCTCTTCACAGAATTCAACGTCAGTTCTGCCTTTCTGGAATTCGGAGATGTCAACCATCATAAAGTAAGAGCCTTCGGGCTCGGTGAACTTCCAGCCGAGGTCCTTGAGTCCGCCTACGAAGATGTCTCTCATATGGGTGTAGTGGTCCTGAAGCTCCTTATAGTAAGACATAGGTGCCTCGAGACCTGCAACAATAGCTTCCTGAAGAGGAGAGGGAGCGCAGACTGTAAGGAAGTCGTGAATCTTTTTGCAACGGTTCATAAGCTCCTCGCAGGCTACGATGTAGCCGAGTCTCCAACCGGTGATGGAATATGTCTTTGAAAGTGATGAGCAGCAGATTGTTCTTTCCCACATTCCGGGAAGAGAAGCAATATAAGTATGCTTGTGAGGCTCAAAAATGATGTGCTCGTAAACCTCGTCGGTAATTACGATAACATCATATTTGATGGCAAGGTCAGCAATTGTCTGTAACTCCTCTCTTGTGAATACACGGCCTGAGGGGTTTGAGGGGTTGCAAAGAAGCATAGCTTTCGTCTTGGGGTCCTTGAATGCCTCCTCAAGTCTGTCCGCATCAAATGTGAATGAAGGGGGAACAAGGGGAACGAAGATAGGCTCAATTGAGTTAAAAAGGCTCTGTGCTGCGTAGTTTTCGAAGTAGGGGGAGAAGATAACTATCTTGTCGCCGGGGTTTGAAATAGCCATCATTGTAGCCATCATAGCCTCTGTGCTGCCGATGGTGCCGAGTACGTTCTTGTCGGGATCAAGCTCAATGCCCATAAACATTCCGACCTTCTTTGCAACAGCGGCTCTGTAGTTATATGCGCCCCAGGTGGGAGAATACTGGTGAGGGCCCTCGGATGCTACTCTTGCAAGATTGTCCATAATGAACTTGGGAGGGTCGAAATCGGGGAAGCCCTGAGAAAGGTTAATTGCACCGCATTCCATTGAAATTCTTGTCATTCTTCTGATAACGGAATCGGAAAGATGTTCAATTTTTCTGTTTAATTCTTTCATTTTTATTCTCCTTATGAGTTGTATCCGAGCTCGAAGGCCTTAAGGTTTACTTCGAGGAATTTGTCGGGAACGGTTTTCTTTATTGTTTCGGTCCATACCTCGTACGGAATGTCCCAGTTTTTAGCCATAACGCCGATTAAAACAACGTTTACTGCCTTGGGATTGCCTGCAGCCTTTGCAAGAGAAAGTGCGTCAACCGCTGTTGTGTCCGCATTTGCCTTAAGATTTTCTGTAAGATTTTCAGGATATTCGGCTGCACCGATTATAACGGGCATAGGATCGATTTCCTGCGTATTTACTATGATTTTGCCGTTCTTTTTAAGGAAGGGAAGAGCGCGCTTTGCTTCAAGAAGCTCGAAGGCTAAAATCATATCGGCGCCGCCCTTGTCAATAATGGGGGCGTGAACTTTTTCACCGTAGCGCACGTATGTTACAACGGAGCCGCCTCTCTGGCTCATACCGTGAACCTCTGAAACCTTAACGTCCCAGCCCTGGCTGATAACCGCATTTCCGAGAATACGGCTGGCAAGTAAGGTGCCCTGACCGCCGACTCCGACTATCATAATGCTTCTGGTTTCCATATTAAGCCTCCTCCTTTTCTATAGCATCAAAGGGGCATATATTCATACAAAGACCGCAGCCGTTACACTGTGTTGCATCAATGAAGGGCTTTCCGTCCTTGACCGTGATTGCGGGACAGCCTGCCTTGAGGCACATCTTGCAGTTTTTGCATTTATCTGTGATTACACATCTGCCTGTGTATTTTACGGTTTTGAGAAGAGCACAGGGACGCTGAGCAATGATAACTGAGGGCTCGTCCTTTGCCGTTTCTTCTCTGACAACCTTTTCAAAGTTCTTTACGTCGAAGGGGTCAGCAATAACAACGTTATCAATGCCTACAGCCTTACAGAGAAGCTCAAGGTCAACCTGCTTTGTGGGTTCCCCCTTGATTGTTCTGCCCGTTGTGGGATTGTCCTGATGTCCGGTCATACCTGTAATGGAGTTGTCGAGAATAAGAACTGTATTTGCGCCCTTATTGTAAACAATATCTATAAGTCCCGTGATACCGGAGTGCATAAAGGTTGAGTCACCGATAACGGAAACAAGCTTTTTGTTGAATTCGGCACCTCTTGCCTTTGCCATACCGTGAGCGGCGCTGACAGATGCACCCATGCAGATTGTCGTATCAATTGCACCCAGAGGAGCGGCAGCACCGAGAGTGTAACAGCCGATGTCACCTGATACAGTAAGACCGAGCTTCTTGAGCACGTAGAAGGTACCTCTGTGGGGACAGCCTGCGCACATAACGGGAGGACGGACGGGAATGGGCTCGGGCTTAACATCTTCAATTTCTGCTCCGAGTACAACCTTCTTTATAAGATTTACGCTGTATTCACCGAGAAGAGTGAAGGCGTCCTTGCCGATTACGTCTATGCCGTTTACTCTGCAATGCTCTTCAATGAAGGGGTCAAGCTCCTCGAGTACGTATACCTTTCTGCATTTTGCAGTAAAGTCTTTTATGAGCTTGACGGGCATAGGATAAGCCATACCGAGCTTTAAGAAGTTTGCCTGAGTGCCGAGTGCTTCTTTCGCATATGCATATGTAATACCTGAGGTGATGATGCCGATTTCCGCACCGTTGTCTTCAACGGTGTTGAGGGGAGAGCTTTCTGCATATTCCTCAAGAGCCTTAATTCTGTTTTCAACGTCAACGTGTCTCTTTATGGCGTTGCCGGGCATCATAACGTATTTTGCGGGGTTCTTTTCGTATAATTTCAGCTCATCGTTTTCTCTGTCGCACAATTCAACAAGGCTCTGAGAATGGGAAACTCTTGTTGTAAGACGAAGGAAAACGGGTGTGTCGAACTTCTCACTGAGCTCGAATGCCATTTTCGTGAATTCCTTACATTCGGAGGAATCTGAAGGCTCAAGCATCATAATCTTTGACGCCTTTGCGTAATGGCGGGAATCCTGCTCGTTCTGGGATGAGTGCATTCCGGGGTCATCAGCAACGGCAATAACAAGACCGCCGTTGACACCTGTGTAGGAAGCTGTGAATACGGGGTCAGCCATAACGTTGAGACCCACGTGCTTACAGCATGTCATTGCTCTTGCTCCGGCAATTGCTGCACCTATGGCAACCTCTGCACCGACCTTTTCGTTGGGTGCCCATTCGCAGTATATTTCATCATATTTTACCGCATTTTCGGTAATTTCTGTACTGGGTGTGCCGGGGTATGATGAAACAACACGGACACCTGCTTCATAGCAGCCACGGGCTACGGCTGCGTTACCTAACATTAACTGTTTCATTTGTATGTCACCTTATTTTATTTCGTTCTGCATCTTTATGAGGTTTTCACTCTGATATTTCTTTCTGAGTGCAGGCTTTTCAATCTTGCCTGTGGGATTTCTGGGAACGTCTGCAAAAATAATCTTTCTGGGACGCTTGTACTTTGGAAGGTCAAGACAGAAATCAATGATTTCCTCTTCCGTAAGCGTTACGTCTTCCTTTGCTTCAATGATTGCGGCGGCAATTTCGCCGAGTCTGGGATGTGCAATACCGATAACGGCAACATCCTTAATGCCATCGTGACGTCTTAAGAAATCTTCAATCTGTACGGGGTAAATATTTTCGCCGCCTGAGATAATAACGTCCTTCTTACGGTCAACAAGGAAAATAAAACCGTCTTCGTCACACATTGCCATATCTCCGGTATAGAGCCAATCGTCCTTAAGGATTTCATCAGTTGCCTTTTCGTCCTTATAGTAGCATTTCATAACACCGGGTCCCTTGACAGCAAGCTCACCGACCTCGCCCTGAGGCACGTCATTTCCGTGTTCATCGGCAATTTTTACCTGCCAGCCGTAGCCGGCCTTGCCGATTGCACCGACCTTATGTATATTCTCAACACCGAGATGTACACATCCGGGACCGATTGATTCGCTGAGTCCGTAGTTTGTATCGTACTGATGATTCGGGAAAACTGTCTGCCATCTCTTTATAAGAGACGGAGGTACGGGCTGAGCACCGATGTGCATAAGCCTCCAACGGGAGAGATCGTACTGCGAAAGATCAATTTCGCCTGAATCTATCGCATCGAGAATATCCTGTGCCCACGGAACGAGAAGCCAGACGATTGAACACTTTTCCTCGCTTGCGGTGTTTATAATCCATTCGGGCTTGATACCCTTGAGAATAACGGATTTCGCACCCACAAGGAAGGAGCCGAACCAGTGCATTTTCGCACCCGTATGGTAGAGAGGAGGAATCAGAAGGAAAACGTCATCCTTAGTCTGGGAGTGATGTGCCTGCTCAGTCATACAAGCGTGCATAAGAGCCTTATGTGAATGAAGAATAGCTTTCGGGAAGCCTGTTGTGCCCGATGAGTAGTAGATTGCCGCATCGTCGCTGTCTGTCAGCTGAATCTTCGGTGATTTTGAGGAGCAATATGAAATAAGCTCATCAAGGCTGTCTGCAAAGGAGGGGCAGTCCTCACCGCAGTAAAGCCACATTTTGACACGGGGTACACGGTGGCAGATTTCTTCGATTCGACCTGTGAACTCGGGACCGAAAACAATGAAATCGGCATCTGCTTTATTTATGCAGTATTTTATTTCATCTGCAGTATATCTGTAGTTAAGAGGTACTACAACGGCTCCCGTTTTAAGAACACCGAAATAAACGGGGAGCCATTCAATGCAGTTCATCATAAGAATAGCAACCTTGTCACCCTTCTTAATTCCTCTTGTGAGAAGAAGGTTTGCAAAGCGGTTCGCTGTCTTATTGAACTCTCCCCAAGTCATTTCTCTTCTGTACGCCTGAGTGGGGTCTGTAACAATAAGAGAATATTCTCTCCATGTCATTTTCGTTTTGTTGTCAAGTCTGGGGTTTATTTCAACCAGACTTAAGTCATTGGGATAAAAATCTGCATTTTTCTGCAATATTTCGGTAATAGGCATAAGTGTACCTCTCCTGAATAAGCTATGTCGTGATTTATGGCAAAAAAGTAAGCCGAATTACCTTATAATGTAACATTTTATTATATATAAGTCAACATTTTGTATGCGTATTTTTTTAATTATTATAATAAAATATAATAATAGATCATTTTAAGTAACTTTTAAGAAGCATGTAATAAAGTATTGAAAGAAGAACACATTTATGTAATAATTAAGTTAGAAAATACGGGAGGTATTTTATGCAGATTCTTGTTGTTGAAGATGAAAAGCGATTGGCCGCGGCACTTGAGCATATTCTGACTCAGCAGAAATATATGGTGGACGTCGCATATGACGGTGCGGACGGCTATGATCTTGCAGTCAGCGGAATATACGACATAATAATTCTTGACGTTATGCTTCCCGGCATAAACGGATATGAGGTTGCAACAAAGCTTCGCAAGGAGAAGATTGCAACTCCCGTTCTTATGCTGACTGCGAAGGACCAGATCGCCGATAAGGTAAAGGGACTTGATGCGGGTGCTGACGATTATATGACAAAGCCTTTTGACCCTCAGGAGCTTCTTGCCCGTATACGTGCGCTTACGAGACGTCAGGGAGAAGTGGTGCTTGATGAGCTTTCCTTTGAAGGCTTGAAGCTTAATCTTTCAACCTGTGACCTTTTGTGTAACGGGAAGAGTGTTCACCTTAATTTTAAGGAATTCGAGATTATGAAAATATTCCTGAGCAGTCCCGGTATTGTTGTTACAAAGGATGACCTGATTGTAAGAGTTTGGGGATATGACTCAAACGCCGTTGATAATAACGTTGAGGTTTATATATCCTTCCTTCGTAAAAAGCTTGATTTTATCGGAAGCACGGTTGAGATAGCATCTCTCAGAAAAATCGGCTACCGTCTTGAGGTGAAGCAGGATGCTTAACAGACTCAGACGCCGCTTTGTGGCAATTTCGATGTCAATTATTCTTATGGTGCTGGCATTTTTTTATATAGTTACCGGTGCCGCCTTCTTTGTTACGATTACTCTTGATATGAAGTCGGTGCTTCAGACTTATTCTGCATCTCCCGAATCTGTTTTTGCTCCCCAGATTGGTGTCAGTGATGCTCAGAATTCTCTGTTTGCTCTTCATTCGGGAAATGTGTGTGTGGTTGAAGCAAAGGAGCTCGGAAATATAACTATACTCGATTTCAGCCGTGCCGATATGAACGAAATCACAGTTAAAAGAGCAGTATCCTATGCGCTTGAAAATCAGAATGATTTCGGGCATATTAACCATTTAAGCCTGTTTTATCATAAATATAGCTTTGTTAACGGGACGAGAATAGCATTTGCCGATTCAACACAGTATTTCCAGTATCTTAAGGTAATACTTGTCGACGGAGGAATTTTTCTTATTTTCTCTTCTGTTGTTTTATGGGCAATAATGCGTTTTCTTGCTTCAATGTGCTTAAAGCCTGTTGAAAAGGCGTGGGAGCAGCAGAAAAACTTTATTGCAGATGCTTCCCACGAGCTTAAAACTCCGTTGACGGTAATACTTACAAACAACGGCATCCTTCAATCGCATAAGGATGAATCCGTTGAAAGTCAGATGCAGTGGATAAGCAGCACAGGAGAGGAAGCATCTCATATGCGAGAGCTTGTCGAAAAGCTTCTGCTTCTTGCAAAAACGGATAATATGAGCCGTAAGAATCTGTTTGAGGATGTAAACCTCTCGGATATTGCAATGCAGTCAGCCTTACAGTTTGAGCCCGTCGCATTCGAGCAGGGCGTTACCCTTGTTACGGATATTGAAAAGGATATTTATGTAAAGGGTGAAGCTGTGGCTCTTAATCAGATAGTTCATATTCTTCTTGACAATGCCGTAAAGTATGCAGGGCTCGGCGGAGAGGCTGTGCTGACGCTTAAAAAGAAAAGGGCATACCATCTGAAGCGCTTTATAGGATATGATATTTATCTTTCTGCTAAAAATACGGGAGCTCCTATCCCTGAGGAGGATATGCCTTATATCTTTGAACGTTTTTATCGCTCTGATAAGGCAAGAACCGCAGGCGGCGGTTACGGGCTGGGACTTTCCATCTGTAAGAATCTTGCATCTCTTCACGGAGCGGATATTGATGTCAAAAGCGATGCAGAAAACGGAACGGTTTTTACGGTTACTTTCAAAAAATAATGAAAAGGGAGGTGATTTGCCTCCCTTTAGCTTTTATGGATTTTTACAGTAAATGCTGTTCCTTTTCCCTCTTCGCTTTCTACCTTTATGATGCTGTCGGTAAGGTTAATAATGCGTTTTACGAGGGCAAGACCGAGACCGTTGCCGTCGGTTGAACGGGAAGAGTCGCACTGATAGAATTTGTCGAAAATAAGCTCTGTCTGCCCTTCGGGAATTCCGCAGCCGGTATCGGAAATTTTTACTACGGCATATTTTTTACCCGTGGTAAGGGAAACGGTTACCTGACCGTTTTCGGGAGTGAATTTGAAGGCATTTGAAAGAATATTGTTCCAGACTATGCTCATTAACTGCATATCGGATATAACATTCACGTCATCCTCAATTTCTGTTATCAGGTCAATATTTTTTTCTTCCCATACGGATTCGAAGGAAAGAAGACACTCGCACAGCTGCTCGCTGAGGTTGTATTCAGTCATATTTGAAGGGATTTTCTGATTTTCCAGCTGATTGAGCTTAAGGATATTGGTTATAAGCTCGGTTACCTTATTAGAGGAATCTGCGATGTTTTTTGCATACTCAATTCTCTTTTCCTCGGAAAGGTTTTCCGTCTGCAGAAGCGCTGCATAATTGCTTATAACGCTCATTGGGGTTTTCAGCTCGTGAGAAATGTTTGATATAAGGGAAACCTTAAGGTTATCAATGCTTGAAAGCTCGGAAGCTATAACATTAATATTCTTTACTATCGCAGAATATCGCGATGTATAACCTCGTCTTTTAAGCTTTGAAGCAAGTTCGCCTTTTTTGATTCTGACAAGTACTTCATTGATTTCCGCAATAGGCTTTTCTACAGTATGAATTCTCCATAAGGTGCCGAAAAAACCGAAAATTGCCGAAACAATTAAAAGGTTGATAAAGACAAGGGGAGTGAAGCTGTGAATGTGAGTTTCTGCCGCATCTGCAAGCTTAAAATACAGAAGAAAAGAGACGGTTACCACAGAGCCTGATAAAATGAAGAATACGAGAAAGGTAAGAATGAAGTTCAGAAGAAGACGTCTTTTTGAGTGCTTTTTCACTCCTTAATCACCGCCTTGTAGCCGAGACCTCTTACGGTTACAATTTCGAATGCATTGCAATCGGCAAGCTTTGCACGAAGCTTTGTCATATAAACGTCAACGGTACGTGTGCCTGATTCAGTATCTGCTTCCCAGAATTCATCCATAAGCTGTGAACGGGTGAATGCCTTTTTAGGATATGAAAGAAGCTTATAAAGAAGGCTGAATTCTCTTGTAGTCAGAATGATTTCTTTTCCGTCAAGATAGGCTGTATATTCATTGAGATTCATTGTGAAATTGCCGACGGTCAGCACCTTGCTGTTATTGATACCTGCACGGCGGAGAATTGCCCCTATCTTAAGCAGAAGCTCCTGAAGGTCTATGGGCTTTACCATATAATCGTCTATTCCTGCCTTATAGCCTCTTTCCTTGGAGGCAAAATCATCCTTTGCCGTGACAAAGAGAATCGGAACGGATTCATTTATACTTCTGACGTTTTTTGCAAACTGAAAGCCGTCGGTGCCCGGCATCATAATATCGGAAATTATAATATCGAATACAGTTTCGTACATCGCAACAAAGGCTTCCTCTGCATTGTAACAGCCTACGGTATTATAACCCTGCTGATTGAGAAATGAACAGAAGGATTTATTTAATGCTTTATCGTCTTCAACTATAAGAATATTGAACATAAAAAGCCTCCGGAAATTTTATATATGCTATCATATCACAGTATTGTTAATATTTTGTTAGATTAAAAGCCTGCCGGTAAAAAGGCAGGCTTATCTGGTTTATCAGATAGATTTAATAAGTGCGGGAAGCTTTGTGATTGCAGGTCCGATTCTGCCGATAATTTTCATAACTCCCTTGAAGCTTGACTTGTCGTCATTAAGAACCATAAGAAGACCGTCTGCCATTTCGACGGAGAATACTCCCATACTCATAGCGATAAAGTTTCTGATGGGAATCTGAGTTGCCATAGCGGCAATCATCTTACCGTCGCCGTTTGCGTCGGAGCCGAATTTTGACATCATACCTTCTATGAGGTTACAGATTTTGCCGCCCCACTTTGTGTGTCTTGCATCGTCAAGACAGCAATAGATGTCTATGGGCTTGCTTGTGTCACGCTCAGAGGAGGGAAGAGGTCTTCCGAGAACAGCCTCAAACTGTGCACCCTTCATAGCGGAAAGGTCTGCTGTGTAGTATGCGGGAGCGCTTACAGAGTAATCGGGGATAGTTGCCGAATCTGTTGAATTTACCTTTACGGTCTTAATAAGCTTGATGTCTCTTGATGAAGCACCGATAAGGATTGCAAAGTCGCCGCTTTCAACCTGGAATTCGCCTGAATATACGTTGAAGAATGCGAAGGCTCTCTTTGAAAGAGTGAAGGTAACCTCCTTTTCTTCGCCGGGCTGAAGGAATACCTTCTTGAACGCCTTAAGCTCCTTGAGAGGACGGTAAATGGTGGATTCGATGTCACCGACGTAAGCCTGAGCAACCTCTGCACCTGCAACGTCACCGGTGTTCTTTACCTTGAAGCTTACGGTAAGCTCGTCGGTATCATTGATTTCATCTGCAGATACGGTTAAATCGCTGTATTCAAAGGTTGTGTATGAAAGACCGTAACCGAAGGGGAAGAGAACGTCCTTCTTTGCCTTGTCGTAGTAACGGTAACCGATATAAACGGATTCTCTGTGCTCACTTGTAACGGGACCTGCGGGATAGTTGCCGTAGGTGGGATTGTCTGAGTAGGAAAGGGGATAGGTTTCGCTTGTTTTACCTGAGGGGTTAACGGCACCGGTAAGGATATTGGCAACAGCGCTGCCGGTAGCCTGACCTCCGAGGCGGGAGTCAAGAAGAGCCTTGACTTCATTTATCCAGGGAAGATTAATCACGGAGCCGCCTGCAAGAACAACTGCCGTGTTAGCATTTGCAGCTGCGATTCTGCTGACGAGAGCATTGTGTGAGGAGGGCATTTCAATATTTTCTCTGTCGTAGCCTTCACCCTCAAATTCTTCGGTAAGACCTACGAAAACAAGAGCAATATCTGCATTTTTTGCTGCGTTTTCAGCTTCTGCAAAGAGCTCTTCATTTATCTCATTTTTCTTTTTGTCATAGCCCTTTGCATAAACAACGTCAACGCCGAGCTTCTTTAATTCCTCAAGTGCGTTGTCGAGCTTTGTGGGATTGATAACAGAGGAGCCTGCACCTTGATAACGGGGAGCACTTGCCAGCTCACCGATAACTGCAACCTTTGCACCCTTCTTAAGAGGAAGAATACCGTCATCGTTCTTAAGGAGAATCATTGAGCCCTCGGCAACCTTTCTTGCTACCTCGTGATGCTCCTGGAAGGTGAATTCTGCACCCTTTTCGAGAGCGGGCTTGGATTTGATAATAAGGTCAACTACGACATCTACTCTCTTATCGAGGTCCTCAATTTTAAGTTCGCCGCTGTTTACCGCATCAATAATCTTCTTTGTGTTATATCCGCCTGAGGAAGGCATTTCAAGGTCTGTTCCGCAGAGAAGTCCGGGAATTCTGTCAACGGATGAGCCCCAGTCAGTAACGATAAGACCGTCAAAGCCCCATTCGCCTCTTAATACCTTGTTCTGAAGATAGCTGTTCTGTGAGGCATATTCGCCGTTGATTCTGTTATATGAGTTCATAACGGTCCAGGGGGATGCTTCCTTAACCGCAATTTCGAATGCTGTGAGATAAAGCTCTCTTAAAGCTCTTTCGTCAACAACCTCATCAACGATCATTCTGTATGCTTCCTGTGAGTTGCAGGCATAGTGCTTGAGTGAGGTGCCGACACCTTTAGACTGTACGCCCTTTACGAGGCCTGCTGCCATTTTACCTGCAAGAACGGGGTCCTCGGAGAAATACTCGAAGTTTCTGCCGCAGGTAGGTGCACGCTTGATGTTCATACCGGGACCGAGAATAACGGATACCTTTTCCTTAAGGCATTCGTCAGCAAGGGCCTTGCCCATATATTCGATAAGCTCAGGGTCCCAGGAGCAGGCTGTAGCCGATGCGGGAGGGAAGCAGGTGGCGGGAACGGAGTTGCCGAGACCTATGCCGTCGCTTGTCTTCTTGTTTTCGTTCTTTTTACGAAGACCGTGAGGGCCGTCCGTAATGTTGATAGAGGGAAGACCGAGCTCCTTTGAGCCCTGTGTGTGCCAGTAGTCGAGACCTGAAACAAAAGCAGCCTTTTGCTCAAGGGTCATTTTATTTACAATTTCGGGGTGCTTCATTAAAGAATTCTCCTCTCAGAAAATTTACTTAAAAATAATTATATAAAAAGCTTTCTCGTAAGTCAAGTATTATAAAGAAAATAGGCTGCTACCGTGGTAACAGCCTGAGAAAAATCAGTTTATAAAAATATCGGTTTCGATGTATCTTATACCCATGTCGTAGAGCATTTTTGCATCCTCGAGCTCGTTTACTGTCCAGAAGGAGCAGCCGATTCCCGCATCAACTGCAAGCTGAATAGTTTCTGCGGTGTTTGCAGAAAAGTTAGGTGAGAGCCAGCACTCGGAATTGAGTGCATCAGCTTTTGCAATAATTTCAGGTGTGATTTCATCGCAGAGATACCAGAGCTCAATACCTGAATTCATTTCATCAATGAATTTGAGCTGTTCATAATCAAAGCTGATGATTATTGCCTGCTTTTCCATATTTCTTGCCTTGACTTCATCAATGATTTTGTAAAGCATATCAAAGCCGTCAGCCTTAATTTCAATCTGAGGACGGGTTTCTGAACCGATAAACACATCAAGATATTCGCCGAGAGTAGGGATTCTTAAATCCTCGTATTTCCAGAAGTTTGCACCTGTTTTGTAAGAGAATGTTTTTAATTCTTCAAGTGTGCACTCGGAAATTTCTGCCACTTCGCAAAACATAGCACCCGTATCACTGTTGTGATTAAGAACCCATTCGTTATCCTTTGTGAGCTGAATGTCACATTCTGCGGTATAATATCCGTATTCAACAGCCTTCTCGTAAGCGGGGATTGTGTTCTGAGGAGCTTCAGCCTGAACGCCTCTGTGTGCGGTAAGGAACACGGGGTCCTCCTCGGAGCCGATTCCGTTTTCAGAAAGAGAAATTACCTCTTGGGGCAGGCTGAAAAGGGAAGCGATGTGAATAAAGGGAAGAAATGTGTTGAAGAAAATGGGAACAAGTATAAGTGAAATAAATTTGTTAAGTATTGCTGTCATGGGAACTTTCCTCCGAAAAATTTTATGTGTATATTGTACTACAAACGCTCCTTTCTGTCAAATGTAATCTTTTTTAATAAATTTCAATATGTCAATTGACTTATGGGGAATGATGTGATAAACTATAAAAAAACGTTTCGGAGGATATATAATATGAAAATTCAGACAATTGAAACAAAGAATCTCTGTGAAAGCGCTAAGAACGGCGGCTGCGGCGAATGCCAGACATCCTGCCAGTCAGCTTGCAAGACCAGCTGCGGTATTGCAAATCAGCAGTGCGAAAACAAGAATCAGGACTAATTTAAGTTAACAGATTTTGCCGCCGTCTGGCGGCATTTTTTGTGAATCGGAGAAATATTATGGTACATTCATATAAACTCAGCGGAATGAATATTGTGCTTGATACAAATTCAGGCTCGGTGCACGTTGTTGACGATGCTTCGTTTGATATTATCAATATGTATGAAAGCCATTCTGCTGAAGAAATCACAAAGGCAATTCTTGAGAAATATCCCCATAATCCCGAGGTAACTGCGGAAGAAATTGCAGACTGTCTTGCACAGATTGGTGAGCTCAAGAAGTCAGGTAAGCTTTTTACGGAGGATACCTTCAAGGCTATAGCAGGTGAGCTTAAAAAGAGAACCTCGGGTGTTGTAAAGGCACTTTGTCTTCACATTGCTCACACTTGTAATCTCAACTGCTCCTACTGCTTTGCAAGTCAGGGAAAATATCACGGTGACAGAGCTCTTATGAGCTTTGAGGTGGGTAAGCGTGCTCTCGATTTTCTTGTTGAAAATTCGGGAACAAGAAGAAATCTTGAGGTAGACTTTTTCGGCGGTGAGCCTCTTATGAACTTCACCGTTGTAAAGCAGCTTGTGGAATATGCAAGAAGCATTGAAAAGGAAAAGGGCAAGAATTTCCGCTTTACTCTCACCACCAACGGAATGCTGGTTGATGATGATGTTATTGAATTTTCAAACCGTGAAATGAGTAACGTAGTTCTGAGTCTTGACGGCAGAAAAGAGATTCACGACCGTTTCCGTGTGGACTATCAGGGCAGAGGCTCCTGGGATCAGATTGTTCCGAAATTTCAGGAATTTGTCAAGGCAAGAGACAACAAAAATTACTATATGAGGGGTACATTTACCCATGCTAACCCCGACTTCCTTGAAGATATAAAGAGGATGCTTGATCTCGGTTTTACTGAGCTGAGTATGGAACCCGTAGTCTGTGCTGCCGTTGACCCTTCAGCGCTTACTGAGGAGGACAAGACTGTCGTTATGAAGCAGTACGAGGACCTCGCAGACCTTATGTTAAAGCGACACAGAGAGGGCAAGCCCTTTACCTTCTATCATTATATGATCGACCTTAAAGGTGGTCCCTGCATCTATAAGAGAGTGTCGGGCTGCGGTTCGGGTACGGAATATATGGCGGTGACCCCTTGGGGCGACCTTTACCCCTGCCATCAGTTTGTTGGCGAGGAAAAATACCGCTTGGGCAGTGTTTTTGAGGGAGTTACAAACACAGACATTCAGGACGAATCTATCTCTTGTAACGTATATACAAGACCCGAATGTGCCGATTGCTGGGCAAACCTTTATTGCTCGGGCGGATGTGCCGCAAACGCATACCACGCAACGGGCTCTGTAAAGGGTGTATATTCCTACGGCTGTGACCTTTTCAGAAAGAGAATGGAATGTGCAATTATGCTTGAAGCTGCAAAGAGCTTA
>JAZOWG010000150.1:0-14295 GCA_045659105.1 Acutalibacteraceae bacterium
GACGGCAAAAAATCAAGAACCCCTCTTTTTATAATACTCGGAATTATGCTTGCTGTGTCTCTGGCTCTTATTATAGCATTCTTTGTTGTTCCTGCATTTTCCGGTGGTAACGGCGAAGAAACTACTGTTGAAGAAACCACAACGGAAGAGGAATCGACTGACGAAGAGACCACAGACGAAGAAACAACCGTAGATGAATCTACGGAAGAGGAAACAACGGAAGAAAAAACAACTGCAGAAGAAACTACAACAAGAAGTGCTCCCACGGAAACCACAACGAGTGCACCTGTGACGGAAGCTACAACTGCGGCACCTGTTGTTGTTCCCGAGCAGACGACTGCAGAGCAGGAGGAAACTGAAGCTACTACCGAATCAGAGGAAGCAACAACGTTGGCAGAGGAAATTACAACCGTTGCTCCCGAAACAGAGCCGGTTGAAGCTACTACCGAAGCCCCTGCAACCGATGCTCCTGCCGAAGTTTCAGAAGAAGCATCCACGGAGCCTGAAGCAGTTCAGTAAATCAGTACTTGCATTTATGCTCGAAGTATGGTAATATATATTTGAATTAAAATTTATAAAGAAAGGTTGCTTTATTATGGACGGACTTTCATTAGACGGCATCATGGGAATGATCAGAAGCTTTATGCCCACAATTTCTTATTTTATCAACTATGCAACAAGAATGTTTGACATCTTCACATCCTACATGGGATTCGGTGTGTTTACTCCTGAGGAGGAAGCTCCCGAGGGCGGCGACGAATTAGTTCAGGGCTGATTCGGTTAATTGAAGATTGTTTTTTGTCGGGGGTATTTTGTATGCTCCCGACTGCTTATTTTATTATAAATAATATAATAAAATAGTTGTATTTAATTATAATATATGCTATACTAAAATGAATTATTATGTAAAGCGGTGAAGGGATGATTATTCTCGGAATTGACCCGGGTTATGCCATAGTGGGCTTCGGAATAGTTAAATACGATAAAGGCAGATTGACTGTGCTTGATTTCGGTGCAATCACAACTCCTGCAGGTATGGAATTCACCGAAAGACTCAAGTGTATTTATGAAGACCTGAGTTACCTTTTTGAAAAATATAAGCCGGACGCAATGGCTGTTGAAAAGCTGTTTTTCAATACAAACAAAAAGACCGCTGTTGACGTTGCGCAGGCAAGAGGCGTAATTCTCCTGACTGCTAAATTACACGGTACCGAATGCTTCGAATACACGCCCCTGCAGGTGAAGCAGAGTGTTGTAGGTTACGGCAGAGCAGAAAAAAAGCAGGTTCAGGAAATGACAAGACAGCTTCTTGGGCTCTCAGCGGTGCCGAAGCCTGACGATACCGCTGACGCACTTGCAATGGCAATCTGCCACGCTCATTGCAGCGGATCACATTATCTTCTGAGATAAAAGGAGTAATTTATGTTTTACAGCCTTACAGGTAAAATAGTTTACAGCGATATAACGAGAGTTGCAATTGAATGCGGCGGTATTGCATTTGATGTTACAACCTCAGTTAATACCTTGAGAAAACTCGGCAATATAGGTGACATCGCTACTGTTTATACTTATCTTGCAGTCCGCGAGGACGGGGTTGAACTTTTCGGCTTTTATGATAACGAGGAGCTTTCCTACTTCAAGATGCTAATTTCCGTTTCGGGTGTAGGTCCCAAAGCGGCAGTATCCATTCTTTCCGCTCTTACTCCCGAAATGCTGGCTCTCAGTATTACTGCAGGGGACGTTAAGAGTATCACTAAGGCTCAGGGAGTAGGTCCTAAGATTGCACAGCGAATCGTAATTGAATTAAAGGATAAGGTTTCAAAGCTTGTGCCTCAGAAGATCGGTGTTGAAAAGCTGGCACCCGCTGATGTCATTGCTGCAGGCGGTAACACCGATGAAGCGGTAAGTGCTCTTATGGCTCTCGGCTATACAAACAGCGAAGCGGTACGTGCTCTTTCTTCTCTTGACGGAACACTTTCCGTAGAAGAGCTTATTAAACAGGGTTTAAGAAATCTTTCAAGGAGATAAAAAAGTATGGCTATCAGCTCATTTGATGACGATAACTTAAGGCTCGCTTCTCCCGAATTCGGTATAGAAGAAGGAGATTATGAAATAAATTTAAGACCGAAGACCCTTTCTGAGTATATCGGTCAGGATAAGGTAAAAGATAATCTTGACGTTTATATGCAGGCGGCTCTCAAAAGAAACGAGGCTCTTGACCACGTGCTTCTTTACGGCCCTCCGGGACTCGGTAAAACAACTCTTGCAGGAATAATTGCAAACACTATGGGCTCGCAGATAAGAATTACCTCGGGTCCCGCAATTGAAAAGCCGGGTGATCTTGCCGCTTTGCTTACTAATCTTAACGACGGCGACATATTATTTATAGACGAGATTCACAGGCTTTCAAGAAGCGTTGAAGAGGTTCTTTATCCTGCAATGGAGGATAAGGCAATTGATATTATCATAGGCAAGGGTCCCTCTGCAAGAAGCATACGTATTGATCTGCAGAATTTTACACTTGTTGCGGCAACCACAAGGGCAGGTAGTCTGTCTGCGCCCTTAAGAGACCGCTTCGGTGTTGTTTTGAGACTTGAGCTTTACACTCCCGGGCAGCTCTCTGAAATCGTAACAAGATCCGCAAGGATACTCGGAATTGATATTGAGCCGGATGCGGCAATTGAAATCGCATCCCGTTCAAGAGGCACACCGAGAATTGCAAACAGATATCTCAAGCGAGTAAGAGACTTTGCTGAGGTGCTGGGCTCCGGTGCAATAACTCTTAAGGATGCACAGACAGCACTTCTTAAGATGGAGATTGACGAGCTCGGTCTTGATAATATCGACAGACTTATTCTTACAACCATGATACAAAATTATAACGGCGGTCCCGTAGGACTTGAAACTCTTTCTGCTGCAATAGGCGAAGAGGCTGTTACCATTGAAGACGTTTATGAGCCGTATCTTATGCAGGCAGGCTTTATAGCAAGAACTCCCCGCGGAAGGGTAGTTACCAATGCCGCATATATACATCTCGGTTTGCCTGTCCCGTCAGATAACTGATGAAGGAGTTTTTTAATGGGCAGATTATTCGGAACAGACGGTGCAAGAGGTATCGCAAATACTGAAATCGGCTGTGAACTTGCTTTGAAAATAGGCAGAGCTGCTGCTATGGTGCTGTCTCCGGACAAGAAAAATGAAAGGCTTCGCGTTCTTATCGGTACGGACACAAGAAAATCTGCAGATATGCTGACTTCTGCATTAGCCTCCGGTTTTTGTTCGGTAGGCTGTGATGTGTTTCTTGCGGGGGTTGTTCCTACTCCGGCGGTGGCTTTTCTTGTAAAAAAATACTCTTATGACGCCGGTGTGATGATTTCCGCTTCGCATAATCCATGCGAATATAACGGAATAAAAATCTTCAGCTCTGACGGATATAAGCTTCCCGATGAAACAGAAGAAAGAATTGAAGCTATTATTCTTGATGAAATTATTGCTCCCACACTTAAGGTCGGCGGTGAGGTCGGAAGTGTCACTTATCATACGGATGCGGCTGATTGTTATATAAAGTATATCGTAGGTACGTCAGCTTTCCGATTTGACGGAATGAAAATCGCAATTGACTGTGCAAACGGCTCTGCTTCAGTTACGGCAGAAAGGTTATTTTCAAGCCTCGGCGCAGAATGCACGGTAATCAACTGTGAGCCGGACGGAGTTAATATAAATAAGAACTGCGGCTCAACACATATAGAGGTGCTTCAGGAGTTTGTTAAGGGCAAGGGCTTTGATGTCGGTTTTTCTTTTGACGGTGATGCTGACAGAGTGCTTGCTGTAGACTGTGAAGGCAGACTTGCTGACGGTGACAAGATAATTGCAATATGTGCTGATGCCCTTAAAAAGCAGGGAAGACTTAAAAACAATAAAGCGGTGGTTACCGTAATGAGCAATATCGGTCTTTTCCGCTTTTTTGAAAAGAGCAATATAGACTGTGAAAAAACAAAGGTAGGAGACAGATATGTTCTCCTGAAAATGCTTGAGGATGACTGCAGTATCGGCGGTGAACAGTCGGGACACGTGATATTTTCCGATTTTGCCACTACGGGTGACGGTCAGCTGACTGCAGTACAGCTTCTTAATGTTATAAAAGAAACGGGCAGGTCTCTTAAAGAGCTTGCCGAGAAAATAGAAATATTCCCTCAGATACTTCTGAACGTAAGGGTTTCTGCGATTGGTAAGCGTCGTCTTTGTGAGGACGATGAAATAAGAATTGCAATCGAAGAGGCTGAAAAGGAGCTCGGAGATAACGGCAGAGTGCTTGTGCGCGCTTCGGGAACGGAACCCCTTGTTCGGGTTATGCTTGAAGGAAAAAACAAAGAACAGATAAAACGACTTGCAGAGCTTATTGCAGGTGTTATTAAAGAAAGGCTGATTTGATGAGAGAGGCTAATAACTGGAAGGATTATGAACTTATAGACTGCTCTGACGGGGAGAGACTTGAAAGATGGGGAAAATATATTCTCATCCGACCCGACCCTCAGGTTATATGGTCGACTCCCAAGACGAATAAGCTGTGGTTCAATGCCGATGCAAGATATATTCGTTCCAATACGGGCGGCGGCAGATGGGAAGTGTATAAAAAGCTTCCGGACGTATGGACTATAAATTTCGGTGAGCTTGTTTTTAATATCAAGCCTATGGGATTTAAACACACGGGTATTTTCCCGGAGCAGGCTGTTAACTGGGAAAAGACAGCTGAAATTATAAAAAAAGCAAACCGTCCCGTTAAGGTACTGAATATGTTTGCTTATACGGGCGGTGCTACTGTCAGCGCACTTGCAGCGGGAGCTTCCGTTGCTCACGTTGATGCTTCGAAGGGAATGGTTTTATGGGCAAAGGAGAATGCCGCCTCCTCTTCAGTTGCAGACAGAAGCGTAAGATGGCTTGTTGATGACTGTAAAAAATTTGCCGAAAGAGAAATAAGACGCGGCAATAAATATGACATTATCATAATGGACCCGCCCTCATACGGAAGAGGTCCCGGCGGTGAGGTATGGAAGCTTGAAAACGAGGTCTTCGGACTTTGTGAGCTTTGCGCAGGTCTTTTAAGCGATGATGCACTTTTATATATGATAAACTCCTATACAACGGGTCTTTCACCCTCTGTTATGAGTTATATTTTAGGCTCTGTAGTACCGAAAAGCCTTGGCGGTAAGGTAAGTGCCGATGAAATAGGTCTTCCTGTTTCTGAAAGCGGTCTTGTGCTTCCCTGCGGTGCTACTGCAGTTTGGGAAAGAGATTAAACAGTTATGGAAAATAAACATCTGCTTGAATTTAAGAACGTTTTTTATACATACGATGAAGATGAAAAGGACAGCTTTGCCGTAAAGGATATAAGCTTTACCGTAGACAAGGGCGAATATGTTGTAATCTTGGGACACAACGGCTCGGGTAAATCTACCCTTGCAAAGCTTTCCAATTCGATTTTTGTACCTTCTGAAGGTAAGGTTTTGGTTGACGGTATGGATACCGCTGACGAAAAGAATGAATTTAAGATAAGAGAAAAGGTCGGTGTGGTTTTTCAGAACCCCGATAATCAGATTGTAGCCTCCATTGTTGAAGAGGATGTTGCATTCGGTCCCGAAAATCTCGGAATTGCGCCTAAAATAATAAGAGAGCGTGTGGATAATGCACTGAATGCTGTAGGAATGTATGATTACAGGCTTCACGAAACACACCGTCTTTCCGGCGGGCAGAAACAGAGAGTCGCAATAGCCGGAATGATAGCAATGCTTCCCGAATGTATTGTTTTTGATGAACCGACTGCAATGCTTGACCCTCAGGGCAGACGAGAGGTTATTAATACCGCAAGAAAGCTCAATGCAGACGGAATGTCAATAGTTCTCATTACTCATTTTATGGAGGAAGCGGTTTTTGCCGATAAGGTAATTGTAGTTGACGGAGGTAAGATTCTCGCAGAAGGCTCACCACGTGAGATTTTTGCACAGACCGATATGCTTATTTCCTGCGGACTTGATGTTCCCGATACGGTAAAGCTTTCATTGCTTCTTAAAGAAAAAGGCGTTCCTGTTGCTGGACTTCCTCTGACGGAGGAGGAACTTACTGAGGAGTATCTCAGAATTTTGAATTTATAAGAGGTCTTTAATGGTTATTCTTGAAGTTAAAAACGTTTCATACGGATATTCCCACGGAACACCGTTTGAAATTACAGCTCTTGACAACGTAAGCTTCTCGGTTGAAAAAGGAGAGCTTGTCGGAATCATAGGACATACCGGCTCAGGCAAGAGTACCCTTATAAAAATGCTCAATTCTCTTCTTAAGCCCGAAAGCGGTCAGATTTTCCTTGACGGGAAGGATATAAACAAGGATAAGGCTTCTATAAAAGAAGCAAGAAGCAGGGTAGGACTTTGCTTTCAGTATCCTGAATATCAGCTTTTTGAGGAAACCTGCGCAAAGGATATTGCATTCGGTCCTAAAAATATGGGGCTTTCAAAGACTGAAATAGAAGAAAGAGTTATAAAAGCTGCTGAATTTGTCGGTTTCGGTAAGGAGCTGCTGAATAAGTCCCCCTTTGATCTTTCGGGCGGACAGAAAAGAAGATGTGCAATAGCAGGTGTTATGGCAATGTTTCCTGAGGTGCTGATTCTTGATGAGCCCACAGCAGGTCTTGACCCAAGGGGAAGAAACGAGCTTATGGCTATGATTGAAAACTACCGTAAGGCTACGGGTGCTACCGTAATGATTGTTTCTCACTCTATGGATGATATGGCAAGAAATGCAGACAGAGTTCTTGTTATGAATAAGGGAAGACTTGCTATGGACGGTAAAGTTCAGGATATTTTCAGTCAGGCTGATAAACTTATAGAAATGGGGCTTTCCGTTCCTGCTTCCACCTCTCTCGTAAACCGTCTGAGCCGTGCTCTTCCGGATATACCGTCGGATGTGTTTACGGTTGAAGATGCCGCAGAGCTGCTTTCTTCATACTACAAAAGGAGGAAGGCATAATGGTTAAGGATATTACGTTGGGTCAGTTTTTCCCCGGAAGCTCCTTTATACATAAGCTCGATCCCAGAGCTAAGATTGTGATTACGCTGTGTTTTATTGTTGCGCTTTTTCTTTGTAAGAACTTCTTTTCTTTAGGTCTTCTTTTTGTAAGTGCTCTCGTAGCAATTGCACTTTCAAAAATATCCTTTAAGGTAATTCTCAAGGGACTCAAAATGATAGTCGTTCTCGTTGTATTTACGGGAATTTTGCAGATAGCGTATAATAATGAAGGCACGGTGCTTTGGAAGCCCTTTGAACAGTTCGGCTTTCAGATTACGACCGGCGGTGTATTCAGTGCAGTTTTTATAATAGCAAGAATTATTGCGCTGATTCTTTTCAGCTCGCTTCTTACTTATACCACGTCCCCCACGGCGCTTTCCGATGCAATAGAAAGACTTCTTTCTCCATTGAAGCTTTTTAAGGTTAACGTGAATTCACTTTCTATGATGATGACTATAGCACTCAGATTTATCCCCACCCTCATAGAAGAAATTGATATTATTATGAGTGCACAGAAGGCAAGGGGAGCAGACCTTGAAACGGGAACTCTTACACAGCGGGCAAAAGCACTTGTGCCTGTGTTTATTCCTCTGATTGTCAGCTCCTTCAGGCGTGCTTATGAGCTTGCATTCGCCATGGAATGCCGTTGCTATACGGGTGACAACAAGCGTACAAGAATGAAGGAAATGAAGCTCGGCTCAAGAGATTTTATTGCTTTTACCGTACTTCTGTTGCTTGTAGGTATAGTTGTTTATACCAGCTTTTTCAATACTTTTTCCTTCTTCATTTTTCAGCAGGTGATATGATGAATTATCTTCTGACTTTAAGATATAACGGCAGCCGCTATCATGGTTGGCAAAGGCAGGAAAATGCAATTACCGTTCAGGAATGTGTGGAAAATGCCGTTGAAAAGCTTTTTAAGGAGAAAGTAAGCGTTACGGGCTGCAGCCGAACGGATACCGGTGTTCACGCTAATTGCTTTAAGTGTAATTTCCGAGCCGAAAAGGAAATTGCTCTTGATAAAATAATTACGGGAATGAATTTTTATCTTCCCGATGATATTTCGGTTACGGGTGCTGAGAAGGCAAACGATGATTTCAATGCCCGTTTTGATGCAAAGGGCAAGGAATATATCTATAAGATTTATAACGGTAAGGTAAGAGACCCGTTTTCTCAGAAGCTTGCTTATTTTCATAAGTATCCGCTTGATGATAAGCTTATGAATGAGCAGGCAAAGGACTTTATAGGCACTTTTGATTTTTCTGCCTTCTGTGCTGCAGGCGCTACCGTAAAAACAACTGTTCGTACTATTTTTGATGCCGGGGTTGAAAGGGACGGAGATACCGTGATTTTCAGGGTTACGGGCGACGGCTTCCTTTACAATATGGTTCGTATTATGGCAGGCACTCTTATTTATATCTCCGAAGGAAAAATCGAAAAAGGGTCGATTCCCCGTATAATTGAATCAAAAAACAGACTGCTTGCAGGAAAAACCGCAGCACCTGAGGGACTTTATCTTAATAAAGTTTTTTACGGTGAGATGTAAGGATGTGATAACGTGAAAGAAAATGAAGATATAATTATTGAAAGGAAAAAAAACGACGGCAAAAGATTTACGGCACCGACAGTAATCGGTCTGTGTGCACTTATACTTATAGCTATTATGGTGATTGCTGCTGTAATATCTTCGGTGTCGGATGTATCTGTAGCGGATATAGGTGAATCAGACGACAACGGTACTCTCGTCTATGATGTGCTTCCAGACAGCATTTCGGATATTGAAAGCTATTCATCCGGACTTGTAATGCTTACGGATACTGCTCTTGTTTATCTTGATTCTAACGGAAAGAACATTTCTTCAAATTCTCATCAGTATTCTCAGCCTGTTATGGTAAAGGGCGGTTCAACCGTTCTTTTGTACGATAAGGGCGGTGCATCGTTCAGAATAGAGAAGAATTCGAAGATTTATAATACATATACGACGGCAAATTCCATAACGGTTGCAACGGTTGACAAAAAGGGCAATTATGCATACGTGCTTAATGAGGACGGCGGTTTCCAATCGCACCTCTACGTTTATTCATATAATGGCAAAAAGCTTTTTGAGTGGGGAAGCTCTCAGGATTACTGCATAAGCACTGCTCTTTCCGATAACGGCAAGAATATTGCAGTTTCTATGCTCGGTGTTAAAAACGGCGAATACGTATCAAAGGTTATACTCTTTAATTTCAAGAATAATGAAGCTTTATATACGGCAGAATTTCCTGATTGCACCGTTTTCAGACTCGAATTCCTTTCCGGAAAGAATGTTGCAGCGTTTACGGATAACGGCGTTTACGTTATTGATAAAAAGGGCGCCGCCCATAAAAGGGCAGAGTACACGCCCACGGAAATTATGCATTCTTCTGTTACGGATAAAGGACTTTCAGCAATAGCCCTTGCATCTCACGGAAACACAAAGGATTCTATCCTTAATGTCTTTGATAAAAAAATGAACAGCTGTTATATGCTTGAATATAATTCGGAAATAATGAGCGTGAGGACTTCTGACAAATATTCTGTTGTAATTCTCGGTGACAGAATTGAATGCTTCAATAATAAGGGAGAAAAAACAGGCTGTATCGTCATTGACGAAAAATGCACGGACGCAGCTTTTTCCGGCAGAAATCTGTTTGTTTTTTCTGTCAGCGGTATTTACCGTTTTAATTCCTTTGGAAATTATGATCTGACCGAGCTCAGGGAAGAGGTAACTACCGACGGCTTTGTTACGGAAGAAATCACGGAAGAAGCAACAACAGAGGAAGCTGCCGTTAGCAAACAGACTACTGCGCCGGAAGAAGCAACGGAGACTCAGCTTGAAGAAACAACCGTTGTTTCAACCTTCGGTTAATGAGGATGGTGAGCACTTATGAATATCGTTGACCTTATTCTTTTTATTATTATCGCTGTTGTTGCAATAGCAAGTGCGAGAAAAGGCTTTCTTATGACACTTTTTAATATTGCAGCATACGTAATTTCAGGTGTTCTTGCAAAGCTTTTTTCTTCTCCGGTAGCAGATTATGCTTATATGAATTTTTTCAGCGAAAAGGTGACCGCAAAGCTTAATGAATTAATGCCTTCGGGCAGTGTTGAGGGTGAAATCACAACGGTTATTGTTGATGCAATAGAAACGTTGCCATCATATATTCAGGCGCTTATAAATCAGTTCGTAAATCCTTCTGATATTCTTAATGCAGGAAGTGAAGGCGGAAATGCGGCATATACCGTAGAAATGCTTGAGCAGACTTATCTTGCCCCCGTTGTTACTGATGTTCTCGGAATTGTTGCCATGGTGCTTTTGTTTGTGCTGTTCGTATTTATATTAAGAATTGTATTTTCGGTTATAAACAAAGGTCTTACGAGGAAGAAGCACAGATTTATAAGAGGTACGAACACTCTGTTGGGTGCAGCCTTCGGTGCAGTCAAGGGAACTGCAATTGTCGCACTTATTGCTGCTGTTCTCAATATCGGTGCCCCTGTAATAAATAATCAGAATCTCAGTGATTTTGTAAACGGTTCTGCCATCTGCAATATGGTAGCTGAAATATTAAAGTGAAAGAGGTAAATTAAAATGGCTAAAAAAACTGCATATCTTTTTGAAAATGTATGGACGATTCCGAACATAATATCTTTTATAAGAATACTTCTTATTCCCGTATTCGGCGTTCTTTTCTATAAGGGTGAGCTTCTCTGGGCTCTTCTTATTCTTGCATTCTCAGGCTTTACGGATTTTATAGACGGAAAGCTCGCAAGAAAGCTTAATCAGGTAAGTGAGCTCGGAAAAATGCTCGACCCCATTGCGGATAAGCTTACTCAGGCAACAATTGCTATAGTTTATTTCTTCACCTTCAGAAATGCCGAGAATGAAACACTTAATCTTTTTGCATGGGTATTCCTTCTCTTTATCCTTAAAGAGCTTGTAATGCTTGTTGGTGGCGCAATAATGATTGCTGTAGGTATACGTCCCGGTGCTGCTGAAATTTACGGTAAGGCCGCAACGCTTGTTTTCTATGTTGTTATGGTAGTTCTTATGGCTTTCGGTCCCGAAATCGGTGCATTCAGAGCAGAAGAGGGCGCAATCCTTCAGCTTTTCACTCTTCCCGATACGGTTATGATGGTTCTTGTTGTTATTTCTCTTATAATGACAATTATTGCTTTCTTAAGCTATATGCCCGGAGTTTACAGCCAGGTAAAGGAACGCTTCGGTAAGAACTCAAAATAAGAATATAATCTATCTCCTTAGGAAAGGAAAAAACTATGAATATGAAATTATGCTCAAGATGTAATAAGCGTCCTGCTGTGCTTTTTATCTCTAAAATAGAAGGAGATAAGACTACCCAGGAAGGGCTTTGCATCAAATGTGCTATGGATATGAATATCGGTCCCATCAAGGATATGATGTCAAAAATGGGTATTACCGACGAAGATCTTGATGCGCTCAACGAACAGTTCAGCGATATGGAGGCAGACGGTGTATTTGAAAACGGCGGTGCTTCCACATTCCCCTTTTTGCAGGGACTGTTCGGCGGTGCTCCCTCTGCTTCATCAAAGGATGATGATGTTGATTTACCTGCTGAGCTTGTTGATGAGGAAAAGGCTGAAAAGGGTAAGGGCGGTAAAAAATCAAAGGGCAAAAAGGCAGAGCGCAAATTCCTCGGTCTTTACTGCACAGACCTTACAAAAAAGGCAAAAGAGGGAAAAATTGACCGCATAATCGGAAGAACTGATGAAATTGCCCGAGTAACACAGATACTTTGCAGAAGAACTAAGAACAATCCTTGTCTTATAGGTGAACCCGGTGTCGGTAAAACCGCAATTGCCGAAGGACTTGCTCTTGCGATAAGCGAGGGCAGAGTTCCCGCTAAGCTCAGCCGTAAGGAAATTCATCTTCTTGACCTTACAGCTCTTGTGGCAGGCACACAGTTCAGAGGACAGTTTGAAAGTCGAATTAAGGGACTTGTTGACGAGGTTAAGGCTCAGGGTAATATAATTCTCTTTATTGATGAGGTGCACAATCTTGTAGGTACGGGTGATGCGGAAGGCTCAATGAACGCAGCCAATATTCTGAAGCCTGCTCTTTCAAGAGGCGAAATTCAGGTAATCGGTGCAACAACCTTCAATGAGTACAGAAAGCATATTGAAAAGGATGCTGCCCTCGAAAGACGCTTCCAGCCCGTTAAGGTTGAGGAGCCCTCAATTGAAAATGCTTATGAAATGCTTAAGGGCATCAAGGAATATTACGAGAATTTCCACAGAGTCAGAATTTCTGATAATCTTCTTTATAAGGCAGTTACTCTTTCAGAAAGATATATAAATGACCGTTTTCTGCCCGATAAGGCAATTGACTTGCTTGATGAGGCATGTACCTGCGCAAACCTCAGAAATAAGGCAATAAGCGATTTTGAAGAAACCGAGATGAAGCTTTCGGAGCTTCGTGCGGAAGAAACAGAGCTTATGGCTGAAACAGAAAATCCCGACTACGAGGCACTTGCCCGCGTAAGAGCTGAAATTATGCAGAGTGAAAGCCGTGTTGAGGAGCTTCGCATCAAGGCTGAGGATAACTATGTTACCGAAGACGATCTTGCAAAGGTAATCAGTCTATCAACGGGTATTCCCGTTAATAAGATTATCGATACCGATATGAAGAAGCTTTCCGGTATGGAGGATAATCTTAAGTCAAGAATTATCGGTCAGGATGAGGCTGTTGAGGCTGTATCCGCTGCTATAAGAAGAAGCAGAGTAAGACTTTCTCCCGTAAAGCGTCCTGCGTCCTTCATTTTTGTAGGCCCTACCGGTGTCGGTAAAACAGAGCTTGTTAAGCAGCTTGCAAATGAGCTTTTCGATACTCCCGAAACGCTTATCCGCCTTGATATGTCAGAATTTATGGAAAAGCATTCTGTTTCCCGTCTGATAGGATCTCCTCCCGGATACGTTGGTTATGATGAGGCAGGACAGCTGACGGAAAAGGTCAGAAGAAAGCCCTACAGCGTAGTTCTTTTTGATGAAATCGAAAAGGCTCATCCCGATGTTATGAATATTCTTCTTCAGATTCTTGACGAAGGCAAAACAAACGACGCTCAGGGAAGAACAGTAAGCTTCGAAAATGCTGTTATTATAATGACCTCCAATGCAGGCAGTGAAAACAGAGAGAATCTTCTCGGCTTCGGTAAGGACAAGGGTACGGCTGTGAAGGATAAGGCTATGAAGGCACTAAGACAGTTCCTTCGTCCCGAATTCCTGGGCAGAGTTGATGAAATTATTGTCTTTAATCAGCTTACAAAGGAAGATTATGAAAAAATCTCAAAGCTTCTTATTGATGAGTTTATTCCGTCTCTCAGGGATAAGGGTATAAGGCTTGTTGTTGATGAGGACGTGCCTTCCGTTGTCGCAAACGATGCAGACGGCGGTGTAAGAGGTGCACGTGACATAAGACACACAATAAGAAAAGCCATTGAGGATCCCATTGCCAATATTCTTGTTGCAAATTTCGACAGGGTTATTGATGAAATCCGAGTATCCGTGCACGAAGGAAAAATAGTTGTTTCACATAGCTAAATTTTTCAAAAAAAGTATTGACAATACGGAGTTTAGGTGATATACTTAACTCCGTTATGCGGGTGTAGTTCAGCGGTAGAATCCCAGCCTTCCAAGCTGGTCGTGTGGGTTCGTCTCCCATCACCCGCTCCAAAAAAAAGACCTTGTCGTAAGACAAGGTCTTTTTTTAACTAAATCCGTCCGTTCGGACGGAATAAATCCTCCTGACGTGGATGAAATTAATTTGTGATGAAATCCGACTTCGACGGGAGAAATGTACGGATTTAATTTCATCTGCATTTGCAGATTTCATCTGAGAATTCTCAGATTTCATCGCTCAAGGAGCGATTTCATTAACATCCAATATAAAAAGAAATATGAATCTGCGAGGTGGGTAGATATGGCGGAAAATAAGCTTGCGGATATTTCAACAGATTTTGCGATTCAAATATTAAAGTTTACCGATGGAATCAAAGGACATTATGCTTTAATAAATCAGCTTGAAAGAAGTGGAACCAGTATAGGGGCGAATATCGAGAATCTAAATATGCCCATAGCAGGGCTGATTTTGTGTCAAAGTTACAGATCGCACTTAAAGAATGTTATGAAACTGAATATTGGATTGAGATAATGTATAAAGCCGGAATAATGTCAGAAGAATCA
>JAZOWG010000151.1:0-31732 GCA_045659105.1 Acutalibacteraceae bacterium
GGGGTCATAGCCTCTGAAAATAACCTTTTCTTCAAGCTCCCAATTGATAGCGTCCTTGCTGTAGCCTACTACAAGTGTGTGGTCACGGCTCATAACGTCAACACGGAACACACCTGCGAAGCCGTCACCGAAGGGCACAACTGCGGAATTGAAAATGCTGTTTGCCATATAAAGATTATCTCTTGTGATTATGGGATTGCCGTCATATCTCCATACGGGATATCTGTAGCCCTCGGGCTTATCCTGCCAGGGGATATTGGGGATTTTTGCACCTATAATTTTAGCCATAATTTTTCTCCTTTATTCTTTATAGGCTCATTATACCATACTCTGATACGGTAAACAAGCATACTTTTATTTGTTGACCGAGCGCAGTACCACGTTGCCGTCACGGGTGTACTGTACCACCGTCATTGAGGTATTTTCAAGTGCAAATCTGAACACGTGGGGCTTTACACCGATTGCCGTTGGTATAAGATATTCAAGCATTCCGTGATGGGAGAATACCGCAACACGCTGTCCGAAGGTAAAGCGATCCTTTATATACGAAATAACCCTTTGGGCGCGAAGCACATTGTCTTCATAATTCTCACAAAGGAAGGAATATTCTTCTGTTCCGAAAAGCTTTCCGCACATTTTAGTGTTGTCGTAATATTTTTTAAGATATTCCTCACTGCAGCCGTAATATCCCACACTGCAGCCGCACTCAACAAGCTCCGGGCAGATTTCCAGCACAGGATGATCCTCTTTTGCACTGCACACACCTGCTGCCGTTCTGAAGCTTCTGAGAAGCGAGCTTGTAATATATGCATCTATGGGCACATCCCGAAGCCTTCCTCCAAGCTCACGGCACTGCTGTTCACCCTCTTTTGTCAGCTGTCCGTCACATTGGTCACGATCACCGATGTCATTATAATCCGTCTGAGCGTGGCGGATAAAAATTATTTCAAGAATATCTTTATTTTCCATTTGCTTCCTCCGTCAGCAGCTGCTGTTCCTTATAGAATTTTCTTACATTTATAAAAGCACTTATAATGCAGTAGAAGCAATATACGGCATAGATAAGATAGGTTGTCTGCTTGTAGTCCACAATTACCATCTGCACGGAAAGAAGAAGGGTGACTACCGCTGTCACTATCCAGAGATATGTATATTCAACGTAGGCGAGCATTGTAAGAACGGGAACAACGAAGCCTAAAAGGAAGGAGATACTGTCAAGTATTGCATATTCATAATCAAGATGCATAAATATCACGGCAAGCACTGCCCAGAGAGCAAGAAGGACAGCAGACCATATAACACGCATTTTATTTGACATACGCTTGAAAACTACGGTCTTTTTGTAGGCATTTTTCTTCCAGCTAAAGAAGGTCATCAGCTGAACGGGGAAGCTGAAAAGAAAAGACGACGCTGCGGAGGCGTACACGCCCATATAAATATAAGCACCCGTGTATATAAGGGAATTTACCGCACCGCAAAGTGCACCCACACGGTTTGCCTCTGACTGAAAGCCCATAACAAAAAGGGATATAAAGAGAGGTATCATCAGGAAAAATTCCTGCTTACAAGCAATTCCTGCAACGAGAATTGCTATACCCGTTACCACTATCAACACTTTTTTACTGTTTTTCATAATAACTCTCCCCTACCCTTAATTTTCGTTCTTCATTGTAGCATAAGTTTTTCCCTTTCGCAACCGGATATATAGAAATAAGGACACATTCCGAGTGGGATGTGTCCTTTGTGCATTGATAAATTTTAAGCAGCGGTTGTTTCCTCTGCAATTTCGGTTGTTTCTTCAACAACCTCTTCTGTGGGCTCTTCGAGCTCGGGTACTTCGATTGTTCCGAGAATCATCCTGAGAGCCTCAACAAGCTGTCCTTCACTTGCTTCGTCAATTGTTACGGTGATTGTGTCACCCTCATTGAAGAGAACTACCATATCAGAGACGTCTGCTGCAACGTAGTAGTATACACCTGAGTTATCAAGCTCAATGTAGAAGTAGGTATTACCGTTTACAACTGTTGAGCGGATGTCTGTAACTGTGCCTGTGATATTTGCAAGACCGGTTGAAGCGTCACCGTTCTGAGGCTTATTGCCTGAAACGTCAAAGTTGATGTCAATTACAACGGAGGGGCTAAGAGCCTTAAGACCCTTGATGTATTCGCTTACAGCAGAAGCCAGGTCGTCGTTTTCACCTGCAGGAATAGCAACAACGTTGTACTGCTGAACGTTAACCATTGCATAGGACTTAACAATATTTGCATCGTCCTTAAGAGCCATAAAGTAGGTAGCTTCACCGTCAATGTTGAGAAGGATGGGGAATGCAGCCTTCCAGCCCTTGTCGGAAACCTTACCCTGAGCAGAACGCTGTGCGGCAGCCTCTGTAGCACCCGTTGTGTTATAGAAGAAGCCCTCCTTGGTTCTCTGGTTAATGAAGAAGAAGCCGAGGATTGAGTCGTCGGAGGTAACAGAGGTAACACCTGTGTAGAGGTAAACGTCGTCACCTACAGCAATGAATGAGTAACCCTGGGAAGCCTGCTTAACGCCGGACTGACCGATGATGGAGTTCCAGAAGCCGCCTGCGTACTTACCGAGGTAGTTATACTGCTGAACAAGAAGGTCAGCGTCGTAAGCCTGGTCAATCCATGCGATTTCGGAATTATCAGCGCCGATTTCATCAGCGGAATAGTAAACATCATCACCCGTAACAGCATCAACGAGGATAACACCTGCAACGTCGTCACCGCCTACAAGGCCTACTGTCTTTTCGATGTGCTCAACAACCCAGAAGGGCTTGCCCTCTTCGTCAATTTCGAAGGAGGTGTCACCGAAAATGTATGTGGGATACTTAAAGCGGAGATGTCTTTCAAGGTATTCATTAAAGTGCTCTGCAGTTGAATACTTGATGTCAAATTCAGTAATGAGCTGTGATTCCTGAGTATTGAGATTAACTCTTACGTAACCGGGAATACCCTCATATTCTGCACTTAATACGGAGTTTGTTGCCCATTTGAACACATCGCCGTACTTAAGGGGATAAACTCTGTAGGGAGAGCCCTTGTAGTTTATCTGTGTGGAGTCGCTTTCAAGAATTTCAAACTGAGATTCAAGACCCAGTGCTGAGAAGTCACCGAGGGTCTTATCTGCAAGCTCACGGGCAGCATCCTTATCAATAAGGGGAACCTTGTCAAAGTCCGACATACTGTCGATAACTGAAATTGTGTTGTCAAATTCTGCACTTTCAATCGTAAGAATCTCTGCATAGTCCTTTGCACGGAAGAAGGGGCTGGAAATAAGGTAGCCGACACCCACTACAAGTGCAAGAACAAGACCTATTGCAATGGGAGCAATTGACTGTCTTCTTACGTAGGGAACGTATTCGGGCTTGATAAATGCGCCTGAAGTAACAAATGCTGAGCCGACATAAGAAGCAAGAACAAGTGCCCAGTAAATGTAGAAGTCATAGGACTGGAAATTCATGGGGGGGAGCATAAAGTAATACGCAACCACGGCAACTATGAGTGTAATTATGATGTTGATAACGATTTTAAGACCTGCCTTTTCGGGGGGAATGAGCACGTCCTTTACGCTTTTTTTCTTTCCGCTGTCGGAAAAATCTACTTTAATAGGATCCATTTTTCTTCTCCTTTTATTTTCTTACTTTACGGGGACAATTTTGTCCTTACCGCCCATATAAGGACGAAGGGCAACGGGAATGTTTACGCTGCCGTCCTCGTTGAGGTTGTTCTCAAGGAAGGCAATAAGCATTCTGGGGGGAGCAACAACTGTATTGTTAAGAGTATGGGCAAGATACTTTCCGTCCTTGCCGTTAACTCTGATTTTGAGTCTTCTTGCCTGAGCGTCACCGAGGTTCGAGCAGGAGCCTACCTCGAAATACTTGCCCTGACGGGGTGACCATGCTTCAACGTCTATTGATTTTACCTTAAGGTCTGCAAGGTCGCCTGAGCAGCACTCAAGTGTTCTTACGGGAATATCAAGTGAGCGGAAGAGGTCAACGGTGTTCTGCCAGAGCTTGTCGAACCACATTTTGCTGTCCTCGGGCTTACAAACAACTACCATTTCCTGCTTTTCGAACTGGTGGATTCTGTAAACGCCTCTTTCCTCGATACCGTGAGCGCCCTTTTCCTTACGGAAGCAGGGTGAGTAGCTTGTAAGTGCCTGAGGAAGTGTCTCCTCGGGAACGATGGTATGAATAAACTTACCTATCATTGAGTGCTCACTTGGACCTATAAGGTAAAGGTCCTCGCCCTCAATTTTATACATCATAGCTTCCATTTCAGCGAAGCTCATAACACCCGTAACAACGTCACTTCTGATCATAAAGGGAGGAGTACAGTAGGTAAAGCCTCTGTCTATCATAAAGTCTCTTGCATAGGAGATAACGGAGGAGTGAATTCTTGCGATGTCACCCATAAGATAATAGAAGCCGTTGCCTGCAACACGTCTTGCAGAATCAAGGTCAATACCGTTGAAGCGCTCCATAATATCTGTGTGATAAGGAATGGGGAAAGAAGGTACAAGGGGCTCACCGTAGCGCTGAACCTCAACGTTTTCGCTGTCGTCCTTACCGATGGGCACGGATTCGTCGATGATATTGGGGATAATCATCATAATCTTTGTGATTTTCTCCTGAAGCTCTGCTTCCTTGGCTTCTGCAGCTGCTAAAGCCTCGGACTGCTCGTTTACGAGCTTCTTCATCTCTTCTGCTTCTTCCCTTTTGCCCTGACCCATTAAAGCACCTATCTGCTTGGAGTACTTGTTTCTTGAAGCACGAAGATTGTCCGCTTCTGTCTTATTCTTTCTGCTTTCTACGTCGAGAGCTAAAACCTCGTCAACCAGAGGAAGCTTGCTGTCCTGAAACTTCTTTTTGATGTTTTCTCTGACTGCATCGGGATTTTCTCTTAAAAATCTTATATCAATCATTTTTTAATCCTCCGAAAAAAGTTTTGCTAATTTCTGTAAGTCGTCTGCATCGAAAAACTCGATTTCAATTTTACCGCCCTTGCCTGAATTCTGCACGGTAACCTTTCTTGCAAGAACGCCCGAGAGAGATAATTCAACCTCATCATAGAACTTATCTCTTGCCTTTTTGGGCGTCTTTTCCTTTTTAGGCTTCCTGAGTGCCTTTACAAGCTGCTCGGTCTGTCTTACAGACAGTTGTTTTTCAACAATTTCCTTTGCAATGTCGGAAATTAACTTTTCATCATCAAGTCCTAAGAGTGCTCTTGCGTGACCTGCCGAAATTGTTCCTTCCTCAACAAGCTTCATTACGTCGCCCGGAAGAGAAAGAAGTCTTAAAGCATTTGCAATTGCGGGACGTGATTTTGAGAGCTTTTCTGCGGCTTCCTCCTGGGTGTAGCCGTATTCCTCAATAAGCTTTCTTATACCTGCGGCTTCTTCAATGGGGTTTAAGTCCTCACGCTGAAGATTTTCGATAAGAGCAATTGCTGCCGCCTCGGCATCCGTAAGGGATTTTATAATTACGGGTACCTCGGAAAGACCTGCCCTTCTTGCGGCACGATAACGCCTTTCACCTGCCACGATTTTATATGAGCCGTCCGACATCGGTCTTACGAGAAGAGGCTGTAACACACCGAATTCTCTTATAGATGCTTCGAGCTCTGCTAAAGCTTCCTCGGAGAATTTTGTACGGGGCTGTCCCCTGTCCGGCTCAATATCGCTTATGGGGAGCATTACGGAGCCGCCCTCCGAGAGTGCATCTGCGGAGTTATCAAGAAAAAGACTGTCAAAGCCCTTACCGAGACCGCCTTTTTTTGCTGCCATTTATTTACCTCCTGTCCTGCTTTGACAAGAACTCGTCAGAGAAATCATTATAAGCCTCTGCTCCTTTTGAGCGTTTGTCAAAATATATTATGGGCTGTCCGAAGCTGGGCGCCTCCGACAAGCGTACATTTCTGGGAATTGTGGTAGAATATACCTTTTTAGGGAAGAATTTCTTAACCTCGTCAACAACCTGCTGGGTAAGATTAAGTCTTCCGTCATACATTGTAAGAAGAACTCCTTCAAGCTCTAAATAGGGATTGTAAAGTCTTTTTATGTTTCTTGCAGTTGCCATTAACTGCGAAAGGCCTTCGAGTGCATAATATTCACACTGAATGGGCACAAGGAAAGTATCGGAAGCGGTAAGCGCATTGAGAGTGATAAGCCCCAGTGACGGAGGACAGTCAAGGAAAATGAAGTCATACTTGTCCCACAGGGGTGCGAGAGCGCTTTTCAGAAGATTTTCACGGTTTTTTATGTCAATAATCTCAAGCTCTGCGCCTGCAAGGTTCATATTTGAAACCATCAGGTCAACACCCTGAAATTCGGTGTGTATGACAGCCTCTTCACCCTTATTATTGCCCACGAGCACGTCATAGGATGAAACCTTTATTGCTCTTTTATCTACTCCAAAGCCGCTTGTGGAATTTCCCTGAGGGTCAATGTCTACAAGAAGAACGTTTTTGCCCTTGGCTCCGATGCAGGCGGCAAGGTTGACAGCAGTAGTGGTCTTCCCTACTCCGCCCTTCTGATTAAGCACGGCAACAGTCTTTGCCATCAGCGGCTCCTCCTTATATATATTATTTATATATTTTAACATATAATACAATATAGTATACCAAAGGCTTTATAAAAAATCAATACGTAATGAAAATTATTATTGTTTCACGTGAAACAGCGTGAACGCGAAGTAATAGGTAATAGTGAAAAGTGAATAGTGACCCTGTATGAAGACACTTCGTGTCTTGATTATAATATATCAACTTAAATCATTTGACATCTGTTACTCGCTTCTTCGCTATTACCTTTTACCTATTACTTTCCAAACAGAAAGACCGCTGACGAATCAGCGGTCCTCCTGTTGGATGTGGGGTGTGAAAGAGAAAGATATGGGCTGTATGATAAAGAGATAAATCTCTAAACCATCTTATTAATGGTAACCGTATAGGTTATTCTGCAGTCATCAGACTGTTTTTCGCAGTCGGCAGAGATTCCCGAGGACTTCATTGTGTCAACTGCGTGCTCAATAGTGTTCTCAAAAATGCGAAAGTCTCTGTATTTTGCGGCAAAAACTGCTCTTTTGGGGATTTGCTCCGTAAGCTCCATAGCCTCACGGAAGCTGCATCCCGTTGAAATAATAAGGTCAGTAATTTCATTCTGTCTTTTTGTGTCTTCTACACCTGCAATAGCATTTGCCGTGGTTTCGCTGATATTACCCGTCATAATTTTCCATTTGACGTTATCGGGAAGGGACAGAAGGCGGATTCTTGATAAAATTAGCCCTTCGGGAACGGCAAGACTGACGGAGAGCTCAGAAATACTCATATTTTCGTGCAATTCATCAATAATCATAGCCAATTCAAGATAGTGCAGCTCTTTTCTGTGCAGATTCTCTGCTATATTAAATATAACGGAATTATAATCATTTACATTTACAAGCACACATGGAAGCTCCGTACAGCCGGATATTATTGCGGCACGGCGGCGGCGCTCGCCAGATACCACGCGATAGCAGCCGTTATTTTCACACTTTACGGTCAGAGGATTGAGAATTCCCACAGAGCTTATAGAATCGGACAGCTTATATAATTCATCAAGTGATACTACCCTTCTGGACGAATAGGCTGCAGGAAGAATGTCTTCAATTGGTATAAGCAGAATGGAACCGCCTGTTTTAACCTTACTTTTTAGCATCTTACACCGAAAAAAATAACTGTGATATTAGGCAGGCTTGTCCTGCAAACAAATAATATCACAGTTATGATGCAAAATATAGCGTATTGTGTATGTAGCTTATATGAATTTCAGTGCATTAAAGAGGTTTTTTTGAAATCTGCGCAAAGGCTCTGGGGTATTTTGTCGGAGTCTGCGATAACTTTTTTGCAATAATTATTTCTCTTTCGCTTCCGTCAGGGATAGTATATCTGTGCTTATCGGTAACCCTTGCTCCGAGATTAGCTATTGCTCCGCAGCCACGCTGATCTTCCTCGGGAGAAAGTACAGCCTTTAAGGGTGCAAATATACCGCCGACCCTTACAAGGGGCACCGAATATTCGGCAAGGACGTTAAGGGATGCAACTGCACGGGAGGTTACAACGTCAAATTTTTCTCTGAATTCTGCCTTTTTAGCGGCATCCTCTGCTCTTATTGTTATAACATTACCGTTTATACCAAGCTCTTTAAGAAGAAATCTTATGAAATCAAGCTTTTTATTGACAGAATCTATCATTGTAATATCAAAATCGGGCTCGGCACAAAGAAGAGCCGCACCGGGAAAGCCTGCACCGGTACCCACATCTATAATTTTCTTTCCGTGAAGGTCACAGAATTTCATAAGACAGAGACTGTCTGCAAAATGCTTGATAACTATATCATCGGGAGCAGTAATTGCTGTAAGATTGACCTTTTCATTATAATCAACCAGCATTTCGGCATATTTATCAAATCTGTCTACAGCCTCATCGGTTATGCTGATACCGAGGCTGTCACAGGAGGTTTTTAATAATTCCTTGGAAATCATCCTTGGGCACTCCCCTTTCCGTTTTTTGCAAGATATATAAGAAGCACGGAAATATCCGCAGGGCTCACGCCCGAAATACGTGATGCCTGACCTATGCTACGGGGTCTTATCTTAGAAAGCTTCTCAATGGCTTCCGTTCTGAGGTTAATTACATCCTTATAATCTATATCCTCAGGAATGAGCTTTTCCTCAAGACGGCGCATTTCGTGCACCTGAGAAAGCTGTCTTTTTATATAACCCTCATATTTAAGGTCAATTTCCACCTGCTCGAACACCTCATAGGGTAAATCAGGACGGTTTTTGTCAAAAACAGTGAGCACCTCATAATTCAGCTGAGGTCTTCTGATAAGATCAGCCAATTTACATCCCGTAGTAAGTGCAGATGTTTCACGTGAAACAAGCATCGCATTTATACCCTCAGAGGGTGCAATTACTGTGGATTCCGTTCTTTTTCTCTCAATATCAATAAGCTCTAATTTATGTAAAAAGCTGTCATATTTTTCCTGAGACACAAGACCTAAGTCATAACCCGTTTTAAGAAGACGTATATCGGCATTGTCCTGACGGAGAATCAGTCTGTATTCTGAACGGGATGTCATCATTCTGTAAGGCTCATTACAGCCCTTTGTAACAAGGTCATCAATAAGAGTGCCGATATAAGAGCCTGAACGCTCAAGAATAAAAGGCTCCTTACCCTGACATTTAAGGGCGGCATTGATGCCTGCAACAAGACCCTGAGCGGCTGCCTCCTCGTATCCGCTTGAGCCGTTGAACTGTCCTGCACCGAAAAGTCCGTCAAAATGCAGAAACTCAAGTGTGGGACGAAGCTCCAACGGGTCAACGCAGTCATATTCGATAGCATAGGCATTTCTCATAATCTGACAGTTTTCAAGACCCTTTATGGAATGAACAAATGCCTCCTGCACGTCAACGGGAAGCGAGGATGAAAGACCCTGTAAATACATCTCCTCGGTATCAAGTCCGCAAGGCTCAATGAATATCTGATGACGTTCTTTATCAGAGAAACGTACCATCTTATCCTCTATGCTGGGACAATATCTTGGGCCCACACCCTCTATCACACCACCAAATAATGGGGATCGGTGGAGATTTTCCATAATTATACGCTTGGTTTCTTCATTTGTGTAGGTTATATGACAGGAGAGAATATTCTTCGGCTTTTCTTCGGTTGAAAAGGAAAAGGGCACTACCCTTTCGTCACCCTTCTGCTCCTCAAGACCGGAAAAATCAACACTTCTTCTGTTTACTCTCGAGGGCGTGCCCGTCTTGAAGCGGCGCAGACCTATCCCCTGCTTTTTAAGAGATTCGGAAAGCCCTACAGCCGGGAACATTCCGTCAGGACCGCTTGAATATACCTTATCCCCTACGTAAATCTTACCGTCAAGGAAGGTTCCCGTGGCAAGAATAACACAAGAGGCGTGATAAACGCAGTCAAGCTGTGTTTTTAATTCCCATAAAGAATTATCAAGTCTCGTGAGTGAGACAATCTCCGCCTGAACAAGGGTGAGATTATCCTGCTTTTCGAGGGTATTTTTCATATATTTGGAGTACTCACGTCTGTCAATCTGTGCTCTCAGAGAATGCACGGCAGGTCCTTTACCCAGGTTCAGCATACGGCTCTGCAGAGTATTCTTATCTGCGGCAACGCCCATTTCACCGCCGAGGGCGTCAATTTCACGGACAAGATGCCCCTTTGACGTACCGCCGATTGAAGGATTACATGCCATATTGCCTATCCAGTCAAGATTTATGGTAAAGCACACCACCGAGCAGCCGAGCCTTGCGGCAGAAAGCGCGGCTTCAATACCTGCGTGTCCTGCACCGATTACGGCAATATCAAATTTTCCGGAAAAATAATCCATGTGCGTACTCCTTGTAATTTTGATAACAATAAATTTTACCATAAAATTTCACATATTGCAATATTATATATATTTGTATTATAATAAGAGTATAAATTTATGATTTAATCCTTAAGAGGTAAAAATATGTCTACTATTGCGGCAATTGCCACGCCCAATGCGGCAGGCGGAATAGGAATAATAAGAATATCCGGTGAGGATGCAATTACCGTTGCAGAAAAGTGCTTCACAGCGTTTTCGGGTAAGAAATTATCGGAAATGAAGGGATATACTGCCGCTTACGGGCAGATTTCGGACGGTGACTCCCCTATTGACGAGGCTGTTGCGGTGGTTTTCCGTGCACCAAAAAGCTATACGGGTGAAAACGTTGTGGAATTATGCTGTCACGGCGGTCTTTTCATAATGAATAAGGTATTAAGGCTTATTTTCAGGCTTGGTGCCTGCCCTGCCACTCCCGGTGAATTTACTAAGAGAGCCTTTCTTAACGGAAAAATGGACTTGGCTCAGGCAGAAAGCGTTATGAACGTTATTTCCGCATCGGGTGAGGCAGCGCTCAATGCCGCAAGAAACACTCTTCAGGGATCTGTCAGCAAAAAAATCGGTGAAATTTGCTCTTCACTTATAAATTCTGCCGCCGCTCTTGCCGTATGGAGCGACTATCCCGACGAGGATATCCCTGCAGTTGAGACGGATGCGCTTTACAAAACACTTACCGATAATGAAGAAGAATTAGAAAAATTAATAAAGCGTTACGACAGCGGAAAGGCTGTCACCGAGGGTGTGAATACCGTAATCTGCGGTAAGCCCAACGTGGGAAAATCCACTCTTATGAACGTGCTTTCAGGCTGTGAACGCTCCATTGTAACCTCCGTTGCAGGCACAACGAGAGACGTTGTGGAGGAGACAGTCAGGGTAGGTGACATCCTTTTAAGACTTGCCGACACAGCAGGAATTCACGACACCGAGGATGAGGTTGAGAGCATAGGCGTCAGCATTGCAAAATCACGAATCGAAACAGCCGACCTTGTTCTGGCGGTTTTTGACGTATCACGTCCTCTTGATAACGAGGACAGAGAGCTTTTGAAAATATGCAGTGAAAAGCGCTGTCTTGCCATTATAAACAAGTCGGACTTAGCTCCCGAATTCAGTGAAGAGGATGTAAGATTATACATTCCACATGCTGTAACACTCTCTGCCAAAACAAGTGGGGGAGAGGAGAAAATAAGAGCTGCCCTTGAAGAAATTCTCGGCACTGAGGGACTGGACTTCTCTCAGGAAATGCTTGCTGCCGACAGACAGTACGAATGTGCCAGAAGGGCACTCGAGTGCATAAGGGAAGCAAAGTACGCAATCGACACGGGACTTACAATTGATGCCGTGAATGTCAGCATCGACTGTGCCATAGAGCAGCTTCTGACCCTTACGGGAAAGAAGGCAAGTGAGGAAATCGTCAACGAGGTATTCTCGAAATTCTGCGTGGGCAAGTAAGAAAAAGCCGCACATAAAAAAGCGGATGACACGAAAGCCGATACAAAAGAAAAGCATAATTCGGCAAATAAAAAAGGGGAGTGCTGTCAGAAAATTATCAGCATCCCCAGAGCCGTTACGGCAGCACCCGACAGCGCCGCCAATGAAAATTTCACATAAAACAGAAGCTTCTCCCGACGCTTCCCGACTTCCTTTTCACGGGGCGGGGGAGAGGCATTTTTAATAAGCTCATCCGCACTGCTTCTGATTTTTGTTTCACTTATATCCGAAAATTCAGGCTTTACAAAGAATATGACCTTTTCAAAATAAACACTCTCAGGCTGGGGAATTTCCACAACCTGACGGTTGACTCCTTTAAGCATCGCAAAAAACCTCCCATACTATATATTGTAATTATTGACGGAAATTGAATTTCAAGTCACAAAGAAAAAAATTAATTGAAGTGGCTTGTCAAGTAAAAATAGCCAAAAAGTAAAAATCCCACAAAAGGCGGGAATGTGGCTGATAAACGTCTTGTTAATTTTTTAACAATAATACCCCGAAAATACATATTGTGGCAGGAGTAAGCTGCCTGCACACTATAGCCGATTTGACGTTTTTTGTCGCATTTTATATTTAATTCCCAAAAGCAATTAAATGCGAAAAAAGACGAAAATTGCTATTGTAAGCTTTACTGTAAATGTTTTTATACTTTTTGTATAATGTGGATAACTCCCAAAATGTTGATAATTCTGTTTATAATGTTGATAACTGCCCCTTAAAACCCTTGATAACCCTCAAAAAGGCAGGTTATTAACTGTTGATAATTCCTGACAACAGAACATTGTTAATCTTTTAACATATACTCTAAGTTGTCTTAACTTGACCACTATACAAAATGGAGATATTTTTAAATAGAATTTTCTGAAAATTTTATTTAAATTGCCGACACGGAAAGGACGTGTAAAATGGAGCTTATAAAAGAGAGTAATAACACAAGACTTTGTGGTTATACCCCATTTAACGTGGGGCTGACGCTGGACTGCGGTCAGGCGTTCAGATGGGAGAAGACTGGGGAGAATACATACCGAGGAATTGCCTTCAAAAGGCAGCTGACCGTAAGGGATGACAAAGACTCTCTGCTGTTTATGAACACTGATGAAAGCGAAATAAAGGAAATATGGGCGGACTATTTTGACCTTAATACCGACCACGGTGAGATTATGAAAAGGCTTACCGGAGATAAATTCATAATGGAAGCCTATACCCGCTTCGGCGGTATTCATATTTTAAGGCAGGAGCCCTGGGAGACACTGTGCTCCTTCATAATTTCCGCCTGCAACAACATTCCGAGAATAAAGGGAATAGTAAACCGCTTTTCCGAGGCTCTCGGCGAAAGCACGGGAGAAGGCTTCTCATTTCCCGATGCAAAGACTGTGGCAGTTCTTACAAATGAGGACCTCGGCTTTTTAAGAGCAGGCTACAGAGTGCCCTATATTCTCGATGCCGCAAGAAGGGTCGCCGAGGGTGAAATTGATTTTGACGCTATAAGAAAAATGAGTGAAGAGGATGCCCGTCGGGAGCTTATGAAAATAAAGGGAGTGGGCAGAAAGGTTGCCGACTGTACCCTTTTATTTTCTCTCGGCTTTACCGATTGCTACCCCGTTGACAGACACATTGAAAGGGCAACAAGGGAGCTGTACCCGGAAGGACTTCCCACATTCTTCACCCCGGACAAAGGTCTTGCACAGCAGTATATATTTACTTCAAGAATAAAATAAGCTTCGGATAAATATACGTTTTTTGTGTATATTTATCCGATTTCTTTTTTGCCGTATTTTTGAGATGCGTATATAAAAGCAAAAAAATAAGAGTACCTTCAGATACCCTTATAATCATATTTTATTTTTGGCAGCAATTATTCTCACAGCGTATAAGGAATATCGGCATACATAAACAGCTTTCGGAAATGTGGCGGTTTTGGCTGAAAAAGGTGTTTTTTTCGGAAGTATATTATGAAACATAAGAAGTATCCTAAAACCTCATAAAGAGGTAAAAACAGCCATTATTAAGAAAATAAGGAGCTGAGAAAAAGCATTAGTTTTTCACAGCTCCTGAAATATTATTGTTTACGGTCTTGCGTTGCCGGTGTTTGCGGAATATCTCATAATATCTATTGCGGAAACTCTGTCTTCCTGAAGCTCAATATTTGAGGTACCGTAAATTGTTTCGTGCAGGGTTTTTGCGGCGGCAGGATAGTCAACAATCCATACCCAGGAATATCCCTGATAATCCATTCTGTGCTCCTCGGAGGGCACGGCAGCCGACAAGATTTCGTAATTGTACCATTTTTCCGTCAGCGCCTGAGTGCCGAGGGATATAATCTTTGCAACGCCGCAGTCGGTCTTTATATACTTTAATACGGAATTAAGAAGAGGGGAAATCTGACTGATGCTGATACCCTTTGCCTCGTCAACAAGTGCATTGAGGAACTGACGCTGTCTTCTTGTACGGCTGATATCCGCATCAGCGTCACAGTTTCTTATTCTGCAGAAGCCCAGAGCCTGCTTACCGTTCAGAAGAACGTTTTCGCCCGAGGGACAGTCGTCCTTTATTTCCGCTCTTACGGCAGCTGCCTCATATTCCTTAACGTCAAGCCTTATGCCGCCGAGAACGTCAACTATTGCGCTGAAGGAATCGAAGTTTACGGAAACGTAGTAATCGATTCTGATTTTGAAATTATTCTGCAGGGTTTCAACAAGCTTTTTTGCACCGCCGTTTGCATAGCAGGCATTGATTTTCGCATATTTTCCGCCCGAAGCCGTATTAATGTAGGTATAGCAGTCACGGAAAACCGAGGTAAGATAAATTTTTTCGGTTTTTTTGTTGAGAGATGCTAAAATTATGGCATCGGCATTTCTGTTTGACTTATCAAGACCTATAAGAAGGAAGTTTATAACGTCCTTATCTCTCATAAGTGAGTTTTCGGTCGTATTTTCTGCCCAACCCTTAAGCACCGAGGAAAGGTCAGTAAGGCCTCTTAATTCTTCAAGCTGCTCAATGTGAATGTTTTCATCACCGGGCTCTGTTACCTCAACAAAATCAGAGGGATCGCCGGTATTTATACCGCTGAAGCTGATAATTCCCATTTTTGAAACAAGGTCAACGGCAACGATTGAAAAAACAAGCACAATACCTAAGGCTACACCTGCAAGAATTGTGAGAAAGCCTCTTCTGTTTTCTTCTTTCTGCTTTTTTGATATTTTCTTTTTAGCCATTTATCACACCGCCCCGACACTTTAGTTTTCCGTTGCGGGTGTTCCGTCAGGAGTCTCTGCTGTTTCCGCTGCATTTTCAGCCTCGGGAGCATCCTCCTGAGCCTCGGCATCGGTTTCATCGGGTAAATCTGTTTCCTCACCGGATTTTTTTGCAAGAGTAAGAGTTATAACGCTGTCGCTTTCGGAAAGCTTCATAAGTCTTACACCCTTTGAGGGACGGGCACATTCTCTGATGCTTTCGGATGCTATTCGGATAATAATACCCTGCTCGGAAATAAGAATAACGTCATCGTCATCATAAACGACCTTGATTGCAGCAACATCACCGTATTTATCAACACGGTAGTTGATTGAGCCGTAGCCGCCTCTTGACTGCACGTGGTAATCGGAGAAGTCACTCTTTCTGCCGTTACCCCATTCGCTGACGGTAAGAAGCTTACCGCCATTTTCCTCGTCGAGAATTTCCATACCCACAACGAAGTCGTCCTCATATTTGAAGGTAAGAGCCTTAACGCCTCGGGCTGTTCTGCCGATAACACGGGCATCGGTTTCGTTGAAGCGGATACCGAGACCCTTCTTCGTAGCAACAAAGAGGTCCTGATTACCGGTTGTAAGAAGCACCTTCTGAAGCACGTCACCCTCGTCGAGGTTAATGGCTATAATACCGTTCTTTCTTATATTCTTGAAGTTTTCAAGCTCTGTTCTCTTGATGATACCGTTTCTTGTAACCATACAGAGATAGAGGTCGCCGCGCTCCTTGGGAATCATAATCATAGCAGTAACCTTTTCATCACTCTCTATGGGGAGGATGTTTACAAGGTTCATACCCTTACTTGTACGGCTTCCCTCGGGAATCTCGTAGCCCTTTACCATATATGCCTTGCCCTTTGTGGTGAAGAACATAATATGTGAGTGGGTTGAAGCGGTGAACATGGTGTCAACCACGTCCTCCTCACGGCGGGTAATGCCGATTCTGCCCTTACCGCCCTTCTTCTGAAGCTGGTATTCATCAACTGACATTCTCTTGATGTAGCCCATCTGTGTCATTGTGAATACGCAGTCCTCCTCGGGAATAAGGTCTTCAATATCCATTTCGCCCGTAACGTTCACGATTTCACTTCTTCTGTCATCGGAGAACTTGTCTCTGATAACCATAGCCTCTTCCTTAACGAGAGAGAGAACGTTTTCACGGGAGGAGAGAATTTCAAGGAAGCGGGCAATCTTTTCCTCAAGCACTCTTTCCTCGTCCTCAAGCTTTTCTCTTTCAAGACCGGTTAACTGTCCCAGTCTCATCTGAACGATGTGGTTAGCCTGGATTTCATCGAAGCCGAAGCGCTCCATAAGTCTTTCCTTACCCTCGGCAATAGACTTAGATGCACGAAGGATGTTGATAACCTCATCAATGAAATCAAGTGCCTTAAGGAGTGCCTCAAGAATGTGCTGACGCTCCTTTGCCTTTTTAAGGTCGAACTCAGTTCTTCTTGTGACAACGTTTACCTGATGGTCAATGTAATGCTCAAGCATCTCCTTGAGGGTAAGCACCTTGGGCACACCGTCAACGAGAGCAAGCTGAATAACACCGAAGGTCGTCTGAAGCTGAGTGAAGGAATAAAGCTGATTGAGCACAACCTGAGGGTTTGCATCACGCTTTAAGTCAATTGTGATGTTCATACCCTCTCTTGAGGAGTAGTCATTTATGTCCGAAATACCCTCAAGGCGTTTTTCCTTGTGAAGGTCTGCAATAGACTCAATAAGTCTTGCCTTATTTACCTGATAGGGAAGCTCTGTTACGACAATCTGGTATCTGCCGTTCTTGCCCTCCTGAATTTCGCAGCGTGCACGGACGGTGATTTTACCTCTGCCCGTAGCATAAGCAGCTCTGATACCGGAGCGGCCCATAATAATACCCTTTGTGGGGAAGTCGGGTCCCTTGATATGCTGCATAATATCGTCAAGCTCACAGTCGGGATTGTCGATAACACAGCACATACCGTCTATAACCTCTCCGAGATTGTGAGGAGGAATGTTTGTAGCCATACCTACTGCAATACCCGTGGAGCCGTTGACGAGAAGATTGGGGAAGCGTGCAGGAAGCACCGTGGGCTCCTTAAGTCTGTCGTCATAGTTTCCAGTGAAATCAACGGTATCCTTATCAATATCCGTGAGCATTTCAAGTGAAATCTTGCTCATTCTTGATTCTGTATATCTGTATGCTGCAGGGGGGTCACCGTCAACGGTACCGAAGTTACCGTGGCCGTCAACAAGAATATATCTTGTAGAGAAGCTCTGGGCAAGTCTTACCATAGCATCGTAAACCGATGCGTCACCGTGGGGATGGTAGCGTCCGAGAACGGAGCCGACGGTATCGGCACACTTACGGTACTCCTTATCGGGAGTAAGGTTATTCTCGTGCATTGTGTAAAGAATACGGCGGTGAACGGGCTTTAAGCCGTCACGCACGTCGGGAAGGGCACGCTGGGTAATAACGGACATTGAATAATCAAGGAAATAGCTTCTCATTTCCCTGTTAAGGTCAACCTGAACGAGATTTCCCTGAGGCTTTACCTCTTCCGTAATTTCATTTATCTTATTTTCGTTATCCATCATACTACTCCTTAGATATCGAGGTTCTGAACGAATTTAGCGTTCTTTTCAATGAATTCTTTTCTGGGCTCAACCTTGTCACCCATAAGAATTGAGAAGGTTTCGTCTGCCTCTTCGGCATCGTTGAGATTTACACGGAGCATTGTTCTTCTTTCGGGGTCCATGGTTGTTTCCCAGAGCTGCTCGGGGTCCATTTCACCAAGACCCTTATATCTCTGAACGGAACAGCCCTGTCCCATTTCAGCTAAGAATGTATCTCTTTCCTCATCGGAATATGCATATTCGTGACGCTTGCCCTTTGAAATCTTGAAAAGGGGAGGCTGAGCGATATATACGAAGCCCTGCTCAATAAGAGGACGCATATAACGGAAGAAGAAGGTAAGAAGAAGAGTTCTTATGTGTGCGCCGTCGACGTCGGCATCGGCCATAATAACAACCTTGTGATAACGAAGCTTTGTAATATCAAAGTCCTCACCGATACCCGTTCCGAGAGCGAGAACAACGGGAACTAACTTTTCGTTACCTATAACCTTGTCTATACGTGACTTTTCAACGTTGAGCATCTTACCCCAGAGAGCAAGGATAGCCTGAGTTCTTCTGTCTCTGCCTTCCTTGGCAGAGCCGCCTGCAGAATCACCCTCGACGATGTAAAGCTCGGTGTTTTCGGGGTTCTTATCGGTACAGTCGGCAAGCTTACCGGGAAGAGAGTTACCTTCAAGGGCACTCTTTCTTCTTGCAAGCTCCTTGGCCTTACGGGCAGCTTCTCTCGCACGGGATGCATCAAGTGCTTTATTGAAAATAGCACGTGCAACGGAAGGATTCTCCTCAAAGTAGGTTGAGAGCTTCTCGTAAACCATCTGATTTACAAGGGGAGTAATGTCGGTGTTTCCGAGCTTACTCTTTGTCTGTCCTTCAAATTCGGTGTCCGTAAGCTTTACGCTGATAACGGCTGTAATACCTTCTCTTACGTCATCACCCGAAAGGTTCTTGTCCGCATCCTTTAAGAAGTTGTACTTTCTGCCGTAATCATTGAATACTCTTGTCAGGGCATTCTTGAAGCCCGTTTCGTGAGTACCGCCGTCTATGGTACGAACGTTATTTGCGAAGGAGAGTATATTTTCATTGTAGCTGTCATTATACATAATGGCAACCTCTGCGCTTCTGTCGCCCTTTACAACAGAAAAGTGCATAGGTGTTTCGTGAAGAGGAGTAAGAGCACGGGATTCGTTGATATACTGAACGAAGCTTGAAAGACCGCCCTCGAAGCAGTAAACGTCCTCAACAATATTGTCCTCGTCTCTTCTGTCCGTAAGAGAAATACGAAGACCTGCATTGAGGAATGCCTGCTCTCTTATTCTTCTCTGGAGAGTTTCATATTCGTAAACGGTGGTCTCCGTAAAAATCTCGGGGTCAGCCTTGAATCTTACGAGAGTACCGGTTTCCGTTGTATCACCGATGATTTCGAGATCGGTTGCAATAGCGCCTCTTTCAAATCTCTGCTTGTGGATATGTCCGTTCTGGCTTACCTCAACCTCAAGCCACTCGGAAAGAGCATTAACAACGGATGAGCCTACACCGTGAAGACCGCCGGATACCTTATAACCGCTGCCGCCGAACTTACCGCCTGCGTGAAGCACCGTAAGAACAACAGTTACTGCGGGAAGACCCTGCTTTTCGTTGATGTCGGTAGGGATTCCTCGTCCGTTATCTCTTACCGTAATAACATCTCCGGGAAGAATTTCAACCTCAATATGGGTACAGTAGCCGGCAAGTGCCTCGTCTATTGAGTTGTCGAGAATTTCATACACCAGGTGATGAAGACCTCTGGGACCTGTTGAGCCGATATACATACCGGGTCTCTTTCTTACAGCCTCAAGTCCCTCAAGAACCTGAATCTGACTTGCGTCATACACCTCCGTTACGGCAGTATTCATCTGCTCCTCGGAATCGGTGATGACTGTCTCCTGAAAATCCGCGTCCTTTAATTCAGGGATGTTGTTTTCGGGAATATCCATTTATTGTTCCTCCTTAGGAAAATATCAAAGGGAAATATTTTCCTGCAATTGTATGTTAGTTTGTTTCACAGCAGCTCTTCCGTTCTTCTGAGAAGCGCGGCGGCGGAAAGCTGTGATATATATACTGTTTCTCCGCCCTTTTTATCGGTGCACACCACAAAGGAGCCGGGAAGCTCGTAGGAAACCGTAATGCACTTACCCTGCTTTTCCTTTTTTTCGAGATAATCTCTTGTGTGCTTTGACACGGTTGACGTGTCTATATCGAAAATACCGAGAATTTCTTCTTTTCTTATAACGGTATCGTGACCTAAATGAAGGTACATTATTTAAGCCTTCCTTCTTTTATGCTGAAGGTTTTTCCCTCGCTCATTCTTAAGATTGAGCCGGGGTCGCAGCAGGTGATAAAAACCTGTCTGTCCTTTATGTGGTTAAGTATGTAATCCTGCCTTAAGGTATCAAGCTCGCTCATTACGTCGTCAAGAAGTATGACGGGCTCCTCTCCCGTAATGCTTTTTATAACCTGAGCCTCGGAGAGCTTTAAGGCAATTGCTGCAGAGCGCTTCTGACCCTGAGAGCCGAAGCTTCTTGCAGACACACCGTTTATATTTATTTCAATATCGTCTCTGTGAGGACCCGTAAGGGTTATTTTTGCGCCTATATCAGCCTTTTCGTGGTTTCTTACTATTTCACGAAGGCTTTCCTCACCGTGATATCCCTTTCTTAAGTAAGAAAAGCTTATTTCCTCTTTACCTGAGGAAAGTCCCGAATAGATTTCCGAGACGTAAGGGAGAAGAAGCTCGAGATATTCCTTTCTCTCCTTATAAATCTCTTCTCCGAGGGAGGTGAAGGCATCGTCTATACACTCAAGAAAAAGCCTTACACTTTTAATATCCTCGTTATCCTTAAGAACTGCGTTTCTCTGCTTAACAAGCTTTGTGTACTCTGAAAGCAGCACCGCATAACGGGGCTTTATCTGACAGATTGCGGAATCTATGAATTTTCTTCTTTCCGACGGGCCGTTCTGTATAAGAGACATAAAGCCCGGTGCAAAAAGGGATGCGGGGAAGCGGCTCATAAGCTCCGTGGGGCTTTTAAGGGAAACACCGTTGAGGCTTGCCCTTCTTCTGTCAGTAATTTTTATTTCCGACGTATTTATTCTGCGTGAGGTTTCAAACTGAGCCCTTATACGGGAAAAATCCTTACCGAACATAACAAGCTCCGAGTCCTTTGCGCTTCTGAAGCTCTTAAGACCCGTAAAAAGGAAAATTGCCTCAAGAATATTTGTTTTGCCCTGAGCATTTTCCCCGTAAATGATATTTACTCCCTCACAGGGGGAAAGAGAAATATTTTCTATATTACGGTAGCCTTCAAGGCTTAATTCAGTTATTTTCATTACCGTCTGTAATTACAAGAAGGCTGTTGCGGAAAAAGAGCTTATCTCCGGGATAAAGCTTCTTTCCTCTCTGGGTGCAGACCTCACCGTTTACCTGAACGGAGCCCTCTTCTATAAACATTTTTGCCGTGCCGCCGGTTTCGGCAAGACCCGAAAGCTTAAGTGCCGAATCAAGCTTTATAAAGGGAGTAGTTATGGGAAGGCTTTCCTCCGACTGAACCTTTGCACGGACAACTATTTTTTTTCTTATCTTATTTTCCATACTGTATGACCTTATTCGCTCTTTATTTTTACGGGAAGAATGAGATAAAGGAAATTATCTCCCTCGGGAGGCACGATAACTGCAGGGGAGAGTGAGCCGTTGAGATTTATAAGCACCTCGTCCGTATCACAGCTTCTGAGAGCCTCAAGAAGGTATCTGTTATTAAAGCCTATTTCCGTATTGTCACCCGAGATTGAAACAGGGATTCTGTCGCTGGCGCTTCCGAGAGCAGTCACGGCGGAAACCTTTATTTCATCATCGGAGAATATACATCTTAAGGGGCTTCTTACCTTTTCCGTAATAATGATTGATGTTCTTTCTATAGTATCTATAAATTTCTTCGTGCTTGTTCTTACCGTAGCGGTCTTACCCTTGGGGAAGGCTGTGCGGTAATCGAGGAATTCACCCTCTAAAAGCTTTGAAATAAGACAGTAGCCGTTCACGTTGAACATAATATGTCTTCTGCCCTTTGAAATCTCCGCAAAGCCGTCATCGTTCTCGGCAAGCTTTATAATTTCATAAAGGGTTTTTGCGGGAACAACGAATTTGAGAAATTCTCCGCTGTAGTCGGTAAATTCCTTTCTTATTGCAAGGCGGTAGCCGTCGAGGGCAACAAGCTTTATTTCGCCTGATTCAAGCTCAAACTTGACGCCTCTGTGAACGGTCTTGCCGTCGTCGGGGGAAACCGCAAATACCGTCTTTTTAATCATATCCTTAAGAACACCGCAGTTGAGCCTGAAGCTTCTTTCGTCCGTAAGAACGGGAAGATCGGGATATTCAGAAGGATTGAGGCTTATAAGTGTATATTCAACCTCACCGCTTGTGATGGTGCAGATATTCTTTTCGTTACAGTTTATGGTAACGGTGGTGTCGGGGCAGTGTCTTAAAATATCACAGAAGGTTTTTGCATTAAGCACGCATGCGCCCTTTTCCTCAACTCTTACACCGACACTTGTCATAACAGCAATATCAAGGTCAAAGCCTGTAAGCTTTACGGAATTGCCGTCTTCTGTTTCTATAAGTATACATTCAAGATGGGGAAGAACAGCCTTTGAGGGAATTGAACGCTGTACGTTAAGGCAAGTGTTTGTAAAAATCTGGGTATCGCAGATGATTTTCATTAATAAAACCTCCCGTGGTGTTTTTCTCCCCGTAAAGGGGGGATAGGATATGTTTAAAGGTAGTTGTTGTAATAGGTGATGTAAGTTTGTTTAAAACTCCCGCAAGCCTTGAAAAATATGGGGAAAAAGGAAAAAGTTTTCAAGAAAGGGTATGTCAGTAAAATATTGATAACATCCGCATGAAAAATTTAAAGTTGAAAGTGTTGATAACTTTCAGTAACTTGTCAGTAATCTGTTGAAACTTTTTGATTGTGCGGGAGCACAGAGAAAAAGTTTTGGTTGAGCTTTTTCAAAAGCTCACGGTGTCAAGAGGCTTAAGCCTGCCGCACTCCGCAGAGTGCGGAATCCCTTACGCTTATGAAAGCGCGGAAAGGGTTCGGGAAAACCACGCCGGGAAGATTCCCCCACAGTGTGGGGGAAATGTCCAAAAGGGACAAAGGGGGACGGGGTCGTCAACCTTTCCCGAGTGCGAAGCACACATCAAAGGCACTTTCGCATTAAATGTTCAGGTTATGTGTTTTCTTTCACCTGACGGATTATGTCATTAACCAGATTTCTGAAGGTCTGATTGGACTTCATTTCCTTTTCAACGTTACTTATGGAATTAATAACGGTTGAGTGGTTTTTTCCGAAATAATCGCCCGTTTCGTTAAGGGTAATATCGGTAAGGGTTCTTATAACGTACATACACACGTTTCTTGCGGTTGATACCGTCTGGGTTCTGAGCTTTGATTTTATGTCATCGGGAGTTATTCCGTAAACCTCGGAAACAACATTTACGGTTTTTTCCGAAACGTCGTCAATAGAGAGATTTATGTGGATAACTTCCTTTACGATGTTCTGTATCTCATCAAAGGTAAGTGCTCTCTTATAAAGCTTTGTGTATGCCTCTATCTTATTGAGTGTACCCTCAATCTGACGTATGTTATTTTTGATTTTCGTTGCAATGTGGTCAACGGCATTTTCGCTGAGAGTGATTCCAAGCTCTCTCGACTTATTCTTAACGATATTTTTTCTCGTTTCGATGTCGGGATTTCTTATATCTGCTATAAGTCCCATTTCAAATCGGGTCTTGAGTCTTTCGTCAAAGCCCATAAGCTCTTTGGGAGGAACATCGGAGGTAAGCACTATCTGCTTTCCTGCCTGATGAAGGGCGTTGAAGGTGTGGAAGAATTCCTCCTGGGTTGACTGACCCGAGCGCATCATCTGTATATCGTCTATTAAAAGTGCATCAACGTTTCTGTATTTATTCTTGAAGGGCTGAGTGTTTTTCTCATTGAGAGAATTCATAAATTCGGAAAGGAATTTTTCAGCCGTTTCGTAAATTATAACTGCACCGGGGTCCTTTCTTTTAAGCTCGTTATATATAGCGTAAAGAAGATGGGTTTTTCCCAGGCCCGAGTTTCCGTAAATAAGGAAGGGGTTGTGAAGTCCCGGGTCTGCAGCAACCTTTTTTGCGATTTCGTAAGCAAACATATTTGACTGGCCTACAACGAAGCTGTCAAAGGTAAAGGATGAAGAATTTTTTCTTACGGGACCCGTCTTTTCGGGCTCCTTCTCTGCTTCTTCCTCTTTTTCCTCCTTGACTGTCTTGGGAGCCTCCTTTTTTTCTTCGTCGGCAGCCTGATTTACTATAACGTCGATTTCAACGGAAAAGCCTATAACGCTTTCAAAGCTTCTTTTGAGAAGGTCTGAAAATTTTGAAAGAATGATATTTTTCCTGAAATCCGCATTAACGGTAAAAACAGCCGTTTCTCCGTCGAGCTTATAAAACTGTAAGGGCTCAAGCCACATAGTATACATTACGTCTGAAACCTCGGTCTTGCAAAGCGCCAGAACCTGCTTCCAGATATCGCCTAATGAATTCATTTTAACCTCCGAATTTATCTTTCTCTATATAAATATATATAATATCTCACTATACTTAAATCATATATTAGCATAAATAAAATAAATTATCAATATAAATTTTCAAAATATTAAAGACAAAAAAAAGACTTTACATTTACGGGTATTTATAGTAAAATTCTCTATATATTTTTCTGTCAGGAGTGTTATTATGAAGATTGCCGTTCTCGGTTGCGGAACAGTAGGCTCGGGAGTTGTCGATATTCTCGACGAAAAGCCCTGCCTTATGGTAAAGAGCGCAGGTGAAGAAATCGGTGTTAAGTATATACTTGATATAAGAGATCTTTCGGGAAGCAGGTATGCTTCAAGAATCGTGAATAATATTGATATTATTGCGGATGATCCCGAAATCGGCATTGTTGTCGAGACTATGGGCGGTGTTGAGCCTGCCTTCAGCTTCTGTAAAAAATGTCTTGAAAAGGGAAAGAGCGTGGTTTCTTCAAATAAGGCTCTGGTTGCCGCAAGGGCTCAGGAGCTTTTCTCTGCCGCAAGGGAAAATAATGCCGCATTTATGTTTGAGGCAGCAGTCTGCGGCGGTATTCCCGTTATAAGAACAATGTTCTCATCTCTTTCCGCAAACAATATACTTTCCTTCGCAGGTATTCTCAACGGTACTACGAATTTCATCCTTACAAAGATGATAAATGAAAAAATGTCCTTTGATACCGCACTTAAGCTTGCTCAGGAGAAGGGCTATGCCGAAAAGGATCCCACGGCGGATGTTGACGGACTTGATGCCGCAAGAAAAACCGCAATTCTTTCCTCAATTGCCTACGGAAGACATTTCTTTGAGGATGAAATCCATACAGAGGGCATAAGAGGGGTAACTCTTGAGGATGCGGCTTATGCAGATTCCTGTAACTGCAAAATCAAGCTTCTCGGAAAAGCAGATAGCCGAAATAACGGCAAAATCGGGGCAATCGTCTGTCCTTTCTTTGTAAGTAATGATTCTATGATTTCGGGTGTAAACGGCGTTTATAACGCAATTTCGATAACGGGAGACAGCATCGGAGACGTTCTGCTCTACGGACAGGGTGCAGGCAAGGAGGCAACAGCCAGCGCAGTGGTCGGTGACGTTATGGAATGTGTAAGACTTAAAAAGAACGAAAAGCACTATTTCTGGGAAAACCACGGTGACGGTATTGTTGAGGATTACCTTGAATATGAAACCGCACTTTACATAAGAGGCTATGCAAAGAATCCTGCCGACAGTCTTATTAACATAAGGGAAGCCTTCGGCGGTGTAAAGACTCTCGGAAGAAACGGCGCACCCTCAAACGAAATCGCATTCATTACTCCCGTAATGAAGGAAAAGGAGCTCCGCGAGATTCTTTCCGAGCTTAAGGATTTTGCATCCGCTTCGGTTATAAGAATTCTGTAAATTCAATACAAAATAAAAATGCACAGAACCAAAATCGGTTTTGTGCATTAATTTTTTTATGCTTAGGCTGGCGGGAATTGAACCCATCACGCCTGACAAACGATAATTTCCCGTTTGACTTTGCCTCATCACTTGAAATTGACGCCTTTCAAAAATGAGTGTGAAGCTATGCGGAATAAGGCGACGAGCGAAACCGTAATGTGTTCGATTCCCGTCAGCCTAAAATCAGCCTTCCTCGTTTTTTATCTGTCTTATATCCTTACCCTCAAATATGAGGTGGGAATATTCGCCTATAAAGCGTGAGGAGATTCTGTTTGAATACTGGTTTTCTATTTCTGTAAGGGAGAGATTTGTGCTTATGATTGTGGGAAGACCCGTGTTGATTCTTGTGTTTACGATGTTATAAAGGGCTGAAACGGTGAAGGTTGTTGAAAACTCCGCACCGAGATCGTCAATTACAAGCAAATCGCACTCAAGCATCATATTTTCAAAGGCGGAGCTTCCGGATTTGCCGAATCTTTCGTTCTGCAGCTCTCTGAAAAAGTTCTGAGCGGAGTTATAAAGAACGGAATATCCCTTTTCTATAACCTTACCGACAATTGCAAGGGAGAGGTGGGTTTTTCCGAGACCCGTCTTTCCTGCCATAAGAACTGAGGGTGAATTTCTGTCAAAGCCCTCTGCATATTCCTTGCAGAAGGAGAGAATTTCAGTCATTTTTTCTCTGGGAGAGACGTCGTAGGAGGATTCCTTCTTATCGGAATAATAAGAAAGCTTAAATTCATCAAAGGTGCAGATTTTAAGAGGTGATTTTTTGCCTGCCTCCTCATAGGCGAGGTCCTTGAGAAGCTGAATGTGGCAGCTGCACAGTCTTGTGCCCACAACGCCCGTATCCTCACACTCGGGACAGGAATATTTTACCTCAAGATAGTCCTCGGGCAGACCGTGTTTTCTGAGAAGCCTCTTCACGTTCTGCTGAGCTGCGAGGTTTCTTGTTTTCTGCTCCTCAATGAACTGAGCCGCCTTATCGGGGGACATATCAATAGCCTTGACAGCCTCTTTTACTGAGGCTATCATCTCGTTTCTGTATTCTCTGTAAAGAGGCTCGGTGTTTTCGAACATCATCATAACGGCGGTGTTCTTTGCCTCAGCCTGATTTCTTCTTTTATCTAAAATTTCCTGTGCTTTTTCAAAAATTTCTCTTTTGTAAGGCATTTTTATCACCTGTCTCTCTTTTTAAGCTTTGGTACCGATGCTTTTGCTCTTGCCTCAGCACGTTTAATGTCGTAGGATGCGTCGGGGTCGGGCACGGGCACGGATTTTTCCGCTTTTCCTTTACCCGATGCCTTTTCGAGTATTTTCTTTTCCTGAGAGGCTCTGAAATCTTCCTTTTCCTGCTGAGCGGCCTCGGGGGTTTTTATGCCCTTCATATGCCAGGCTGAGAGCACCTTATGCATATAGGGAAAGCTTGTTTTATCGGTGTTATTTCTCATTTCCTCAAATGCCAATGAGAGCATCCCGACGGAAAAGCCCCATTCGCCGTGCCATTGGGAAAGATATTTTTCCTGCTGTGTGGTGGGCTTTGAAGCGGGAAGTCTTACTGCGGCGGCAAACTCTGCCCAGAGGGTATTTGCTCTTTCAATAGCCTTTAATTCCTCATCGGCACGCTCGAGGGTGTCAATCTCTCTCGAGGACCAGTCCGCACCGATTTTATATATGTAGTTCATATTTGAGGATTTGCCCTTCTGTGCTGCAAATTCGCAGATTGAGAGAATTACCTCAACGGGCAGTCCGTAATAATCGTGAAGCAGCACAAGGGAGCTCATATCACCCGTGCCTATGGTACGTCCCAGGCGCAGCTGTGCCTCGTTAAGGAGGATTCTTACGCTTTCTGATTCGTCCATACGGGCGAGAATCTGGTCATAGGTAAGCCTTGAGGGGTTGTGGCTCGGTAATTTCTCCTTTTTAGGCGGTGTGACAGCCGCAGGCTCCGCAGATTTTACGGGAGCAGAAACCGAAGCCGTATCCGTAAATTCGGCAGACTCTTCTGCTTTAAGAATGAAGCCGAGATTCTGCCAATAAATAAGAGCATCCTCGGTTTCCTCGGGCGAAACACCCGTGGCACGGGAAATTTCGGGTATGCCGAAGGCTCCCCCTGCACGGGAGAATGCGTAAATTATAACCTTTAACTGATTTCCGGATGCTAAAATGAGCTGCTTTTCGGCAATTTCCGACGGCATCACCGTAACACCCGTATATTTTGTGGGGTTGATTTTATACATATATTTTCCTTTTACCATTTTACCGCAGGCGGGACGCCGTGGGCGTCGTCCCCTACAAATAATTTTTCACGATAGTGCCTCAGCAAGATTTTCCGTTTGACGGAAAATGTTCATATTTTGTCTGTATGCGCCGATTATCCGCAGATAAGCGGATGCAGACGGGCGGAATATGGGCATTTAACGGAAAGAGATGTTTCAAAAGACCTGTGTCGGACAAAACTAACCGAACAATGTCTGATGTAAGCTCCTTAACGGCACGGGAAAGGGCGCAGAAATTGCCGTATTTGTTGTCCTCGGCGGTGGCAAGGCGTACGTGTGTACTCCGAACCGCCGAGGACAAAGCACGATTGAAAATTACAGGTGTGGCAGAAATGTAATAATATCTGCTGACCTAAGTTGTGGCAGTTTTCCCTTTATAATAAGATGTGCGTCAAAGACGGTGATTTGTGCACACTTTCTCCTTACCTTGAGAAGAAAGAGAGGAATGCACGGTATGCCATATATACGTCCGTCTTTGATACTACCTCAAAGGGAGCGTGCATTGAAAGCACGGGTACACCCAGGTCAACAACGTCAACATTAAGGTGTGCAATGTACTTTGCAACGGTTCCTCCGCCGCCCTCGTCGATTTTACCCAGCTCGCCTGTCTGCCAGCAGATGCCCTCGCTGTCAAGAAGACGTCTTATTTCGCCCATAAATTCGGCGGAAGCGTCACTTGTGCCGCCCTTGCCTCTGGCGCCTGTGTACTTTGTGATACAAACACCCTGATTGATGAAGCTTGTGTTTCTTCTTTCAAATACCTCGGGGAAGTTGGGGTCGAAGGCTGCGTTTACGTCAGCGGAAAGGCACTTTGAAGCGGAAAGCACGTCTCTGCCCTCTGCACCGTACATGGAAGCGAGGTCGCAGATGAAGTATTCGAGATATTTTGAGTCAAGACCCGTATTGCCCTCGGAGCCTGTCTCCTCCTTGTCCGTAAGGACGGTTACGCAGGTATAGTCGGGCTCCTCGCAATCGAGAGCCGCCATAAGGGCAGGATAAGCGCATACTCTGTCGTCGTGGCCGTAGGAGCCGATAAGGGAACGGTCAAAGCCGATGTCGCAGGCTGAGAATGCAGGAACAGCCTCAAGCTCAGCGCTTAAGAAATCAGCCTCTGTAATGCCGTACTTTTCGTAAAGAATGTTGAGAATGTTGAGCTTTACAGCCTCTGCACCCTCTGTATTGTCAAAGGGACGTGAGCCTATAACAATATTGAGAGCCTCACCCTTGATGCCCTCTGCCATGGTGCTTCTCATCTGATTAGCGGCAAGGTGGGGGAGAAGGTCAGTAATAACGAATTTGGGGTCAGCGGCATCCTCACCGATGTTAACCTTAACCGTTTCACCGTCAGCCTTTATTATAACGCCGTGAAGGGCAAGGGGGATAGCCGTCCACTGATATTTCTTGATTCCTCCGTAGTAGTGGGTCTTGAAATATGCAATATCGGAATCCTCGTAAAGGGGATTGGGCTTAAGGTCAAGACGGGGGGAATCCACGTGTGCCGCAGCAATGCTTACACCCTCTTTTATATCCTTATGGCCGATAACCGCAAGAATAAGGGACTTGCCTCTGTTATTTACGTATACCTTGGAGCCTGCAGGGTATCTTACGTTCTTGTCGAACTCGGTGAAGCCCCCTGCCTTTGCCATTTCAAGTGCAGTTTCAACAGACTCTCTCTCTGTCTTGGAAGCGTCAAGGTAGCTCATATAGCCCTCGGCAAAGGAATCGGCTTCGGCATTGCCCTTTTCGCCGATTACCGCAGAGGTATGCTCCTTCTTTATAAACAGCTTCTCTCTGAGAAGCTCAGCCTTTGATTTTTCTTCGCTCATGGTAAATTCCTCCGTTAAAAATATTTATTGATTTCTTCCGTTATATCGTAAGGCGGGAAATTGTTGATAACAATGTCCGCAGCCTCTGATTCCCTGTCCTCATCCGTCTGACGTGAAAAGCGTTTAAGAGCCTCTTCCTCAGAGATTCCGTCTCTTTGGAGAATACGCTCAAGCCTCACCTCAACGGGTGCATAAATTTTTACGGTTCTGTGGCAGATGCTCCACAGTCCCGACGTGAAAAGAAGGGGAGCGTCAATAATAACGTTTCTGCCCTTTTCCGTTTCCGATACGGCTTTTTCCTTGCAGAGCTCAACTATTCTTCTGAGAGTTATGCTGTCAAGAAGACGCTTTTTTTCGTCACTTAAGAAGGCACGGGATGCTAAAAGCCGTCTGTCAATATTGCCGTCTGGCAAAACTATATCATCACCGAAGGCGGATGCTAATTCCTCAATTACGGGAGAGCCCTTTTCGGTGACGCTTCTTGCTATTTTGTCCGCATCAATTATAACACAGCCCTTTTCTCTGAGAAGCTCACAGACCTTGCTTTTACCGGAGCCTGAGCCGCCCGTAATACCTGTTATTATACCCTTTTCCGGTGAAATAAACCGAAAGCCTGCCGCTCTGTAAAGGCGGTTGCAGACGCCGAGACCCACACCCTCACGGGAAGGGGAGCGAACGAGCACCTTTTTTGCACCGAGACCGTCCAGCTCCCTGAAGGCATCGAAAAGGCGCTTTGCCTGAGAAAAGGGGTCGTCCTCAGTGCCGAAGGTAACTGTGGGCAGGGGAATTTCCTCCTCCTCACCCTCGAAGCACAGGGCAAAATCCGCAAACCGGGGATTGTTTTTTATAAAACCTATAAACTCTTCCTTGGTGCCGTCAAGAACAGTAAGGGAAGCCGTTGGGGAATAGTGCTTATATTTCATTCCGGGAGATGCCGCCTGCTCGTTATTCTCAAGAGGATTGAGGATGGCATTGTGAAGCTTCACTTCACCTAAAATCTCCTCAAGCTGAGCGTGAGTTACCGCACCGGGACGAAGAAGCACGGGAGTGTCTGTCGCAAGGGTGATTACCGTGGATTCAATGCCGAAATCACAGTCACCGCCGTCAACTATGGCAGGAAGTCTGCCGCACATATCGTCCTTTACGTAGGAAAAGGACGTGGGGCTGGGAAAGCCCGAAATATTGGCGCTGGGAGCCGCAAGAGGAGTGCCTGAGGCTTCAATAATTGCCCTTGCAACGGGGTGGGAGGGCATTCTTATTGCCACCGTGGGAAGACCGCCCGAAACCCTGTCGGAAACGGTGCTTTTCTTGGGAAGAATCACCGTAAGGGGACCGGGCCAGTATCTGTTCATAAGCTCCTTTGCCTTTTCGGGAACCTCCTCAACAAGGGAATATATTTCTTCAAAGCGTGAAATGTGAACGATAAGGGGATTGTCCGAGGGTCTGCCCTTGGCAAGATAGATTTTTTCAACAGCCCCGTCGTTAAAGCAGTCGGCGGCTATGCCGTAAACCGTCTCCGTAGGGATGGCTACAGCCTCACCGCTTTTTATAAATGCGGCAATCTCTTCAATTTCCTTTTTCTGCTTTTTTGTATCGGTTATCTTATAAAGCCTTGTGTTCATATTCAATCTTCGTTTTTTCCTGCATTTAATCTGTCTGCCGTGTCGGCTGTGATAAGAGCATCAAGAAGCTCGTCAAGGGAGCCGTTCACTATCTGCTCGATTTTATATA
>JAZOWG010000152.1:0-19743 GCA_045659105.1 Acutalibacteraceae bacterium
TGGTGGGAGAAGGTGGATTCGAACCACCGAAGTCGTTGACAACAGATTTACAGTCTGCCCCCTTTGGCCGCTCGGGAATTCTCCCCTATATGAAAATGGAGCTGGTGGACGGACTCGAACCCCCGACCTGCTGATTACAAATCAGCTGCTCTACCAACTGAGCTACACCAGCGTGTTCTCTCGAAGAACGCTTGATAAATATATCATAAGAAAAAGAAAAAGTCAATAGGTTTTTTGAGAAATTTTTTGAAAAATTTTTGTTTGGGTAAAGAAAAGGCATTTTGCCGAAATATGTTGTATTGCAAAACCTCTTTTGTTATACTTAACGCAGAATACTGAAAAATCATAGGGTGTTGTTATGTATAAAATTGCCGTGCCTGTCACAAATGAAAATGTTACACGTTGTACTCCCGAAAAGGTATATTCGGAAATAAAGAAATTTAATCCCGACAGAGTTTTTCTGTCTGTAGGGGAATATGAAATTGACCCCGTGAAGCGTGAAAAAGCACTTTCCGAGCTTCGTGTGAACTGTGAGTTTTTCAAAAGCCGCGGGTATGAGGTCGGTGTATGGATATGGGCGTTTATGCTGAAGGACAGCCCCTTTACCTGTATGAAAAGCCTTAAGGGAACAGACTTCCCGCAGAATATGTGTCCTGCGGACGAGAATTTTCTTGAGTTTGCGGCAGATTATGCCCGTGATATGGCAAAAACGGGCGTTGATATCATAATGTACGACGACGACCTTCGTTACGGCTTTTTAGGGGAAAGTCCTGCCTGCGTGTGTAAAAATCATTTGAGAAAAATAAGCGAAATAGTCGGAGAAGAAGTGACGGCTGAATTAATATGTGAAAAGGTGCATAAGGGTGGAAAAAACAAGTACCGCGACGCTTATATAAAGGCAAACGGTGATGCATTCAGAATTTTTGCAAGGCGTATGCGAGAAGCCGTTGATGAAATAAATCCCCGCATCCGTATGGGGGCTTGCGCCTGCCTTAACTCCTGGGATATTGACGGTGTTTCTGCCGAAGAGCTTGCCCGTATTTTTGCAGGAAAAAACAAGCCCTTTTTCCGTCTTATCGGTGCTCCTTATTGGGGTGCTCTTAACTGCTGGGGAATATCCCTGCAGGACAGCATTGAGCTTTCAAGAATGGAATGTGCCTGGACTAAGGACAAGAATATTGAAATATTTTCTGAGGGAGATGTTTACCCCCGGCCCCGTACCCTTGTGCCTGCCTCCTTTCTTGAGGGCTTTGACACGGCGCTGAGGGCGGCAGGCTGTACCGACGGTATTCTGAAATACGGAATGGATTATGTCTCAAATGCCGATTACGAAACGGGATACAGCAGATTCCACCTTAAAAATCAGGGGCTTTATGAGGAAATCCAAAAGCATTTTTCGGATAAAACATCCCTCGGCGTGAGAGTTTATGAAGCACCTGCCAAGCTTTCTGATGCGGTTTTTGAGGAAGAGGAGAGCATTGATAATATGTTTTTTTCACTCTGTGCAAGAACACTCAGTTATAATACTATTCCTACGGTATATGAGGGCAAGGGCATAACAGGCGCTGCTTTCGGTGAAAATGCAAGGCACCTGACGGATGACGACCTCGGAAAAGGGATGCTTCTTGACATAAAGGCGGCACTTATTCTGAAGGATCGGGGAATTGATACGGGTGTTTTCAGGTGCGGTGAAAAAACAGTTGCAGGAAGCTTTGAAATATTTACCGACAACAATAACCGTATAAGCACAACGGGTGCAAAACTTTATGATATTGCACTTGAAAACAAAGCGGAAATTCTCAGCTTCACGGAAAAAGACGGAAAAGCTATCCCTATGTCTTATTATTATGAAAACGGAAACGGACAGAAATTTTTTGTGCTGAACATAGTTCCCGATATAAGCAACCCGAGTGTTTTAAGGCACTATGAGAGAAACAGACAGTACCGCGAAATGGTTTTCCGTCTGTCGGGAGAACGGCTGCCGGCGGAAATCGGCGGCCATCCGGCTCTTTATATGCAGTGTAAAAAGGGTGAAACGGGACTTGCCGTGGGGCTTTGGAATTTCTTTCCCGATACTGTATATGACCCCGAAATTAACCTTGAGGGAAATTACACAGAGATTGAATTTATTAATTGCACGGGTGCACTTTGCGGAAATTGCGTAAAATTAAGTGATATTGCCCCCTACGGCTTTGCAGGATTTGTTGTACGATAAGGTTAATAAAAAGCTAAAGCACAAGGCTGTGAAATGCAGTCCTGTGCTTAGTCTGTTTTTTGCGGTATCCGGAGTTTTAATGAAAATCTTTCGCCTGAACTTTGTGTTAATGTGTATTGATTTTGTAAATTCCCTATGTTATACTTTATTATGTATAAATATTTAAACGAAGAGAGTGTTAAAATGAATACAACGGCTTTTGAAACTTATGAATCCGACGTACGTTCATACTGCCGCAGCTTTCCCACGGTTTTCGTGAAGGCAAAGGGCTCCGTTATGACGGACGAGGACGGAAAGGAATATATAGACTTTTTTGCAGGAGCAGGCGCTCTAAACTACGGTCACAACCCCGATTCAATGGTTGAAAAGATGGTAGAGTATCTTAAAAATGACGGTATTGTTCATTCGATGGATATGTATACAGCACCCAAGAGAGAGTTTATTGAGTACTTCCAGGAAAATATTCTGAAGGCAAGAGGCTTTGACTATAAGCTTCAGTTCGCAGGTCCCACCGGCACAAATGCGGTTGAGGCGGCCTTGAAGCTTGCAAGAAAAAATAAGGGCAGAGAGAATATTTTTGCATTTATGGGTGCTTTCCACGGTATGACTCTCGGTGCACTTTCTCTTACAACTGATGCCTCCTCCCGTCAGGGCGCAGGTCAGTGCCTCGGTAACGTTACGCATATTCCCGCACCCTATATGTTCGGCGGCTTTGATTCTATAGGTTATATGGAAACGATTCTTACAGACGACCATTCGGGTATCGAAAAGCCTGCGGCAGTGATTCTTGAATGTGTTCAGGCAGACGGCGGTATATATGAATTTGATGCAGAATTTCTTAAGGCTTTAAGAGAGCTGTGTACAAAGCACGATATTCTTCTTATTGCCGATGAAATTCAGGTCGGCAATGCAAGAACTGGTACCTTCTTCTCCTTCGAAAAGGCAGGTATCGTTCCCGATATCGTAACTCTTTCAAAGTCAATCGGCGGATGCGGTATGCCGTTGGCTCTCGTTCTCTTTAAGCGTGAGCTTGATATATGGACTCCCGGTGAGCACACAGGTACCTTCCGCGGAAACCAGCTTTCACTTATTGCAGGTAAAGAGGGTCTTCGCAAGGTCTGCGAAGAGAATGTTGAAGGTGAGGTTCAGAGAAAGGGTAAGATAGTTTCCGAATTCCTTACCAAGGAAATCCTTCCTCTTGACGAGAGAATCTCCTTCAGAGGTGTAGGTCTTATCTGGGGTGTTGATTTCTCAAAGTTCCCCACGGATATGACAAAGCCCCTTATTGCTGAGTGCTTCAAGGGCGGTCTTATTGTTGAAAGAGTAGGCAGAGACAATAATGTATTAAAGCTTATGCCTCCCCTTGTAATTGAAGACGAAAAGCTTCTTAAGGGTCTTGAGATTCTTAAGGAGAGCATCAAGGCAATACTTAAATAAAAAATATGCTGCAGGGAATTTCCCTGCGGCTGTTGTTCAGACAAAGGACAGATGTTTATATGAAGAAAATAAGATTTTTTATTGCTCTTTGGGCGGCAAAGCTGGCAAGATTTCTCTTGAAGCTTCTCGGCAGAAATGCCTCCTATCTTCCCGGTGAGGTTGCTCTTAAAATTTCAAAGGACTTTTTAGGCCACCTTACTCTCCCCGAAAAGGTGCTCTGTGTTACGGGTACCAACGGTAAGACTACGGTCAGTAACCTTCTGACCTCAATTCTTACCAAAAACGGCTATTCTGTTACCAATAACTCCTTCGGCTCAAACGTGCAGGCAGGCGTTGCCGCGGCACTTCTGGCAGACAGCAATATTTTCGGTAAATCAAAGAAGGATATTGCGGTTCTTGAGGTGGACGAGCGCTCATCCCTTCTCGTTTATCCCTACATAAACCCCGATTACCTTGTTGTCAATAATATTATGCGTGACTCCATAAAGAGAAACGCTCACACGGGCTTTATTGATTTTATTATTACCTCCGCACTTCCCGAAAAGACAAAGCTTGTGCTTAACGGCGATGATATGATAACCTCAAATCTTGCCCCTCAGTGCAAGAACAGAACCTATTTCGGTCTTGATGCCGAAAAGCCCGAGGTAAGTGAGAAGCCCTTCTTAAGCGACATCGTTTATTGTCCCGACTGCGGAGCGAAGCTTGAAAGCGAATATCTCCGCTATAATCACATAGGCAGAATGTATTGCCCCTCCTGCGGAAAGAAATCTCCCGAAAGAGATTATCTCTGCACAGCTGTTGACCGTGAAAACTCAAAATTTACAGTTTCTCTTAAGGGCAAGGAGCATACCTTCAACCTTATTAACGACAATATTGTAAACATCTTCAATTTCACGGGTGCAATTGCCATTCTTTCCGAAATCGGCCTTAGTGTCTCTCAGATTGAAAAGGGCTTTTCGCAGTCCGAAATCGTAAAGTCCCGTTTCGACACCTTAAAGGCAGGAAAGCTTGACGTAACCTTTATTATGGCAAAGGGTCAGAATCCCATTGCCTGCGCAAGATGCTTCAGCTATGCCGCATCCATAGAGAAGGAAAACAAGCTTCTTCTTATTGACATCGACGACCTTCACGATAATATCAATGAAAGCGAAAGCACCTGTTGGCTTTATGACTGCGACTATTCCTATCTTGCAGATGACAGCATCAGCGAAATTATCTTTACGGGTCCCCGCTGCCGAGACCAGCTGCTTCGTTCTGTTCTTGCAGGTGTGAATAAGGATAAGATTATCCTTGAGCCCGACGTTTCAAAGGCGGTAAGCCTTATCGATACCGAAAAATACACGGACGTTATCGTGCTTTACGAGTTATACCGTCAGCCCGATGCGGACAAAATGAAAATTCAGATTAAAAGCTTAGGGGAGGGAACAAAATAATGAAAATCGAGCTTCTTTTTCCCGAGGTGTGCGGTCTTTACGGTGATGCACAGAATTACGAATACCTTAAAAAGAGCCTTCCCGATGCAGAGTTTATTGTAACTGATTTTCTCTCAACGCCCTATTTCTTCGAAAATGATCCCGATATTATCTGTATCGGCTCAATGAGTGAGGAAATGCAGAGAAAGGTTCTCGATAAATTCAGAGCCCATAAGGACAGAATAAACGAGCTTATCGAAAAAGGCACGGTTATTCTTGCAACGGGCAACGCAGCAGAGCTTTTCTGTGAGAAAATAGAATATATCACGGAAAAGAAAGAGACAGAAGGTCTCGGAGTGTTCCCCCTTACCGCAAAAACAGACCTTTTCAAGAGATATAACGGCAAGGTATTAGGAGAGTGCGACGGTATTGAAATCGTTGGCTTCCGTGCACAGTTCAGCTTCATTTACGGTGACAATTCCGACTGTTATTTCCTTAAAATGATAAGAGGAGACGGTATAAATAAGGAAAGCAAGTATGAGGGTATGAGAAAGAATAATCTTATGTGTACCACCTGTCTCGGACCCATTCTCGTGCTGAATCCTCTGTTTACGGAATATATAATCTCTCTTGCAGGCGGAACCGAAAAAGCAGCCTTCAGAGAAGAGGCAATAGCTGCTTATGAAAAGAGACTTGCCGAATTCCACGACCCCAAGGTAAAGTTTTAATAAAATAAAAAAGCCATCGGTTGCCCGATGGCTCTTTTTATTGGCATTTATTTAAGATCTCTTGCTTTTTTGAGCTTTTCCTCGAGCTCGATAACCGCATCAAGGTCGCCGTCGGAGGCTGCAAGGGAAGCTTCCTTTCTTCTTGCAAGAAGCTCTGCATACATCTGCTCCTTCTTCTTACCGTGAAGGTCGTAGAAGAGCATGGGAATAATTCCCAGAGTTCCCGTTGCGGCAGGAACGATTGTGAACATTGCGAAAAGATAGAACTTAACGTAGTCAGGCTGTTCCTCGCCCTTTGTATAAGCGTTCTGGTCGTAGCCAACCATCTTCTTGAGGGCAGTTGTAACAACACCGCTGACGGAGCCTGAGAGCTTTGCGGCAAGACCCTTTGCAACAGATGTCATAGCCTCTGTTCTGTAGCCGTTCTTCCATTCGCAGTAGTCCATTGATTCGTTGTAAAGCTCTGTTCCGATAACAGACATAAGTCCGTAGAAGACTGTCCAGATAAGCTCCCAGAGAGCCATTGCAAAGAACATCGGAAGCTTCTTTGTGTAAAGACCGCCCTTGAAGGTCTTGGGATTGAAGCCGATACAGCCGAAAAGGAACACGAAAATGTGAAGGAAGTGGCTGATGTTACGGCTGACTATGTAAAGAAGACGGGATGAGAATTTTCTTCTGAACCAGGGAACAAATGAATATGAAACGGGTGACAGGGGCGCTGCGGGAAGACCTGCAACAAGTGTCATTGAAGCAAAGTGAAGAACGTCTATGTAGTAGTCCTGCTTGCTTCCCGAAATTCCGAAGTTTGCAAGGAAGTCGGATACGGTCAGAAGAAGCATAGGCTTGTTGTTTGCGATTGAGCGGATAGAATCCTTTATGCTGGGAGTTTTTACTGACTGCATAATTCTTTCCTTTGAATTCATAAAGAACCAGAAGGACATAGCCGAAGAAATAAGTGTTGTTGCGGCACCCATACCGACAAAAGCACCCATAAGCTGATTTTCGTGTGACATACCGTTCTTGAATACCTTGTTATCAATAAGGTCAAGAAGAATTGTCATACCGTGCTCGGGAAGCTTTTCTCCGAAGAAGCCCGAAGCAAAATTCGCAAGGGTTATAAGCCTTGTTCTGTCCACGGGATGGGGCGTTATGGTGGCAAGCATACCTGTTCTTGCAATGCTCTGGAAGGTGCCTACACCCTCACGGAGAATTTCAAGTGCCATATAGAAAATGAATTTGCCCAAATTCATGGCAGGCTTACCAGCAAACAGAATTGGCATAAACCAGTAGAGAAGTGTTGCGATACAGCCGGGAACTGCGAGACCTAAAAGATAGGGTCTGAACTTGCCCCAGCGCGTTCTTGTCTTCTCAACTATGGCGGCTGTAAAAATATCGTTTACTATATCCCATACGCTGTTAACCGTTTTTACGATTGTCTGATATCCGAGATCGATTTTTACAATATTTGTAATGAATCGTGTTGAATAGGTGTTGATGTTAAGGCTCTGTGCCGCATCCCACAGAACGAAGCCCATTGTTTCCTTGTTGCCGACGTAACGTCTGTTTTCGTAGACATAGCCCAGATTTTCATCGGTATATGCGGTATTTGTGGTTGTGTTGTCTGCCAAAAGATCATCTCCTTTAAGCCTTTTTATTATATTAACATATCATATAAATGAATTCAATTCAGCTTTTTGAACAAAAAAATCCCCCGATGTTTGACATCGGAGGATTAAGATTATTTTGTTACTTTGCTTGCCTTGAGCTTTTCTTCCAATTCTCTGACAGCCTCAAGGTTGTCTTCGGAAGCTGCTGCACAGGCATCCTGACGGCGCTGAAGCAGTTCAGCATACATTCTTTCCTTCTTCTTACCGTTAAGGTCATAGAAGAGCATAGGAATAACACCGAATGAACCGGTAATTACGGGAATAATCGTGAACATTGCGAAAAGGTAGAACTTAACGTAGTCAGGCTGTTCCTCACCCTTGGTATAAGCGTTCTGATTGTAGCCTACAAACTTCTTGAGAGCAGTTGTAACAACACCGCTTACAGCCTGTGAAACCTTAGCTGCAAGACCCTTTGCAACAGATGTCATAGCTTCTGTTCTGTAGCCGTTCTTCCATTCGCAGTAGTCCATTGATTCATTGTAAAGCTCTGTGCCGATAACGGATTTAAGACCGTAGAAGAGAGTCCAGATGACTTCCCATGTTGCCATAGCAACAAGCATAGCCCACTTGTTTCTGTAAAGACCGCCCTTCATTGTCTTGGGGTTGAAGCCGATACAGCCGAAAAGGAAAACGAAAACATAGAGAATGCTTCCTATTTCGTTGCTTGCGATATAAAGGAAACGGGAAGAGAAGCGTCTTCTGAACCAGGGAACAAAAGAGAAAGATATGGGAGACAGAGGAGCTGCGGGAATACCTGCAACCATTGTCATTGAAGCAAAGTGAAGAACGTCTATGTAGTAGTCAGACTTACTTCCCGAGATGCCGAAGCCTGCAAGGAAGTCGGAAAGTGTCATAAGAAGAACAGGCTTGTTGTTCAGGATGGATTTAACCGAATCCTTGATGCTGGGAGTCTGAACGGACTGCATGATTCTTTCCTTGGAATTCATAAAGAACCAGAAGGACATACCGGATGAAACGAGTGTTGTAAAGCAGCCCATTCCTACGAAAGCCATAAGGTACTGTGCTTCCTTACCGTTCTTACCTGCCTTGAAGACGTTGTTGTCGATAAGGTCAAGAATAATTGTCATAATCTGTTCGGGAAGCTTTTCGCCGAAGGTACCCGAAGCGAAGTTCGCAATTGTGATAAGTCTTGTTCGGTCTACCGGGTGCGGCGTTATGGTTGCCAGCATACCCGTTCTTGCAATACCCTGGAAGGTGCCTACACCTTCACGGAGAATTTCAAGGAGAACATAGAAAATGAATTTTGCAACTGACATTGAGCTTGTGCCGGAGAAAAGAATAGGCATAAACCAATAACAGAGAGTTGCAATACAGCCGGGAACGGCAAGACCCAAAAGATAAGGTCTGAACTTACCCCAACGTGTTCTTGTCTTTTCAACGATTGCCGCCATAAAAATATCGTTTACGATATCCCATACGCTGTTGATTGCCTTCTGGATTGTCTGGTAACCAAGGTCTATCTTAACGATGTTCGTTATGAATCGTGTGGTGTATGTGTTGATGTTAAGGCTCTGTGCAGCGTCCCAGAGCACGAATCCTACAGTTTCCTTTGTGCCGACGTAGCGTCTGTTTTCATAGACGTAGCCGAGCTGTTCATCGGTAAACTGCTGAGCGGTGTTTGAATTTTCTGCCACCGATATCCCTCCAAATCAGAATTGTACAAGTAATAATAACATAATAAATATACTATTTCAAGGATAAGGATTCCAAAAGAAAATTTTGGTGAGAATTTCACAAAGAAAATGTATTTTTTTTGTCGGAAAAAACAATTTTAAAAAGGTGTTGACAAACGAGCCTTCTTTTGTTATAATACCCGAGTAAATAAAGCAGACCGGTTGTCTCACCCTGCGAATTCCGTTTTTCAGGGTAAATAGTTCAGAGCTTTCAGAGCCTCGGCTCTTAATCTGTAATTATGTGCGGACAATTTCGGTTGTCCGCATTATTTTTGTATTTTATTTTGGAGGTGCTTGTTTATAGCTACTAAGGAACTTCAGATCAATGAGGAAATCAGAGATAAAGAGGTCAGAGTCATTACAGATGACGGTGAACAGCTGGGTGTTATGTCCGCTGCAGATGCTCTCAAGGCAGCTTCCTACAGAAGTCTTGACCTTGTAAAGATTGCTCCTCAGGCAGTACCCCCCGTATGTAAGATAATGGACTACGGTAAGTACAGATTTGATCAGCAGAAACGTGAAAAAGAAGCAAAGAAGAATCAGAAGGTTATCGAAATCAAGGAAATTCAGCTGACTCTCAACATCGATACTCACGATATTGAAACAAAGGTTAACCACGCAATCCGTTTCCTCAAGGCAGGCAACAAGGTTAAGGTTTCTCTTCGTTTCAGAGGCAGAGAAATGGTTCATCCCGAAAGAGGTCTTGAGATTATGGAATCTTTCGCAGAGGCCTGCTCAGAATACGGTAACGTAGAAAAAGCCGCAAAGCTTGAGAATCGTACAATGCTTATGTTCCTTGCTGCAAAAACAGCAAAAAAATAAGGCTTCCATAAAAAAATTATCAGGAGGAAAAAACAATGCCTAAAATCAAAACAAACTCCGGCGCAAAGAAGCGTTTTAAGCTTTCAAAGAACGGCAAGCCCATCCGCGCTCATGCCTACAAGTCCCACATCCTTAACAAGAAATCAACGAAGAGAAAGAGAAATCTTCGCAAGACTGCTGTTGCTGACAAGACCAATGTTAAGCAGATCAAGCGTCTTATTCCTTACAAATAAGAAGAAGATTTAACGGAGGTAACTAAGAATGGCACGTATTAAAGGCGCATTAATGACTCGTAAGAGAAGAAATAAGGTTCTCAAGCTCGCTAAGGGCTACTATGGCTCCAAGAGCAAGCTCTTCAAGACTGCTAAGCAGGCTGTTATGAAGAGCGGCAACTATGCTTACATCGGCAGAAAGCAGAAGAAGAGAGATTTCAGAAGACTCTGGATCGCAAGAATTTCTGCAGGTTGCAAGGCTAACGGCATGAACTACTCAACATTTATGAACGGTCTCAAGAAGGCAAACATCAATCTCAACAGAAAGATGCTTTCCGAAATCGCAATTGCAGACCCCGCAGCATTCACAGCTCTTACAGAGCAGGCAAAGGCTGCCCTCAACTAATAGGTTGAACAAAAAGGGAGGAACAAAAAGTTCCTCCCTTAATTTTTTTAATCAAGCCCTGCAAAAAATTCATCATAAGAGCAGTTATAAATCTTTTTAAGCTCAACAATCACACTAACCTTTATGTTAAGCTCTCCGGCTTCGTATTTTGCATAGGTTGTTCTTCCGATGTCAGAGCCTCTGCGTTGGAGCTCTGCACATAATTTTTCCTGTGAAAGCCCGGAAATATTCCGTAATCGTCGCAGATTATCTCCCATATTAAGATCCCGTCTAATTTTCTGTTCCATATATAATACCTCAAAATTCTGACCAATATTGGTTGCAATCATAAGTATTGTATGGTAAAATGAGAGACAATATTGACCGCAATACTGGTCAGAAATGGAGGAAAGTTATGGCATCTTGTACTTTTTTTGGTCACAAAGAGTGTGAAATTGATAACCCAATAGATAAATTACTACCTGTTCTTGCTAACCTTATTATGAATAAGGGAGTCGACACGTTTTATGTAGGTAATCAGGGAGATTTTGATAAAACGGTATTAATAGTGTTGAGACGGTTTCAGACATATTTTACCCACATAAAGTTTTCTGTTGTTCTTGCATATCATCCTTTTGTTAAACCTTATTCTGATTTTTTGAAAGCAGAAGAAACCGTATTTCCTGAAGAGCTTGAAAATATTCATCCGAGATTTGCCATTTCAAAGAGAAACGAATGGATGATTTCAAAATCCGATTATGCTGTGGTTTTTGTGAAGCATCCGATAGGAGGAGCAGCAAAATACAAAGAGCTTGCAGAGAAAAAGGGATTAACTGTAATAAATCTTCATAAAGACAGATAGTCTATATTAATAAATATTTATTGTTGACAAAAGTGAAAAAATGCATATAATACCTTGTATAAAGGCAATGATCGGGAGAAGTAGTCGTTAAGGCGGTCAAAGAGAGTGTGCGGCGGTGGAAAGCACATACTAAGCGTAGCGATGAATAACACCCGGGAGCTGCTTGCCCGAAAAGACCATATGCTGATGGGTTAAATTTTAGTAGGGCTGCCGTATTCGTGCGTTAAACGAAAAGCTTTTGATATGAAAGCGTAAGGGGCTCTTTAAGGGCAAGATAGGTGGTACCGCGGGTTACAGTTGCTCGTCCTATATCGGACGGACAACTGTTATTTTTTTACTGAAAGGAAATTTTTATGAAACACATTGACATCAAGGAAATTTTCACAAATGCAGATTTTGTAGGTAAGGAAGTTACCGTCTGCGGTTGGGTAAGAACGGCAAGAGATTCCAAGAACGTGGGCTTTTTAGCTCTCAATGACGGTACAACGCTTAATCACTTACAGATAGTTATTGACAAGACCTCGGGTATTGAGGTGGATGCAGAGGCTACAAAGCTCGGCGCATCCGTAAAGGTTGTCGGCACCGTTGTAAAGAACGAAAACAACGGCACGGTTGAAATCAACGCAGGGGAAATCATCCTTCTCGGTAAGTGTCCCCCCGATTATCCCCTTCAGAAGAAGTTCCAGAAGCTGGAAACTCTCAGAGAGAATCCCCACATCAGAGTCAGAACCAACACCTTCAACGCAGTTTTCAGAGTTCGCTCAGTAATGGCTGCTGCCATTCACAGATATTTCCAGGATAGAGGCTACGTTTACGTTCACACACCCCTTATTACAGGCTCCGACTGTGAGGGTGCAGGCGAAATGTTCAAGGTAACCACAATCGGTTATTCCGAGGACTACAAGAATGCGGAAGAATACTATGCTGACGATTTCTTCGGTAAGAAGGCAGGCCTTAGCGTTTCAGGTCAGCTTGAGGGTGAGGTTGCCGCTATGGCAATGGGCAAAATCTACACCTTCGGTCCCTCCTTCCGTGCTGAAAAGAGTAATACTCTCCGCCACGTTGCGGAATTCTGGCACGTTGAGCCCGAAATCGCATTTGCAGAGCTTCCCGATCTTATTGAAATCGCAGAGGATATGATTAAATACATCATCCGTGACTATATGGAAAAATGTCCCGATGAATTGAAGTTCTTTGAGGAGAGATTCGAAAAGGGTCTTACAGAAAAGCTTCTCAACGTTGTTAACAACGATTTTGCTGTTGTTGATTACACGGATGCTATTGAAATTCTCAAGAAGGCAGACGTTAATTTCGAATTCCCCGTAGAATGGGGCTGTGACTTACAGTCCGAGCACGAAAGATATATTACGGAGCAGGTTTACAACAAGCCCGTGTTCCTTATAAACTATCCCAAGGAAATCAAGTCCTTCTATATGAAGCAGAATGCAGACGGCAAAACGGTTGCCGCAACAGACCTTCTTGTGCCCGGCATCGGTGAAATCATCGGCGGCAGCGAAAGAGAGGCAGACCTTGATAAGCTTCTTTCCGCAATGCAGGCAAAGGGCATGGGAACAGAGGAATATTCCGACTACCTTGATCTTCGTAAGTACGGTACTGTTCCTCACTCAGGCTTCGGTCTTGGCTTCGAAAGAGTAATTATGTACTGCACAGGTATGGCTAATATCCGTGACGTTATCTTCTATCCCAGAACAGTAGGCAACATCAGATAAGGAGCTATTATGGCTAAAAGATTAGTTTTCCCCGAGGGGTATAAATCCTCTCTTACACAGAAGGAGACCCAGAGGGCAATAAAAATAATAAAGGACACCTTTCAGGTGAAGCTTGCAGAGGCTCTCAACCTCGACAGAGTAACCGCTCCCCTTATCGTTACAAAGGCATCGGGCATCAACGACGACCTTAACGGTATTGAAAGAAAGGTTCACTTCACTATGAAGGAGATTGACGGCACGGCAGAGGTTGTGCAGTCTCTCGCAAAGTGGAAAAGAAGAGCCCTTTACCGCTACGGCTACAACGTGGGTGAGGGAATTTATACGGATATGAACGCTATCCGCCGTGACGACGACTGCGATAACACCCACTCCCTTTTCGTCGACCAGTGGGACTGGGAAAAGGTTATCACCCGTGAACAGAGAACTGTTGAATTTTTGCAGGAAACAGTCCGTGCAATCGTAAAGGCACTTTATGAAACAAATGAAAGCTTAAGGGAAAAATACCCCGTGCTGAATACTGAAGTTAATAAGGACGTTTTCTTCATCACCTCTCAGGAGCTTGAAGATATGTATCCCGACAAATCCGGCAAGGAACGTGAAAATCTTATAACAAAAGAGCACGGTACCGTGTTTATTATGGGAATCGGCGCAAGACTTAAAAGCGGACACCGCCACGACGGCAGAGCGCCCGACTATGATGACTGGAGCCTTAACGGTGACATTCTCGTGTGGGATAAGGAGCTTGATGCTGCCCTTGAAATTTCCTCAATGGGTATAAGAGTTGATGGCGAAAGTCTTAAAGCTCAGCTTGAAATCGCAAATGCTACCGACAGAATGGGCTTTCCCTATCATCAGGGTGTTCTGTCAGGAGAATATCCCCTTACAATCGGCGGAGGCCTCGGCCAGTCAAGAATATGTATGTTCCTTCTCGGAAAGGCTCACGTCGGCGAGGTGCAGGTTTCAATATGGCCCGACGATATGCGCGAGCAGTGTGCGAAGCATAATATTATTCTTCTGTGATTTTTTTCTCCCGGATTTCCGGGAGATTTTTTTTGTATAAATTTCCCTTTCGTGCATATAAATAACATAAACGAAAGGGATGATTTTGTGAAGAAAGAAACAAAGAGGACTATACTGACATTTGTAATTGCAATTATTATTCCCCTTGCAATCGGCGGATTTTCTGCTTTTCTCACAAGGGACAATATGAACATATATGAGGAAATCAATACTCCGCCCTTATCTCCGCCCTCGTTTCTTTTTCCCGTTGTGTGGACAATACTGTACGTGCTTATGGGTGTCAGTTCTGCCTTTATATGGCTTAATCGCAATGAAAACAAGGACACCGCCGACAAAGGTCTTCTGTTTTATGCCGGCAGTCTCTTCTTTAATTTTGTATGGAGTCTTATTTTTTTCAATTTCAGGGCATATCTCTTTGCATTTGTCTGGCTGTTAGTTATGCTGACCTTGATAATTCTCACGGTTATAAACTACAAAAAGGTAGTGCCTCTTGCTGCATATCTGCAGATACCGTATATTCTCTGGACTGCCTTTGCAGGGTATCTTACCTTCGGTGTGTGGCTTCTTAACAGTTAAAGAGAATCTTGACATTTTAAGGGATGTTTATTATTATCAAAGAAAAACGGTTTGAGGTTTTTCTATGACACAGCTTGAAAAAATACATTCGGGTAACATTTATGACCCTGCCGATGATGATATAATGGAGCTTCAGCTAAAGTGCCTTGATAAGCTTTATGATTTTAATATGACAAGACCGACAGAGCTCGACAAGAGAGCAGAGATGCTTAAAGGTATGTTTGCCGAAATCGGTGAAAACTGCTATATTGAGCCGCCTTTGCACGCAAATTGGGGCGGAAAGCATGTGCATTTCGGAAAAAACGTATATGCGAATTTCGGTCTTACTTTAGTAGATGATACTCATATTTACGTAGGTGACGGTACTATGTTCGGTCCCAACTGCGTTATTGCCACCGCAGGTCACCCCATTGATCCTGAGCTAAGAGCTCGCCAGCTTCAGTACAATATTTCCGTACACATCGGTAAAAACTGCTGGCTGGGGGCAGGAGTTCTTGTTATGCCGGGTGTTACTATAGGTGATAATACGGTTATCGGTGCCGGAAGCGTTGTCACAAAGGATATACCTCCGAATGTCGTTGCCGTGGGAAATCCCTGCAGGGTACTGCGGGAAATCAGTGAGCACGACAAGGAATATTATTTCAGAGACAGACGCATAAACTACAGTGATATGAAGAAATTTGTATAAAAACAACTAAACAGATGCGGTAATTTTGTAAGCTCCCGTTTTTTTTCGGGGGCTTATTTTTATTGACTAAAAATGAACTGTATGTTATTATATATACTGAGTAATTTTTCGGAGGTCCGGACTATGAATATGTTTATGGAATTCTTCTTGTTTTTCGTATCTATATTACAGTTCCTGTTCCCGTTTGCATTCAAGGACACCGAGGTGCCCGTGCAGACAACAGCACCTGTAGTAGAAGAGACGGTAATACCCGGTGAGCACGTGCATACGGGCGGTAACGGAAACTGCCTTCAGAGTGCTGTGTGCGAAATCTGCGGTGAAACCTACGGCGGTGAGGGTAACCATGCTTATACCGTAACCGTAAAGCCCGCTACCTGTACCCAGGGCGGCTTCACCACGTACAGATGCCGCTTCTGTCTCCACACGGAGGAGGGCGACTATACCGAGCCTAAGGGACATAATTATCAGAAAAAGACGACAACCGCTACCTGCGTTGTTGCCGGTTATAATGTTTACACCTGCACTAACTGTTCTTCTTCTTATAATGAGCTTGTTGAGCCTGCAAAGGGTCACGATTTTGAAAGCGAAACATTCTCTGCAAACTGTACTGAGGGCTTCCGTACGGTATATAAGTGTAAGACATGCAGATACACATATATTGAGCAGTCTGATGATGCTATAGGTCACGACTATGCTGAAATCATTACTGCAGCAACCTGTACTCAGGGCGGTTACACAACCTTTACCTGTAACGTCTGCGGAGAGTCCTATAAGGGTGTTTATACTTCTGCTATCGGACACAAGTATACAAATTACACGTCTGACGGAAATGCAACCTGTGTAAGCAACGGCACAAAGAGCGCATATTGCGACAACGGCTGTAACACAAAGGATCAGATTACCGATGAGAATACAATGCTTGCTCACAAGGATGAGAATCCTAAGGATACTCTTTGTGACATCTGTCATACAAAGATTTATGTAAATTATACTTACCTTCAGTATCCCGATGCAGCTCTTGCTACACTTGGCGTTGATGTGAGTCTTAATGATTACATTTATAAGGCAAGCGATGACTTCGGCAAAGAAAAGGATATATGGGCATCAAATAAGGGTACAAGTTATAACAGTATTATTAAGTCCCCCTATTTCAAGGCAAAGATAACCGGTAGAGTTAACGGCGCTGAGAAGATTACAACCACCGAAATCCCCGTTTACGGTGTAACGGTTTATGTTGGTGAATCTGCGCAGGGTGCAATACATTCCTTCTCTGAGGTTTATATCAAGAAGGGTGAAGCAACGAGCTTTGAAATCGAGATCGCGGATATTGCAGGTCTTGAGATACGTAATGCAGTTATTCTTCCTGCCTCTGCAGGTGAAACCGCAACCGTTACAAACGGAACCGTAAAGGGTGTTGTTTCGGGCTACGGTACTCATACCTTCCTCTTTAACGATGAAAATCAGGCTTATGCATATACAATCAATGTGCGTGAGGATATTGATGAAGATGCAGAAATTCAGAAGCTTCGCGATGATGACTATACGGTATATGTTGTTGGTGATAAATCAAAGGGTGACGAGTATGATTCATATATCGACGACATAGAGAATATACCCTTTGTCGGCGATCAGAAGATTGCAATTTATCTTCGTAAGGGATCGGTTTTAGTTGCCCCTCATAAGTATAATATAAATAATCAGGCTGACGAAGACGGCTACAGTGAAAGTGCAAATAGCGGAATCGGACAGAACAGATGGGGCTTTATCAATACTAACGGCGTAACTGACTTCAAGGTTCTCGGCTACGGTGCAATTGACCTCGGACATCTTGACAGAAGTGAAAGACGCGGTATTATTGTTGCAGATTCAAATAATGTAGAATTCCGCGGTATTAAAATTATTAACTCACCTCAGTGGACATTTGTGGTTTACGATTCGGATAATGTTCATATCAAAGATGTTGACGTTTACGGCTACAGACAGAACTCCGACGCATTCGACATCTGTAACTCCAGAGACGTTATTGTTGAAGGATGCTTCGCAAGAACCGGTGACGACGGCTTCGTTGTAAAGACTCTCGGCGGAGGCGAAAATGCAGTTACTAACAACGTTACCGTTAAGAACTGCTATGCATGGATCGGTAAGGCAAGAGCCTTCGGTATCTTCGGTGAGACCTATAAAAATATCAGCAATGTTTACTTCGAGGATAACGTAGTTCTCTTCCACGATGCAACATGGAACTACTTAAGAATTCCCGCAATCGGCGTTGTTGTTGAAGACGATGCAGAGAACTCAGGTACGGATACTTACCGCAGAAGACTTTCCAATATCGTATTTGACGGTATTGAAATCTGCCGTAACAATGCGGCAGCAATGCACTGTATAATTTACGATAAGGTAAATTACTACACAATTGACGGTGTCAAGTTCAAGAACATTTCTTATGAAAAGATGAACCGAATGATGCACAATGACAAGGAAGTTACTGCACTCAACGTTATCAATGTTTTCTCAACAGAAGGAACTGTAGGTACGTGGATTGAGCAGAATGCTGTTGTTGAAAATATCGTCTGCGGCGGTACAAGAGTAACTAAGGAGAACTACGGACAGTATTTCGATTATAATACTCTTCACTACTGCAACGGCGAGATCAAGTAAAAATCAATTACCGAAAGGGATGTCGGATTTTTTCCGATGTCCCTTTTTTGTATTGTATTTTTATTTCATTTATGTTATTTTTAATATAAGATAATTTGTAAGGAGCGAAAATTATGGAAAAGATTATTGCATTTTTTACTGCGCTGTTTATGTTTTTCCCTTCATACCTTTTAAGCTTTTTGCCCTCGAAAATTGATACGGATTTTGTGATTCCCGATGGAGAGGAAGCAGTCTGTGTTGACGGTGCCGCCGTTAATTTTGAAAAGACGGAAGCTCAGGGAAAAACCGAATATTCCTTCGGCGGAATAAAAACGGATATGTTCAACTACTTTGGTATCCGTTATTCCAGTGATGCTTACGTAAAGGGTGTTATTACTTATTCGGGAAAGGGTGCCGAACAGAGTGAGGAATTTTTCCTTGAGCCCGGTGAAAACAAGGAATTTTTCAGCTTCATTGACGGCTATCTTGAGAAAGCAAAAATGAACAAACTTTATTCTCTTTCCTTTGAAGCCCTCGACAAGGACACTATGAATTTCACACTTTCCGATGTTGCGCTTTTCAATCGTGAGGTGCTGAAAAATGAAATTTACATTGAAAATGATGAGCATAAGCTCGGTGTTACCCTTAAATGGGGCGGTGCTCTTTCTTACCTTGAGGATAAGAATTCCTCTGTTGAAGCCGTAATTGTTGACGGCAGTACAAAGGTTGATTCAGATGCATCGGGAAGATACGGCGTCAGAGCAAATAGCAAAAACGTCAACCTTATAAATGCCAACGATACGGGCAGACTTATTCAGCAGTCTTACTACGGCACGGGTGATTTTGAAGGTTACACCGGCGGAGTGTATATGGACAATAAGTGGAATTACAATCCCGTGCAGGGCGGAAATCAGTTTAACGATGCCGCAAAAATCGTTGACGTAAGAATAAATGCAGACAGCATCTATATAAAGTGCCGTCCTCTTGACTGGGCAAAGGAAAAGGAATGTATTACTCCCTCTTATATGGAGGCAACCTATTCTCTTGCCGAAGGACTTGTAAAGGCTGAATGCCGTTTTGTTGATTTCTCGGGTTATCCTGCGGTCACAACAACACAGGAATGTCCCGCCTTCTATTGTGTAGAGCCTCTTAACCGTTTAGCTTACTATTCGGGCGACAAGCCCTGGACGGGGGATGCAAACCTTTCATACGAAAACGACCTTATTTTCTGGCCCGATGCAGGTTATCCTCACTTTAATGCAACGGAAAACTGGTCTGCATTTGTAGGCGAATTTGACGATAGCTTCGGCATAGGTCTTAATGTTCCCAATGAGGCATCCTTCCTTGCCGGTGTTTTCTCAAGAGGTAACTGTACAACAGCTGACCCTGCGACAGAAAGCCCCACGTCATATATTGCCGCAGTTGAGCTCTATGAATTCAGAAGCTTTAATCCCACAAGCTATGAATTCTATCTTTCAACAGGTACAGTAAATGAAATAAGAGACAATTTTTCTGTCCTCGCAAAATAAATAATATAAATAAAGCGAAAGGGACCGCAAACAGAGACACTTCGTAAGGAAGTTGTCTCTGTTTTTCTACCTACTATAAAAAAAGAGGAATATAAACCGAAAAAACAATCATTTCATTTGCCGGCATAT
>JAZOWG010000153.1:0-8158 GCA_045659105.1 Acutalibacteraceae bacterium
CTTAATATATATGAAAGGATGATCGGAAAAAATGGCTAAGCTTACCAAGAGAGAGAAGGACAGACAGGCAGCGCTGAGAATGGCGATTGACCAGTACATCAAGGAGGCAGGAATTGACGAGAAGTACATTCCCATGTTCCACGAGGAGGTTGCAAACGCAATTGCTGTTGCAGCAAGAAAGGAATGTGAGGTTAAGGACAAGGACGGCGTAGTTACCTGCGAAATCGACCCCGAGACCTTTTCTATCAACATTTCCTGGAACAAGCTTGTAGTTGAAGAGGTAGAAAACCCCTCAAGAGAAATTGAAGTAATTGAAGCTAAGAAGTATAAAAGAGGCGCAAAGCTTGGCGACACGGTTTCTATCCCCGTTGAGCTCGACTCCCTCGGACGTGTTGCCGCTCAGACAGTTAAGCACACAATCCGTCAGGGTGTAAGAAAGATTGACCGCATTCAGGTAGCTGAGGTGTTCAATGACAAGATAGGCGAGATGGTATCCGCTGTTGTTGTAAAGAAGACACAGAGCGGTGACGTTATCGTAAAGGCATACAACAAGGAGCTTCTTCTTCCCGTTAAGGAGCAGAACAGAGACGAGGTACTTGAAGCAGGCGACACAATCAAGATTTACGTTAAGGACGTAAGAGAAGAGGAGAACGACATCAAGGTTCTCATTTCCCGTATTGACGACAACCTTGTAAAGCGTCTCTTCGAGGAAGAGGTTACGGAAATTCAGGACGGCCTTGTAGAAATCAGAGCCATTGCAAGAGAATCAGGCTCAAGAACAAAGATTGCAGTTTACTCTGCTGACGAAAACGTTGACCCCATCGGTGCTTGTATCGGTGTGAGAGGCGACAGAATCAACAGAATCATTGCTCAGCTTTCAGGTGAGAAGATTGACATCGTAAAGTACAGTGCCGACCCCAGAGAGTACATCAGTGCGGCTCTTGCACCTGCAAAGATTCTCGGTGTTGAGATTCTTGACGAGGCAATGCACTCCTGCAGAGTTACCGTTCCCGAGGATCAGCTTTCCCTTGCTATCGGTAACAAGGGTCAGAATGCACGTCTTGCAGCAAGACTTACAAAGTGGAAGATTGACATTATTGCCCTTGACGGTCAGTTTGAATCAATGATTCAGCTTTAAGAGGTGTTGGCTGTGCAGGTTAAAAAGCAACCTATGAGAAAATGCACGGGCTGTAACGAAATGAAGGAAAAAAGAGAGCTTGTGCGTATTGTAAGAGACCCCGAGGGTAACATAAGCGTTGACCTTACGGGAAAGAAATCGGGCAGAGGCGCATACATCTGTAAGGATAAGAAGTGTCTTATGAAGGCACAGAAGGCAAAGAGACTTGAAAGAGCCTTCGAGTGCGAGGTGCCCGCAGAAATTTATGAAAGACTTGAAAGGGAGTTGTCCGATGGCTGATGTGCTCGGTTACTTAGGTCTTGCCAGAAGAGCCGGAAAATTAAGTATCGGCCACGATGCGGCAATGCTCAGCGTAAGACGCGGCTCTGCGCATCTGGTGCTTCTCACGACTGATGCTTCACCCCGACATTTAAGGGAGCTCGAGGCGGCAGGCTTTAAGGAGAAAACAGAGGTTATTCCCTATAATATGAACGAAACGGGCGTGGCTACGGGCAAGAAAAGCTGTATATACGCCTTAGACGACGAGGGCTTTGCCAAAGCCGTCAGTAAACTTTTGAAGGAGGGTAAATAAGAATATGGCAAAATTCAAGATTTCGGATCTTGCAAAGGATTTCGGAGTAAAAAACAATACAATCATTGACTTACTTAAAGATTTCAGTGAAACCCCTAAAAAAGCCAATTCAAGCGTAGAAAACGAGGAGCTTGACTTCGTTTTTGAGCATTTTACAAAGACACACGAGGTAAAGGGCTTCGATGAATATTTCGCAATGAAGAAGCCTGAGCCCAAGAAGGAGGCTCCGGGGGCTGAGGAGAAGAAGACTGCTCCCAAGGCTGAAAAGGCTCCCGAAAGCAAGCCTGAAAAGAAGGCTGAACCCAAGAAGGACGAAAGACCCGAGCGCCGTGACGACAGAAAGCAGAACGGCAATCAGGGTAATAACAACAAGAAGAATGAGAATAATAAGGCTGAGGGCAGCAAGAATAACAACAGCCAGCCTAATCTCAATCCCTTCAAGAAGAAGGAAAACAAGAATAAGAATAACTCCGACGGTGTGATGCAGTCAAGAACAAAGGGTGAGAAGAAGACAGTCAACACCCGTGCAGAAGAGGTTGATCTTGACAAGTACAACGAAAAGTACGACCGTCTCTCCTCCGCTTCAATAAGCGAAAGAGATGCAGACAACCGCAAGCAGAAGCTTAAGCAGAAGTCCCAGCAGTACAACAAGAAGCAGGGTACACGTGCTCACAAGAAGGAGACCGAGCAGGAGCGTCTCAAGAGAATCCAGGAGGAGCGCTCAAAGAGAACAATCGTTGTTACCGTAGGCGATGAAATCACCGTAGGCGAGCTTGCATCTCAGCTGAAGCTCACCGCCTCCGAGGTTATCAAGAAGCTCTTTATGTACGGCATTATGGCAGGCATAAACGAGACTATCGACTTCGACACAGCCGAAATCGTGGCAACAGAGCTGGGTGCAAAGGTTGAAAAAGAGGTTGTTGTTACAATTGAGGACAGAATCATTGACGCCAGCGAGGACGACGACAGCCTTCTTGAGCCCAGAAGCCCCGTTGTAGTTGTTATGGGTCACGTTGACCACGGTAAGACATCAATTCTTGACGCTATCAGAAACACTCAGGTAACAGCCTCCGAATCCGGCGGTATTACTCAGCATATCGGTGCTTACAGAGTAAATCTTGACGGCTCCGACATCACCTTCCTTGACACTCCCGGCCACGCAGCCTTCACGGAAATGCGAGCAAGAGGTGCAAAGGCTACGGATATTGCGGTTCTCGTTGTTGCCGCAGACGACGGTATTATGCCTCAGACAATTGAAGCTATCAACCACGCAAAGGCTGCCGATGTTTCAATTATTGTTGCTATCAACAAGATGGATAAGCCTGCCGCACAGCCCGACAAGGTGCTTCAGCAGCTTACCGAATACGGTCTTGTTCCCGAGGAATGGGGCGGTGAGACAATCTGCGTTCCCGTTTCCGCAAAGACACATATGAATATAGATAAGCTTCTTGAGTCAATTCTTCTCGTAGCTGAAATGAAGGAGCTCAAGGCTAACCCCAACAGAGCTGCTAAGGGCGTTGTTATTGAAGCACGTCTTGACAAGGGCAAGGGCCCCATTGCAACTCTTCTTGTTCAGAACGGCACTCTCAATAACGGCGATATCGTTGTTGCAGGTACGGCTGTAGGACGTATCCGTGTTATGACCGACTATAAGGGCAGACGTGTAAAGGAGGCAGGTCCCTCCGTGCCCGTTGAGGTTATGGGTCTTGCAGAGGTTCCCAAGGCCGGCGATATGTTTGACGCTGTTTCCGATGAAAAGCTCGCCCGTGAGCTTGTTGAACAGAGAAAGCAGAAGCTTAAGGATGAACAGTTCAACGCATATAAGAAGGTTACTCTTGATACTCTCTTCTCAACTCTTGAGGAGGGTGAGCTCAAGGATCTCAATATCATCGTTAAGGCTGACGTTCAGGGCTCCGTTGAGGCTCTCAAGCAGAACCTTGAAAAGCTTTCCAATAACGAGGTACGTGTTAACGTTATCCACGGCGGTGTAGGTGCAATCTCCGAATCCGACGTTATGCTTGCAAACGCTTCAAACGCTATTATCGTAGGCTTCCACGTACGTCCCGATGCAAACGCATCCGCACACGCAGAAAGAGACCAGGTTGAAATGCGTATGTATTCAATCATCTACGACTGCATTGAGGACGTTCAGGCTGCTATCAAGGGTATGCTTGCACCCAAGTTCCGTGACGTTGAGCTGGGCCGTGCCGAGGTTCGCCGTGTATTCAAGCTTTCAAGTGCAGGTACAATTGCAGGCTCTTATATTCTTAACGGTAAGGTTTCCCGTAACTGCAAGATTAGAGTTGTCCGTGACGGCATCGTTATTGCCGAGGACTCCATTGCATCTCTTAAGCGTGAAAAGGACGATGCAAAGGAAGTTATGTCCGGCTACGAGTGCGGTATCGGTCTTGAAAAGTACAACGACCTTAAGGAAGGCGACATCTTCGAGGCATACCTTGTTGAAGAATACCGCGATTAATTCGGAATTCGGATTTCGGAATTCGGAGATTTCCCCGAGGGGCAATTTCGTAAACCATACCTTGTCATCCCCTACAAGGAAAGGTACAATTTTGTGACCTACGGGAATTAATACAAAAATTAACATTTTTGCAGGGCGGGACGCCGTGGGCGTCGTCCCCTACAAGGTTAACAAAAATTTATCATTAAAGGAGTATTTGGTACTATGGGTTACAAATCCGACCGTACTGCCGAAGATATAAAAAGGGAAATTACGGCTCTTGTCCGTGAGCTTAAGGACCCGAGAGTCTCAGACGCAATGCTTACCGTTGTAAGGGTTGAGGTTGCACACGACCTTTCCTTTGCAAAGGTGTATATCAGCGCTCTGGGCGGTATAGCCGAGGCGGAGACTGCCTGCAAAGCTCTTAACGGCAATGCAAAGGGCTTCATGAAGAAGGAGCTGGGTGTTCGTCTTACTATCAGAAAAACTCCCGACATCCGCTTTATTCCCGATGATTCCATTGAAAAGAGTATGGAATTATTCAAAAAATTAAATTCCGTTAAAGGAAAAAGTGAAGAATGACACTTACCCATAAGGAGGCCTTCGGGCTTTTAGAAAAAAAGGATAATATTCTCGTGCTTACTCACCGCAACCCCGACGGGGATGCGGTGGGCAGTGCATTTGCGCTTTATTACGTATTAAAGGAAATGGGAAAGACTGTCCGTGTTGAAATTGATACGGTGGCTCCCTCCCTTTCAATGCCCGTGAGTGAAGAGGCATTCGGTGACTTTGAGCCCGACTGTGTTGTGACCGTTGACGTTGCCGATAAGAAGCTTCTTACGAATGAGCATTTTGAGAAGTACGGCGACAGGGTATACCTTGCCATTGACCATCACGAGGCAAATAAGCCATTTTCTCAGCATCTTCTTCTTGACTACAAGGCATCTGCTGCCTGCGAGGTTATATTTGATATGCTTGAAAAAGCGGATTTCCCCGTGTCGGATAAGACGGCAACGGCTCTGTATCTGGGAATTTCCACGGATACGGGGTGCTTCCGCTATCCCAACTGCACGGCTCGTACTCTTTATGCGGCTTCCCGTCTTGTGGAAAAGGGTGCTCCCAATGCCGAAATAAACCGTATTGTTTTCGAGACGAAATCCAAGGCTTACGTACAGCTTGAAGCCCTTGCAATGAGCTCTATGAGGACTTATTTTGACGGAAAATGCGCCGTTATAGTAATCACTCAGGATATGTTTAAGCGTACGGGAACGAGTGAAGCGGACGTGCACGGTATTGCGGCACTCCCGAGACAAATTGAGGGTGTGCTTGCAGGCATTGTCATAAGAGAAAAGACCGACGGTACATATAAGGCATCCGTTCGTACAAACGAGCCCCTGAATGCGGCGGAAATCTGCGCTGTCTTCGGCGGCGGCGGACACCGTCTTGCCGCAGGCTGTGACCTTACGGGCACAAAGCAGCAGGTCGTAAACGCAATTCTTAAATGTGTGGAAGAGGCGCTGAGGGAAATATGAACGGATTTGTTGTGCTTGACAAGTCCGAGGGTATGACGTCCTTCAGGGCTTCGGCTGTTTTAAGACGTATATATAATGAAAAAAAGACGGGACACACGGGCACCCTTGACCCTATGGCGACGGGAGTGCTTCCCGTAGCGCTTGGAAAAGCCACCCGTTTTATAGATTTTCTTCCCGAGAGTGACAAGGCATATACTGCCCGTTTTAAGCTCGGTGTCATCACCGACACCCTTGATATTACGGGTACTGTCCTTGAAACAAGGGAAGTGAAGGCAAAAAGAGAGGATATTGAGGCACTTCTGCCCCGTTTTACGGGTGAGATTTTGCAGCTGCCTCCTATGTATTCTGCGATTTCCGTAAACGGTGTAAGACTTTATGAGCTTGCCCGCAAGGGAATCGAAATTGAAAGAGAGCAAAGAAAAATCACAATATATTCTCTTTCTCTTCGTGATACGAAGACTATGGGAGAATACGAAATTGACGTTAAGTGCTCAAAGGGCACCTATATCAGAACGCTGATTGCCGATATGGGTGAGGCTCTGGGCTGCGGTGCCGTTATGACCGCACTCAGGCGTACTCTCTCAAACGGCTTTTCAATTGATGAAGCCGTAACCGAGGAGGAGCTTCACGCTCTCGGGGAAAGGGCAGTAAGGGGCATTGATGCTCCCTTTATGTGCTATCCCGAGGTGCATATCACCGAAAAGCAGGCAAAACGCTTTTCTAACGGCGGAGAGCTTTCTGCCGACAGGCTTCACAGAGAGATTTTTCCCTCACTTTACAGAGTTTACGCTCCCGACGGCGGTTTTTTAGGCCTCGGAGAGGTAAGAGAAGACGACAAAACAACGCTTTGGGCGAAAAGGGTAGTTGGAAATGATAAATAATTCGGTGAAAACTGAATATTCGGTGGCTCTCGGCTTCTTTGACGGGCTTCACAGAGCGCACGGCACCGTGCTTCAGAGTGCTCTTGATACTGCACGTCTTACGGGGCTTGCTCCTGCCGTACTGCTTTTTGACGAGCATCCCCGTACCGCCTTGACGGGGGATGCAGTGCCCTCATTGCTGACACGTGAGGAAAGGGACGAAAGGCTCAGAAAAATGGGCTTTACCCTGCTTTTTGTTTCCTTTAAGGAGATAATGAATATGTCTCCCGAGGAGTTTGTCCGTAAGATTCTCTGCGAGAGATACCCTGCAGGGGCGCTTTCCTGCGGCTTTAATTATAATTTCGGCAAAAATGCCTCGGGCAACACGGAAATTCTCAGAAGGCTTTGTGCCGAAAGGGAGATTGCGCTTTCTGTCTGCCCGGAATTTACCCTTAAGGGACAGACTGTCAGCTCCACGGATATAAGAAAAGCCCTCAAGGACGGGGAAATTGAAAAAGCAAACGAAATGCTGGGCTTTCCCTTCGGCTTTAGCGCTTCTGTTTTTACGGGCGACCAAAGGGGCAGGCTTCTCGGTGCCCCCACCATTAATCAGTACATACCCGAGGAATTAATTACTCCGAAATTCGGCGTGTATGCCTCTAAGGTTTATTTTGACGGTAAGGAGTATGTGGGTGTCACCAATATCGGTGCCCGTCCCACCTTCGGAAAGGGCTCCGTCAGAAGCGAAACCTACATTGTGGGCTTCAGCGGTGACCTTTACGGCAAGAGCGTAAGAATAGAGCTTTATTCCTTTATAAGAGGGGAGCAGAAATTCCCCGATGCCCATACACTCAAGGCACAGATTGAGGCCGATGTTGAATCGGCAAAGAAGTATTTTGCGCGAGAAGTAGAACAATTCGGATTTCGGAATTCGGAGGATTTTTCTGTTCAAAAAGAGGGAAACAGGGCTGTTTTCAAGGACTGAAAACTTTTTCAAAAAAAATTGAAAAAAGTTGAAAAAAGCTATTGACAAGTCCACCTGTTATGTGTATAATAGGCTTCGTTGTCCGGCCAGTATAAGTCGGCGGGAAATGTAAATGGCGGGATAGCTCAGTTGGCTAGAGCATTCGGTTCATACCCGAAGTGTCGTTGGTTCAAATCCTACTCCCGCTACCAATAAGGCCCGGTGGTCAAGCGGTCAAGACACCGCCCTTTCACGGCGGTAACACGAGTTCGATTCTCGTCCGGGTCACCAAAAATCCTGATAGCATATGCTGTCAGGATTTTTACTTTTTACCTCTTCACTATTCACTCTTCACTAAAAAATGCTATCAGAGATTTTTGGAAGGTAAAAGGTAAGAACCCGACCCATAACGAAATCAAAGATTTCTATGGGTACCCCGGAGCCTTGTTACACGCTTCGCTCGTAATAAAAAGTAAAAGAGAAAAAGTGAAAGATACAGAAGTTAAGAAGAATTATTGTGTAATATATATATAATAAATTCCAAAAATCATTCGTGAGCAAATCGGGTCAAAACACGAGAAAACGGGAGAAAAACGGAGCATTTGGGGTGCTAAGTTAAATTTATTAAAAAAAGT
>JAZOWG010000154.1:0-2962 GCA_045659105.1 Acutalibacteraceae bacterium
AAATTTACTTCTTCACTATTACCTATTACCTTTTACTTCAGAATAACGGGCACCGTTATTCTTTATTCCCAGTCGATGGGGCGGTCAATGAAGTTTATTTTATCCTTTTCGGGGATGAGTGAGAAGGAGGACACTCTGTTGATACCGTGCTCCTTGAATTTATCGTAGAGCCATTCCTGCTCCTTCATTCTTAAGGGATTCAGGAAGAAATATTCCCCCTGCATCTGATTTGCCTTGAAGAATTCCCAGCTTAAGTTTGCGATTTCAACATTATCGTGCTGAGCTTCGGTGCCTTCAGCTTTCAGAGCCTTTTCCCAGAGAAGGTCAAGCTTTATCATTGTGTGGATGGGATAATAGCCTGACTGATAGTGCCAGTCAAAGTCAAATGCGTGAGCGGTAGCACGTATCCGGGCTGTCTGTATATCAAGAATTTCCTTGATGATGGGGGCTGCTTCCTCGCCGTAATATTCCTTCATAAAGTCGTTTATATGGTATTCGACATCTGCATTTACGTCCCACTGAAGCTTACAGAGAAGGTAGTTTCTGAGCTCATTGAAGGCGGCTGTGTGACCGTCACCGCAGTTATAGATATAACCCGTAATGCCTATGTCGTGCATATACTTCATTGTTTCCTGCATATATTCAAAGTTTGAGAAGAACTGTGCGGAGAAAAGGAAGTTTATGGTGTAATCATAGATATAGGTTCTGTCTGCAATTTCTGTCCAACGCTTGAAATCCTCTGCGATTGTGGGTTCTGTGTCACCGTAGAGATTCATAAGGGTTTCGTTTCCGTCCTGAGCACCGCACTCTAAGAGTGAGTGGCTGCGGCATGCCTTGTGAAGTCCGCAGAGCACGGGAGCTACGTTGGGTCTGCAGCGAAGTGTGGTGTCTGTGGGAGGACGGTCCGTTTCGTTGTAGGCATAGAAGGTGAAGGTGTAGTCGGGGAATTCATCCTCTAAGCGCTCGGCAAGATTATTGGTAAAAATAAGTGTGGGAGCGGAAACTGCGCCGTACTTTTCATAAAGTGCCTCACAATTTTCACAATGGCAGTAATTGATATTATCGTCCTGACCGATGTGGATGAACTTTGCACCGTTTTCGGCATTGGTCATTTTTTCACGGGCATTTTTCTCAACAAGGTCCAACACGTCGGGATTTGTCATACACACGTGATCTGTGTGGCGGTTGCCGTTTTCATCCATTGCAAAGTATTCGGGGTGCTCGGAGAAGAGAGATTTGGGAACAAGGGTGATAAGTGTGGCGTCCCATAAGGAATATGTAAGGGTTCCGCCGTACTTTGTTGCATTCTGATGGAAGGATACGTTCATTCTTGTACGTGCACGGTAAGCTTCATTCGTTCCCATTGTGTCGTTTCTTCTTACTGCAAATGAAGGCTCGATAACACGGTTTAATTCCTTATCTATCACAACATCTTCACTTTCGGGGACTCTTTCGAGAGTGGGGGTAAACCAGCGCACGCCGAGATATTCCTCAAGGAAGGTATAAACACCGAAAAGTGTGCCTCTGTCATCCTCACCGCGGATGATGAAATTTTCTCCGTCCGAGTACAGTAAGAAGCCGTCCTCTTTAATTGAGGTATAGTCGAAATCCACGGTATCGGAAAGGGCTGTTTCACCGAGGTAAACGGCATCTGCGCCCTCGGGAAGCTGAGTCTCGGAGACTACGGTGAGCTTTACACCGCTTACTTTTTCAATATATGCCTGAAGCTCCTCGGCTGCGGTGTCAACACATTCACCGTGGATGTCGGGAACTGCGATGTAATAATCGCTTTCCCCGTCCTCAACAATATAAAGAGGGGTATTTACCTCGGGAGCGATATACTCCTCCCCGCCGTAATTTACAGTCATATCGGCAGGAATAAGACCGATTGAAAGGAAGAATACCTCCATAAAGGATATAAGGGCTTTTAAGGTTGCTGCCATAAAATTTCTCCTCCGTATTTTGTGTTATTTATATGATAACAATTTAAGCTTTTGTTGTCAATTAAAGACAGAAAAAAAACCGCCTGAAAACACAGGCGGCTCTTTTATGTAAATTAATATTCGGGCATAAGAATCTTTATCTTCTTGCCGACCTTGTAATGAAGCTCGTTTTCGTGAAGAGTAAGACTGAAATCTGCCTTATTACCGTCATTGTCAACGTCGTGATAAGGAAGCACTCCCGTGAACTTGATGTGAAGATCATCCGTAGTAAACACATCGGCATATTTAAGGTATTTCGAAAGATCAATGCTGTCCGTAAGATACTCTGCGAAGATTTTTGCAATCATAGCAGGAGTGAAATCGTGGATAAGACAAACCTCAAACTTTCCGTCGTTAAGGTCAACATCATCATAGAGAGAGACACCGCCCATTCCCTTGGAGGTTGTGATAAGTCCCATAAGAATATTTGTATCCTTTGTAATACCGTTTGCGGTGTATGTAGCCTTAATCTTCTGAGGTCCTCTGAGAAGAGGAGGCATTGCGGCAACAACGTAGGCTGCGTGGCCTAATTTTTTCTTAAGCGTGGGGTTTACAAGATAAGGAACGGCTGCAATGTAGCCGAAGGCTGAAACGTAGCATACGGGCTCGCCGTTTACAATAAGAGAGTCCATAAGACACTCCTTGCCCTTTTCAGCAAGCTTGTCTATACTCTTTATAGCATCCTTTCTGATAAGGTTAAAGTTGTTTGCCATATCGTTCGTGGTTCCGACTGAAATATGGGCGTACACGCTGTGCTGTTCTATATCGTTAAAGGCACGGACTGCTTCATTTACAGTACCGTCACCGCCGAAGGTTATAAGATAGTCCGATACGGGGTCAAGCTCCTTTATGAGCTTTATAACGTGACCCGAGTATTCACTCTTTGCTACCGTGTTGAGTTTGAGACCCTTTTCAACAAATTTGAAAATAAGATGGTCAAGTGCTGCCTGGGAAAACTGTGTTGCAATGGGGTTATAGAT
>JAZOWG010000155.1:0-4643 GCA_045659105.1 Acutalibacteraceae bacterium
CGTCGGGAGAAACAGTAAGATATTTTTTATCGGGAACACTCCACTTAAAGCCTGTCTCCGACAGTCTTTCGAGAGTGAAATCATTGTGCATGGGCACATTATCCGATCTGCCCGAAATTATCATATAGAAAAGATATACGCCGATATCTCTGTCATCGCTGTTGGCAAATGCCGTCTCAATCATTTCGAGAGTTGACGCATAGCGGAACGGCACTCCGAGAAAACGGAACATATCACGTGAATCAAGGTAATTGTGATTATAAAGATGATATATTTCGTTGGTTTTTCCGAGCATTGAAAGACGGACAAAGGCATCAGCACACTCGTCAACGGGAGTGAGATCCATAGGATATTTATCAAGATTTTCGTGGTAAATTCCGATTTTCAGCATTGCGTGAAGACGGTGCAGGAAGCCGTTATCCTCGGAATTTCTCTGGAATCTTCCGTCAGAGGCTCTCCAGGTAAGATTGCCTATACGGTAAATATTGGCTCTGAGTCCTCTTGTTCTTGCCTCAATTACCGCTTCCTCTGCACGGTATTTACTGTGTATATAAACATTATCGCAGTATTTCTGACCGATATTGAGAAGCTTTTCGTGGAACTCTGCATTTTTTCTTGTCTGCCTGACAGTAGCCGCACCGTGAAGGCTTACGGTTGAGGTATGATGCAAAACCGCATCTGCCGACAAACAGAATTCAATTATATTCCTTGTGCCGTTTACGTTTGTTTTCTGAAGCTCGGAATAATCTCCTGCGTGATGTACGTTTGCCGCAACGTGATAAACGGCATCAACCTCTCCTGCAAGACGGAAATACTCCTCCCTTGAAAGTCCGAGACTTCTTTCTTCAATATTGCCCTTTACGGGTACGGCACCTGCTATATTTTCAATACCGAAATAATACTGAAGCTGAGAAAAGAGCTTTTTTTCATTTCTGAGAAGACAGTAAACCTTTACTCCGCTGTCCGTCAGCTCCTTTAATATGTGCACACCGAGAAAGCCCGTGGCACCCGTAAGAAGAACGGTTTTGTAGTCCTTTTCCGTATCGGATACTCCTGAGGTTTTTGCTATAAGCTCATTTACATCGGGGATTCCGTCCGCTTCCGTTTCCGTGCGGTCGAGAAGCTTATTGGCAAGTGCATAAAGAAAGGGATTATCATAAACTGTCTGAGGCTTTACGTTAAGAGTGAGCGCTAACTCAACGGCATTAAGAGAATCTCCGCCAACGGCAAAGAAATTGTCCGTCATACTAAGCTGAGTTATACCGAGAAGCTCCTTTACTGAATCAAAAACAACCTGCTCCTCGGGAGTTTTCGGCAAAATAGGATCAGGCTTTTTTACAGCTCCGTGATTTCCTCTTTTAATTTTTGAGGAAGCAGTTCTGGGGAAGGGTGTATCCCTTAAGATATAACCTGAAATTCGCTGAAATACTGCAAGAGACGAATTTACACGGGTAAGCATTTCAATCATTGCAGAATCGATATCCGTTATATTATTCTCCGAAATATACGTTTTATCGGGGTAAATTTCCGCATAAATTGCACCGTTTTCACCGAAGCAAACAACCTCGGAAACAAGCCTTTCAAAGGAGAAGCGTTCTTCAAGCATTTCGGCAGACACGTTCTCACCGTTATCAAGCAGAATAAGATTCTTACATCTGCCTGTTATATAAAGGAAGCCGTCGTTATCAAAGTGACCTACGTCACCTGTGTGAAGATAACCGTCCTCGGTAAAGGCTTCTCTTGTAGCTTCAGGATTCTTGTAATATCCCTTCATAACACTGGGACCCTTAACAAGGATTTCGCCGTCAACAATTTTCACATCCATACAAGGGATGGGCATACCGACTGAGCCGTGACGGAAATTACCCACGGCGTTATTTGAAATTATGGGAGAGCATTCCGTCATACCGTAGCCGTTAAGAACGAGAATACCCGTTGCATTGAAGCGTTCATTAAGCGCCGCATCAAGAGGCGCGCCGCCTGAAATAATGTCAATAATATTACCGCCGAGGAATTCCTTTACCGCCTCTTCCTCAGACAAAGCGGGCTTTGAAGCAGCATATTTCAGCGCACCTGCCATCAGCTTTTTAACAATCTGAGGCACGGCAACGATGCTGTCGGGCTTATAAAGACGAAGATCGGGAACAAGATTTGCGAGGCTGTCGTTTACGCAGACAGTCTTTCCTCGGCAGATACTTTTTGTGATGTTAGCGGTAAAGCAGAAGCCGTGATAAATGGGAAGACAGCAGAACATTTTTGTTGTGGGACAGGCAACATGCACACTTGTGGCAGAATAAACGAGATTTCTGTGAGTGAGCATTACACCCTTGGGAAAGCCGGTTGTACCCGAAGTGAACATAATTGCGCATATACTGTCACTGTCAGGCTCCTTATCATAGACTCCGCTGAAATCATTCAGTATATCATTAAAATTTATAACGTCATCATTATCCGATGTATTATCAACCGAAACAAACAGTCTTATACGGGGCAGCGCTTCCTTAACGGCTTCATACAGAGGCTTGTTCTTTTCGTCAAAAACAAGCACGTCAACATCCGCAAAGTCAATAAGCTTTACGTTCATTTCAACGGTTTCAGCCGTTGCAAGAGGCACTATTATGCTCTCAGCAGCCGCCGTGCCGAAATATGTAACAATCCAGTTATAGCTCGTGGGACCGATAACGGCAACGTGAGCGCCGCGAAGCCCCTTTTTCTCAAGCATAAGGCTGAAGACATCACAGTCGCATTTTAAGTTTTCGTAGGTTTTTGCCTCAATTCCTCCGGGAATTTTATACTGAATAAAATCTCTTTCAGGAAAATTCTCCGAAGCATAATCTACCATATGCTTCAGATTTCTGATTTTTGTAAGATCTTCCAAAATCATATCTACGCTTCCTTTTAACGAGAAAACAATAATTATATCATCGATGCAAAGCGGCAGGCACGGGCATAGGCCTCAGCAAAATACTCCTCGAGAGACATTCTGTCATACTTGTCGTTTTCGTGTCTGTCGGGCTTTGAGGCTTTACAAAGCTCAAAGGTAAGAATTCCCTTATAACCGCACCGTCTGAAGCGCTCTGCAGTTTCCTTCCAGTCCCTTATTCCGTCAAAGGGAAGAAGGTGCAAATCGTCGTGCCAGAAAATTTTACCGTTATAATCCTTTATACCGAGGTTGTCGTTTATGTGAGTGGCTATGAGCTTGTCACCGAAGAATTCAAGAAGATTTTTTCCGAAGTTATAGCACATTTCGTGCCCCGTATCAAGGCAGAAGCCTACGTTTTTTCTGTCACCGAATCTGTCGAGAAGAGCGAAGAGATACTCCTCCCCTTCCGTATTCTCGAATGCAATATTGACTCCGCACTTTTCGGCTTCGTCTATTATTCTGCCGTAACGTGAAATACCCTCTTCTGTTATATCAACAATACCGTCAAAGCCGATATAGCAGTGTGACACCATAAGCCCAATGCCGTTTTCACTGCAGGAATGTATACAGTCAATAAGCTCCTTCTCAGCCGCATCAGCCTTTTCCTTATCGCCTCTCCACAAATCGGCAACACCGCCGAAGGGAGCGTGGATTGACTGATAAATCATACCGAGCTCCCTGGCAAGAGCCGCCCATTCGTTTACGGGATAGTCCTTCTTCCAGGGGGTAAAAAATCCCTCAAAGCCCGTTTTTTTAAGAAGCCTTATCTGCTCTTCAATGGGTACGCCGTAAGCCTCGCTTGTCCCCATTGCCATAAGATGACGGTACATACATCCACCTCGAAAAAAAATTCATAATTAAGCCATAATATGTTAATATTATATCACAACACAAACCGGTCTTCAAGAATAAAAACAATTAATTTATGTACTTATAAAAGTAATTGACATCAAGAAAAAGTTTTGCTATAATTATATGGCTTTATAAAATACATATCCGGGTGTGGCACAGTTTGGTAGTGCGCTTGGTTCGGGACCAAGAGGTCGTGGGTTCGAATCCCGTCACTCGGACCAAAAATCCTCTGATACCTTACGGTATCGGGGGATTTTTCTTTTTTTGGCTACGGGATTCGTGCCCCACGGCCTCTTGTCTGTCCCGAAGCAATGTGAGGGACCGGGGGCCGGAGCCGACCGTCGCCGGTGGGGGACGGCGGATAAAGAAAGGCAAATCCCGACGTGCACCGAGTAAGAATGCGACTATATTTTTCTTGGATAAATCCACAATAAACAATGTCGTATAATTAAAAGAATTACCCGTGAAATCTTTTCGGATTCCACGGGCTTTTTTATTTATTGTCGCCGGTCATTTTTTCCTGCTTTACCTTATGGTCAATGATGTGGCGGGAGGCGAGCTCCTTCTGAATATCCTCAACGGATATTCCCATATTCACCATAAGCACCATTGTGTGATACATAAGGTCAGCAATTTCATAGCCGGTTTCAGCCTTATCGTCAGCCTTACCGGCAATGATTACCCCGGTACACTCCTCACCGATTTTCTTGAGGATCTTGTCAGTACCCTTGCTGAAAAGGTAGGTAGTGTATGAGCCTTCGGGCATATCATTTTTTCTGCCCTCGAGAAGCTCATAAAGTCCGTTTACTGTAAATTCGTGCTTTTCGTCACTCTGATAAACTGCCTTTGTGAAGCAGGAATCCGTTCC
>JAZOWG010000156.1:0-1826 GCA_045659105.1 Acutalibacteraceae bacterium
TGAGCTTTTTAATGAAAAGGATCCCCGTTATGTAAAAGCCTGGCAGGATGCGGCTCTTCACCTTATCAAAATGGGAATTCCCTTTGAAATCAACACAGGTGCTATTTCAAGAAAAAAGAGGACAACCCCCTACCCCAGACGTGAAATTGCAGATTTCATAAAAGAACACGGCGGCACATTCATTATGACCTCCGACTGTCACGATAAGGACTATCTCCTTTGCCACTTCGAGGAATCCGACAAAATCTACGAGGGTATAGAGGTCCTCGACTTTGAAGCTTTATTAAAATAACCACAAAAAATATCCTCTCCGATTTTTTCGGAGAGGATTTTTCGTTATCTGTATCTTGCCCGTCTTTTCTTTTTTTCGGCATCAGCCCTAAGCTTTTGAATTTTTTTATTAAAAAAGAGAAGATATACCGCGAATACAAAAAGATTGGCAATTATAAGCACAACCAGAGCTCCGATATAAAATGCTTCAGAGCCCTCATTATAGGCATTGTGTTCATCAAGGGTACGAAGCTGTTTGCCGTTTATAGTAAGGTCAACAACCTCATTTCTGTAAAGGAATTTGTGATATCCGCTTCTGTAGGTAAGGCTTACGGAATCTCCTGCTTTTATTGCATCAAAAAAATCTTCAAATTCTTCTCTTTCAGCACCCTGACGAAAAATCACGTATTTTTCGGAATTGACCTCTAAAACAATTTCCCTTGTAGTACTTTTGCCGCCATCAACGTTATACCATTTGTTTACAATAACTCCGGTATCATGACTGAGCTCTGCCTCCGTTATTTGTGCAGTGTTGATATAATCGGTTACAATAAAGAAAAACAGTGTAAAATCAAGCAAAATATAAAAAATAGCCATGCCTATATCTGAAAGCTTTCTTTTTCCCATTATTATCCCCCTTTTCATTTTTTTATTTTACCACAGAAAAAGAAAAAAGCAAGGAGCGGTTAAACCGCTCCCTGTATTTAATTTATTCAGCTATTGTTTCGCCGTTTTCCATAGCATCTCTGAGTCTCTTTTCACGGGCGGCGGTTGCTGCTCGGGACTTTTCAAGCTCAATATACATTCTGTCTCTTGTTTTCTTGTCTATGTTATAGAAAAGCATAGGCACTACGCAGAGATAGTCAAAAATAAGCTTGGGACCGCAGGCGGTGATGAACATTCTCCACATTGTTTCGTCTGTCTGCACCGCATCAACACCAACCTGGAAGCCTGCCCATTTTTCGAGAAGCACGGCATTGATTTTGGTAAGTATTATACCCTTTACCTTGTCGATATAGCTTCTTGCAAGGTTGATTGTAGCTTCAACGCGGTAGCCGTTTTTCCATTCGCAGTAGTCAAGAACCTCGAAATTGATTTCGGGATCAAGAATCTTCTTTGTACCGTAGAATACCATTTCAAGGCTGTTGCCTATCATAGCGGCAATGGTCATAGGCACCTTCTTCTTATAGAAGCCGTTTTTCTTACCGCCGACAAGACCCGTCAGGAAGAAAATGCTTTCAGATACAGTAATTGAAAGGGACTGCATAATCCATAAGGACTTTGTTGAGAATTTCTTTCTGAATTTGGTAGCCCAGGGGTAAGAAGCATAGGAAATGGGCATACCGGGAATACCTGCAATTGTATTCATCATATTGAATTTCAGAACGCTGTCATAGTAAAGGGATTCACTTGTTCCGATGTCAATACCGCCTATAAAGCCGGAGAGCATATAAATAAGCATAGGCTTATTCTTAAAGACCGACAAGGCTCCCTTTATTGCAGGGGGCGGCTGAATTGACTGAGGCACACGCTCTTTACTTACAATTACCCACCAG
>JAZOWG010000157.1:0-6284 GCA_045659105.1 Acutalibacteraceae bacterium
GTATCGGTTATCTTATAAAGCCTTGTGTTCATATTCAATCTTCGTTTTTTCCTGCATTTAATCTGTCTGCCGTGTCGGCTGTGATAAGAGCATCAAGAAGCTCGTCAAGGGAGCCGTTCACTATCTGCTCGATTTTATATAGGGTAAGACCGATTCTGTGGTCGGTAACTCTGCCCTGAGGGAAGTTATAGGTACGGATTCTCTCACTTCTGTCACCCGTGCCTACCTGAAGACGTCTTTCGCCCGCAATTTCAGAAGCCTGCTTTTCAATCTCCATTTCAAGGATTCTTGAGCGGAGAATCTTCATAGCCTTGTCCTTGTTTTTATGCTGGCTTCTCTCGTCCTGACATTCAACCACGGTGCCCGTGGGAATATGGGTGATTCTTATAGCCGATTCGGTTTTATTTATGTGCTGACCGCCCGCACCCGATGAACGGAAGGTATCTATCTGCAGATCCGAGGGGTTTATTTCAACGTCAACCTCGTCTGCCTCGGGAAGCACCGCCACAGTAACGGTGGAGGTCTGAATTTTGCCGTTTGATTCCGTAACGGGAATACGCTGAACACGGTGGACACCGCTTTCAAACTTGAAGCGTGAATATGCGCCCTCACCCGAAATCATAAAGCTTATTTCCTTAAAGCCGCCGAGGTCCGTGGGGTTGGAACTCAGTATTTCCGTTTTCCAGTTCTTCGTAACGGCATACATTGAATACATACGGTAGAGAACTGCGGCAAAAAGTGCGCTTTCCTCACCGCCTGCCGACTGTCTTATTTCAACAATTACGTTTTTATCGTCGTTTTTGTCCTTGGGAAGAAGGAGAATCTTTAATTCCTCGCTGTTTTTCTCGGCTTCTGCACGGGACATCTCATATTCCTCGAAAACAAGCTCCTTAAACTCCTTATCAAGTCCGCCCCCGTCAAGAAGAGCCTTTGCTTCCTCTGCTGAATCGAGGTTTTTCTTGTACTCGCGGAATTTCTCTACAACGGGAGTAATGGTTTTAAGCTCCTTCATAAGCGCCGTGCTTTTTTCAATATCACAGGCAACCTCTGGGGAGCAGAGTAAGTCATTTATTTCATTGAATCTCTCTTCTAATTTGTTTAATTTATCTGTCATTATATCTCCGATCTCACAGGGTTTCTCCCTCGCGGATAACCTTTTTTATATGCTTTTCCGTCTTCACACGGGGGACCATAACCTCACGTGAGCAGGTGGTGCATCTCAGCTTAAAATCCATCCCCACACGAAGCACGAGGAACTGCTTTCCTCCGCAGGGATGCTGTTTTTTCATTTCAAGTATGTCATTAAGTTTTATATCCATATCTGCCACCTACCCAAAATACAATATAACACAATAAATATTATTTGTAAATCATAATTTGGGAAAGAGGCGCACAAATCACCGTCTTTGACGCACAGGATAATATTATGGGAATGTGCCGCAGACAAAGACGGATAAAAGAATTAACGTATAATCCATACCGTAAATTATAAGGTGCTTGTTTTTTATCGCTTCGCGGTACCGTCGTACAGCTTGCCAGCGATAAAAAACACAAATCCGCCGATTTCTGCGCCCTTTCCCGTGCCTTTAAGGAACTTGCATCAGACCTTGGCAAGTTAGTTTTATCCGATACAAGGCTTTTACAACATCTCTTTGACGTTAAATGCCCATATTCCGCCCGTCTGCACTCGCTTTTCTGCGGAAAACCGGCACATACGGACAAAATATGAACATTTTCCGTCAAACGGGAAGTGATTCTCTGATTCTGAATTATGATTTACGTGAATACTTCTGAGGTTTATTTAATATGATAGAGTAAGACCATTTGAAAGGAAGAAAATATATGAATGAATTCCGTCCCGAGGGCGGGCTTTACGGTACCGCTTCAAATAAAGCCGCGCTGTCGTCGCTTCAGGGAATAAAAGAGGCTATGGCGAAGGGTCAGATAATTGAGGGAAGAGTAACCCTCTGCGATAAGGAGCACAATCTGCATGTGGACCTCGGGTGTATGAAGGGTATTATTCCCCGTTCCGAGGGTGCTATCGGCATTGAAGAGGGATATATAAGGGATATAGCATTAATCTCCCGTGTAGGAAAAAGCGTATGCTTTATTATAGAGGATATCCGCCGTGGTGAGGACGGAAAGCTCTTTGCCGTGCTTTCCCGAAGAAAGGCTCAGAAACGGGCTGTAGAGGAGTTTTCCGACAAGCTCGGTATCGGAGACATTATTGAAGCAAAGGTCACTCATATGGAGAATTTCGGGGCATTCTGCGATATAGGGGCAGGTCTTACGGCGCTTCTTCCCATTGAGGCAATTTCCGTGTCCCGTATTCCACACCCCTCGGCACGTTTTTTTGTGGGGCAGACAATAAGATGCACTGTGGCAGGCAGAGATACCCTGGGCAGAATTACCCTTTCACATAAGGAGCTGCTTGGCACCTGGGAGGAAAATGCAGAGCTTTTCAGAATCGGCGAAACCGTCCCCGGAATTATCAGAAGCGTTGAAAGCTACGGAGTGTTTATAGAGCTTGCTCCCAACCTTGCAGGCCTTGCGGAATATAACCCCGACGTAAAAGAGGGAATGTCCGCCGCCGTTTACATAAAGAATATTATTCCCGACCGACACAAAATTAAACTGATAATTGTTGACTATTCCGATGAAAAGCCAAGCCTCGGTGAAATTAAATATTTCAGATAAAAAGAGTATCTTCCGAGAGGCAGAAAATGACGGTAGGGAAGGAAACCCCTGCCGTACAATGTGCCGCAAGGTAAATTTCATCTGTTTTCGGAATTAACTTGCAAATTAACTTGCAAGCCTCGAAAAATTAACTTGATTTTAACTTGGAAAATAACTTGCAGAGCACTACCCCCGAATCCCTTGAAAAATAAGGGCTCGGGGGAATTTTTTATGTCGTCTGAAAACGGCATTTTAACTTGGTTTTTAACTTGGAATTAACTTGCAAATGCGAAAAAATTAACTTGGAAATTAACTTGCAAACATTACATTATATAGTAACACGATAAACACGTTTAAAAGAACAACAATACCGGGCGCGCGTGTGCGCGCACGTATATATGGGGAGAAGTAAATTCGGATTTCGGATTTCGGAATTCGGAGTTTTTCCCAAGGGGAAGAAATTACGGTTGTCGTCCCCTACATAATCAAGAAAATATCAGGCAAATATGCCGAAAATGTCGGAGAAATGGCTGAAATAGATGAAAAATATCGAACATTTGTTCACATTGCATAAAAAAAGGCTCAAAATTCACGGGAAATTTTTTTCATAACCCCCCGTTTTGCCCTTGATTTGCCCTTCCCGTTTGTGCTATAATAATGCCGCAATGAAGAGAGATATATATAAATCAACACCGACATACGTTCTGTATGCCGGTGCATTTTTTGTGTTATTTAAGAAAGAGGTGATTATGAGAACATTATGCTGTTTAAGATTCCCTGAAGTCTTTCCTGCTTGCCGGAAGCCGGGATATCCGTCTTGCCGAGATTTTCGGCATAGGCTGAAAGCTCCTCAAGCGTAGCCGTGCCGTCAATAATCTTCTTTCCGATGCCGTCAGAGAAGGAAGCGTACTTATTCTTTACGAACTCGTCGATTCTGCCGTCCTCTATGATTTTTGCGGCATTTATAAGACCGAGAGCAAAGGCATCCATACCGAGGATAAATGCCTCAAACATATCCTCGTAAGTATTGGAGGGACGTCTTGTCTTTGCGTCGAAGTTGAAGCCGCCCGTAAGACCGCCTGCCTTTATAACCTCGTACATACACATTGTGGTTTCGTATACGTCAAAGGGGAATTCGTCCGTATCCCAGCCCAGAAGCAGGTCGCCCTGGTTTGCGTCAATGGAGCCGAGCATACCGTTGATGGCAGAGGTGCGAAGCTCGTGCTGGAAGGTATGACCTGCCAGGGTTGCGTGGTTAGCCTCAATGTTCATCTTGAAGTCTTTATCGAGTCCGTGCTGACGAAGGAAGCCTATTGCCGTTGCGGCATCAAAATCGTACTGATGCTTCATAGGCTCCTTGGGCTTGGGCTCAATATAGAAGTCACCCGTAAAGCCGATGCTTCTGCCGTAGGTGACAGCCATTTTCATAAGACGGGCAATATTATCCTGCTCAAACTTCATATCGGTGTTGAGAAGAGTTTCGTAGCCCTCTCTGCCGCCCCAGAAAACGTAGCCCTTACCGCCGAGCTTTACGGTGATGTCGAGAGCCTTTTTGATCTGAGCAGCTGCAAAGCAGTAAACCTCAGCTGAGCTTGTGCTGCCGGCACCGTTCATAAAACGGGGATTTGAGAACATATTTGCAGTACCCCACAGACACTTGATGCCCGTTTCCTTCATTTTGCCGAGAATGTAGTCGGAAATCTCGTCAAGTCTTCTGTTTGTTTCCTTTATATCCTCTGCCTCGGGAACAAGGTCAACGTCGTGGAAGCAGAAGTATTCGATTCCGAGCTTCTTCATAAACTCGAAGCCTGCATCAACCTTTGCGAATGCGTGAGCCATAGTGCCCTTTTCATCTGCACCGAAGGACTTGTCTGCCGTGTCTCTTCCGAACATATCCGTGCCTGCCGCACCGAGGTTGTGCCACCAAGCCATAGCAAAGGGAAGATGCTCCTTCATTTTTTTGCCGAGAATAACTCTTTCGGGGTCATAGAACTTGAAGGCAAGGGGATTTTTTGAGGATGCGCCCTCGTACTTTATTTCGCTGATATTCTTAAAAATTTCACTCATTTTTATTTCTCCTTGAATATATCTTTAAGTGCGGGATAAATCTTACGGTACTTATTATATCTTTCTTCGTACAGCGAAGCAAGGCTTTCTTCGGGATAAATTGTGTCGGCAACTGAGCAAAGCTCAGCGGATGCCTCGTTTACGGTCTTATAAAGACCCGTGCCCACCATTGCGAGGATTACGGCACCCATACCGGGACCCTGCTCGGTTTTTAATATATGAAGCTTTATTCCGAGAACGTTTGCGAGAATTCTTCTCCAAAGTCCGCTTTTTGCACCGCCGCCCACAAGGAAGCTTTCGGTGATATTTATTCCCGAAGACAAAGCTACCTCAAGGGAATCCCTTATTGCGAAGGAAACACCCTCAAGAACAGCCTGAACCATATCCTCACGCCTTGTGTCAAGGCTCATTCCCAGGAATACGCCTCTTGCATCCGTGTCGTTTACGGGGCTTCTCTCACCCATAAGATAGGGGAGGAAATAAACGGTGTTTCTGCCTAACTTCTCTTCCTTTATGTCCTTCTGCAGAAGTGCGAAATCCTTCTCTTTAAGGATTTCCTCACTGAGCCACTTGTTGCAGGAGGCGGCTGAAAGCATACAGCCCATAAGGTGGAAATTTCCGTCAGCGTGACAGAAGGAGTGAAGTGCGTTCATAGGGTCAACGGAGAAGGTGTCGCTTGAAATGAACACCGTACCCGAGGTGCCCAGCGATATGTTGCACTTACCGTTTCCGACAGTACCCGTACCCACGGCTGCGGCGGCATTGTCACCGGCACCTGCCACTACAACGGCTCCCTGAAGTCCGAATTCATCCTTTACCTTTCCGATTACATCATAGCTTTCAAAAAGAGAGGGTAAAACGTCCTTTGTAATACCGCAGAGAGAAAGCATTTCCTCTGACCAGCACTTATTCTTTACGTCAAGAAGAAGCATACCCGAGGCGTGGGAATAATCGCAGGCGTGAACACCTGTAAGGACGTAGTTTATATAGTCCTTAGGGAGCATAATTTTTCTTATTTTCTTAAAGTTTTCGGGCTCGTTGTTCTTGACCCATAAAATTTTGGGAGCCGTGAAGCCTGCAAAGGCAATATTCGCGGTGTACTCCGATAATTTCTCCTTACCGACGGTGAAATTCAGGTATTCCACCTCTTTTTCGGTTCTGCCGTCATTCCAGAGAATAGCAGGGCGGATAACCTCATCATTTTCATCGAGAATAACAAGGCCGTGCATCTGTCCCGCAACACCTATGCTCTGTATGAGAGTTCTGTCGATACCCTCTGTTATTTCACCGAGAGCAGAAAGTGTGCCCTCAACCCAGTCGGCAGGATTCTGCTCTGACCAGCCCTCCTGCGGAAAAATAAGAGGGTAGTCTCTTGAAGCGGTTTTTACTATATTTCCCTTATCATCGGCAAGCAGAAGCTTTACGCTTGATGTGCCGAGGTCTATTCCTAAATAGTACATAAATTTCTCCTTATTCTGTCACAAGCATTTTTGTGCCTCTGCCGCTGAAGCTGATTTTAAGCTTGTTGTCAGCAGTAATTT
>JAZOWG010000158.1:0-5782 GCA_045659105.1 Acutalibacteraceae bacterium
ATAATAGTCACCCGTTTCGCCGGACTGGAAGAGCTCAAGAAGAGCACAAAGAGCTTCGTCGGGATGAAGCATTACGTTGTAGATAATATCACCGAAGGTAAGACCCAGGAACAGCTCACTCTCCATATCAATACCGAGACACTCAATAAGAGTAGGAAGGGTGGGGTCATTAATCGTGTACTTGTAGCCGAGAGCCGAAAGCACGTAACGAAGAAGGAACACGAATACCTTACCGGGATTCTTAACATTAATAGTGTTATGCTTAGTCAGGTCACCGACAGATATGAGCTTACCTTCGGGAATTGAAGGAATATAATAATTCTTTTCAGGGTATATAAAGCTCTCATGCTTGAAGGGATGCTCGTCATCCTGCGTAAGTGAGAACTTCGTGTTGGAAACATCCGAATAGTAAACCATATGTGCATTGGGATATTTTCCGGGATTAAGTCCGTATTCCGTTGAATCGGGAAGAACAATATTTCCTTGGTTATCTGAGTAGCAGACAATCTGGCTTATTCCGGGTTGCGATTTATCGGGATATGCAAAACTGATAAGCTCGTTCAGAAGAGCATTGATTGATGTAAGCATTCCGAGAGTGCCGTCACCGATAAGATCGGCAAGAGAGATTGTATAAAGATTTGCACCGAAAAGAAGCGTACTACCGACAACAGAAAGATATGAATGGTCAAGAATCTCGTAAAGATTGTACGTCTGAAGAGCAGCAAAGCCCTGATGGCTGCCTTCCTGGTCCGTTGCAAAGTTAGGCTTCTCCCACTTTCCCGAGTTAAGAGGTGCATCGCTCTTTCTGGAAAGGAAATGAACAAGGTTGGGAAGAAGTGCCATTATTGTCTGGAAGGGTCTCTTTGCAACAACATCTGTAATCCAGGAAATAAGAGGACGCACAGCATTCTTAAGGCAATCGTTAGTGTTGCTGTTAAGAGCCATTTCATACTCATATGTTGTCATAAACATATTTTCCGGCACACCGAGAACTCTGTAAAGCGGAATAAATACCTTGGTATAAAGTCCCTGAGAGTGAACCCATGCAAGACCGTCAACAAGCTCAATATCGTAAAGCTTACCGAGCTTTGCATTTTTGATACCCTTTCGGGCATCCTCTACATCATCTCTGTCAATTCCGTGAGAGCCGCATTCCTGTAAAACCTCTTCAGAACCGCAAAGAAGACAAACAAGAAGATTTGTAAAGCCTGAAAGTGCAGCGCAAAGTGCATCAAGGAAAACATTTGCTTTTTCCGTTGCAGGTGCCTCGTCAACACCCCAGGGAATAGCATCAAAATTAACCTTTGACCAATCATCACCGGCATTGTCAAGAATCTGTGCAGCAGTAGCATACTTGCTTCCGTAACGGGTTCTGAGGCCGTCTGAAAGAGTGTTGGGATAGATAGTAAGGTCGTTATTTTCAAGAATATTTCCTACAAGGTCAACAGCAACACCGCCGATAACATCAATTGAGCCGAGATTATCAACAATGAGGCTAACAATCATAGGATAGAGCATTTCAACCAGCATATTAACAATGCTGTCTGTAAATACAAGAGACTGAAGCACCTGTCCGATAAGCTCATCAAGTGTATCATACTCGAGTCCGCTTACACCTAAAAGCTCACCGACGTCAAGGAACTGATTAACAACCGTAACAACTCGGTTTGCAATAAACTTATCGTTTACACCCTCTTCACCGTCACGGGGAGAAACAAGAGCATCAAGAGAGAAAATAACCCTGTCTATCGTGTCGGGATCTGCGGTATACGTTGCATTTCCTCTTACGACACGGGTGGGTGATTCAGTAGTCTTTTTGAAGAGGTAATAAAGGGTAATCATATTACCGAGGTCATTGCCGAAGAGTGAAACAAGAGCCTTATTGGAATATGTATCGGAGAATATCTGATTTCCCTTATTCTTTACATTCTGAATACGGCTTCTGAAAATTTTCTGATTTTCGCCGTCGTTTTCAACAGGATTGTAGCCCAGCTTCCATACAACCTCGTAAGGATTATCAATTTCATTGTCGGTCATTACCGTGAAGATTTCATCCCACTTAATGTAAGTGTTCTGAGCATTTTCCTGTCTGAGGAAGCTCATAAAAGCGTCATAAGAAGCTCTCATGAACGAAACCGTCGTACTGTCAACCGTTGTATTGATAAGGTAAGCGGAAGCCTGTCCGCCCTCTGTTATGCCCTGCGGACCGGAAAGATCCTCCGGGGTTTCGGTAAAGTCATATTCCTGGCCGTAGCTGTTCCATACTCTGCGAAGAGAGGGCTCAGCAAAAGCATAGTATGACTTTGAGGTGCTTTCGTTGTAGAACCTCTGATAAGCAAACTGATAAGCACCTCTTCTGAGTGTCAGCTCAGTCTCAACGTCATAAATACCGTTACAGTCCTCAAAGAAAACGTTTATTGAGGTTTCAACAACGAAGGAGAAGCGGTGATAGTAGTTACCTGCATTAACGCTTGTGGAGTTACCCATAAAGTAACGCAGCACCGTATCAACGTTGTAGTATTCCCAATAGTTTTTCTCTATAAACTGAAGACCGTATTCGGGAAGAGTAATCTTATCTATCTCAAGACCTGCCTCAGTAATCTTCTGAACAGCATCGTTATACGCTGCAATTTCTTCTTCCGTGGGATAGTAGCGGTTACCGAAGAAATCCTCATACATAACGCCGCCGTCTTCAGCGAGGAAGTGGGGCTTGAGCTTTTCCGTAATGTAGGAAATAAGAGTACCTGCATCGTAACAGCCCACACCGTACTGGAAGCTCATAAGAGCTTCTGCAATGTAGAAGAATCTGTTGGACGCTCTGAGGATATCACTTGTCTGATTATCCTCAGCAATAACCGTGTGGTCATAGGCAAAGCCCTTTGCCACAGGGTCAAAGCCTGCGGTTGAATTTTTAAGTGTTTTGTTTACAACCTTGTAGTTTGTAAGCTCACGTACGTGCTCATTTTTAAGAGCCTCTGCAAGCAACTCATACTGTGTGTTATAGTCGATTTCCGCTGCAGCGCCGGTAAGCCCTAAGGACATCGTACCGAAAAGCATAAGAGCAGCAAGAAACACGCTGAGTGCTTTCTTAAAGTGCATACAAAAAACTCCTTTTGGTGAAATTTACCCTCTGTTTTCAAGAGGGCATACCTATACGGCTATATTATAATACTTATAAAGAAAATTTTCAATATCATTTTGCCACAACTGCCGTTGTGATTTTGCAACAATATTGCATTTTCTTTATATAAGTTTTTCACAAAATTTTTTAACGCTGTGTTAAACCGTATTTCTTCTGCACCTTCCGCAGCGGACTTTCCTTACCCTGAAAAACAGACATTCCCCGAAAAAAATTCTATAAATCTTCCTCACGGGAGCCATCAAAAATAACCCTACCGTCAGATACCGTACAATGAATTTTTGCAGGAGGCATTTCGGAAATAAGAAGCTCCGAAAGAGGCGTTTCAATTTCTCTTGTTATCACGCTCCTTAAATTTCTCGCGCCGTACATTTTTCCGTCAGCCTTATGCGCAAGAAAAGAATAAACCTCCTCAGCAAAAACAATCTGAATTCCCTGCCCATTCAGTCTTTTTGCCGTCTCTTCCAGCATATTTTTCGCAATACTGCGTATATTTTCCGCAGTCAGCGCTGAAAAGACAACGGTTTCATCAATTCTCCCCTGAAATTCGGGCGGAAATATCTTCTTCAGCTCCTCTTCTACCCTCTTTTTCATAATTTCATACTCCTTCTCAGAGGTCTCCTCGTAAAAGCCCAAGGTCTTTTTTCCGCTGCCCGTAAGCAATGAGCCGGCATTTGAGGTCATAACTATGATACAGTTTCTGCAGTCCGCGGTTTTTCCGTCAGAGCCCGTAAGTATTCCGTCCTCAAGCACGGGCAGAAGAAAATTAAAAACGTCGGGATGAGCCTTTTCAATTTCATCAAAAAGTATAAGACTGTAGGGATGGGTTCTTATCTTTTTCACAAGCTGACCGCCCTCCTCAAAGCCGGTATAGCCGGGAGGTGAGCCTATAAGACGGGAAGCGGCATGCTTTTCGGAAAACTCAGACATATCAAAGCGTATAAGCGCATCATACCGTCCGAAAACGCTCATAGCCAGCTCCCTTGCAAGTGCGGTTTTTCCCACTCCCGTAGGTCCGCAGAAAAGAAAGGTGCAAACGGGTCTTTTCGGGTCTCTCAGCCCCGCCCTGCCCCTTCTTACGGCATCGCACACAGCCTTTACGGCAGAGTCCTGACCGATAATTTTTGACGACAGAACAGCGGGTAATTCCCTGAGCTTCGCCTTTTCATCCATTGCTATACCCTCAACGGGAATTTTCGTCCAGGAGCCTATAACCTCCTCAATGTGAACGGGCAGAACCTGAGGCTTTTCATGCTTTTCCTCGGAAATTTCAGCTCTCATACGCTTAATCTCTCTGTAAAGCCGCTTTTCCTCGTCACGGAATTTTGCCGCCCCCTCAAAATCCTGAGAATTCACGGCAGCTGTCTTATCTGCACCTGCCTTTTCTGCTCTTCTGAGAAGCTCCCCGACTTCCGGCGGAAGGCTTTCTCCCTCAATACTGACCCCGGCAGCTGCTTCGTCAATCAGGTCTATCGCCTTATCGGGGAAAAATCTGTCCGTAATGTAACGCTCCGACAGTCTGACGGCAGAAGCAAGTGCCTCGTCGGTGATTTTTACCCCGTGAAAGGCTTCGTATTTCGGTCTTAAATTTTTGAGAATTTCAACAGTTTCCTCCGCTGTGGGCTCCTCTACGGAAACAGTCTGAAAGCGTCTTTCAAGGGCAGCATCCTTTTCAATATTTTTTCGGTATTCCTCGTTCGTGGTAGCACCGATAAGCTTGATTTCGCCTCTTGCAAGAACGGGCTTCAGTATATTTGCCGCATCAACCGCTCCCTCGGCTGAGCCCGCCCCCATAAGATTATGGATTTCATCAATAAACAGTATTATATTTCCTGCATTTATAACCTCTGAAATTACGTTTCTTATTCTCTCCTCAAAATCTCCTCTGTACTTAGCTCCCGCAACCATTGACGTCAGTTCAAGAGAATAAAGCTCTGAATTTCTGAGAATTTCAGGCACATCACCCCTTGCAATGCAAAGTGCCAGTCCTTCCGCAATTGCAGTTTTCCCCACACCCGGCTCACCTATAAGACAAGGGTTATTTTTCGTCCTTCTGCAGAGGATTTTAATAACTCTTTCAATCTCACGGCTTCTTCCCGTAACGGGGTCGATTTTTCCGCAGGCGGCGGCAGAGGTGAGATTTACACCGTATTTATTAAGGCAGGTAAGCCCCGTGTGTGCAGCCGTCCCTGTTCTGCTTTTTGGCGCCTTCACCGTATCCCTTTCGGGAAGATTTCTCGTAATATCCCCGTAAATATCCGAGGGATTCGTACCCAGCTTCACTAAAATTCTGTGGGCAAAGCCGGACTGCTCTCTTAGTATTGCAGTCAGAAGATGCTCGGTCCCGGTAAGTGCATTTCCCTCAGCAGAGGCACTCCCGAGTGCCGTCCGTATGATTTTTCTTGCTCTGGGAGTAAAATCGTTTTCCGTAAGATGTGTGGGATTGCCGACCCCGACAGACGCCCTTATAAAGTCACATACGGCAGTAAAGGAGATCTTTCTTCCCGAAAGAATCACCCCTGCAACAGAGCCCGAATCCCGTAAAAGTCCCGCAAGAATATGCTCGCTGCCCACATATGTGTGTCCCATATCCTCAGCAACATTGACCGCAGAATTAAGAGCTGAATTTGCCTTTGCCGAAAA
>JAZOWG010000159.1:0-2114 GCA_045659105.1 Acutalibacteraceae bacterium
AGAAAAATTGTACCTCGGTGCAATGGCGGTTATGGCGGCAAAAAAAGCCGTCGCAGACTGGGGAAGAAAGCACGGAATGAAATTCGAGAATACAACAGGTTGTTCGTGTTATTAATTCGGATTTCGGAGATACCGAAAAGGTAAATATCATACAAGGGAGGGTTTCCACCCTCCCGTTTTTTTGTTTCTTCGTGTAGGGGACGACAACCTTGGCGTTCCGCAAGCAGAAAAATAAATTCACAGTAGTAATGTCCCGAGGAGACAAAAATTCCGGTTCCTTTTTTGTAGGGGACGACAACCTTGGCGTCCCGCAAGTAGGAATAAAAATTACAGAAGTTACGACCCGTGGAGGCACATTTGTATCAAAACACGGAAATTAACACGAAAATTGTAATTTCATCAGGGCGGGACGCCAGGGTTGTCGTCCCCTACAAAGTAAAAAGCATTTTGAAGTTCTACGGAAACCAGGCACAAACAATGCCTTTATTACTGGCGGGACGCCAAGGTTGTCGTCCCCTACACGAAGAATCAACCCTTTTAAACGGGACGTCGAGGACGCCGTCCCCTACAAGGAATCTTTCACAAAAGTGCCTCAGAAAAAATTTAAGGGTATCAACCGGATTTGGTTGATACCCTTAATTTTATTTTTGATATAATTTTTTGGTCTGGCTGCGGGGTTCGCAGGTCATACGAACACCTAACTTCTTGAAGGTCTGCACATCGACAGATGCCAGCATTACCGAGGAATGTGCCTCAAGTCCCTGAAGAGCGGGGAGCTGTTCAAGAGCCTTCTTTGCGGTGGGGTTGTCCACGGCACAGATTGAGAGAGCTATAAGCACCTCGTCCACGTGAAGACGGGGGTTTACACTTCCCATTGAGTCGGTTTTCAGCTTCTGTATGGGCTCAATAATTGAGGGAGACAGAAGAAGCACGTCATCGGGAATGTCCGCCAAGCGCTTGATGACATTCAGTATCATAGCAGAGGATGCACCGAGAAGGTCGGAGGTCTTGCCCGTTACGATTTCACCGCAGGGAAGCTCCATTGCGGCGGCAGGCTCACCCGTTTCCTCAGCCTTATTAAGGGCGGCACCTACTGCGTGTCTGTCATTTACGGAGATGCCCAGCTGATTCATAAGAAGCTCTATTCTGTGGACAACTGCAGGCTCACCGATGCCCTGACGGGCAAGGCAGGCTGCCTCGTAATAACGGCGGATAACCTCCTGCTTTGATGCGTCACACACGGCTTCGTCATCAAAAATGCAGTTACCTACCATATTTACACCCATGTCCGTGGGGGATTTATAGATACATTCTCCCGAAATTTTGGTGAGAATGGCATTGAGCACGGGGAAAATTTCAACGTCACGGTTGTAGTTTACCGTGGTTACACCGTAAGCCTCAAGGTGGAAGGGGTCAATCATATTGACGTCGTTAAGGTCGGCTGTAGCGGCTTCATAAGCGGCATTTACGGGGTGCTTAAGGGGGAGATTCCAGATGGGGAAGGTTTCGAACTTTGCGTAGCCTGCACTCTTTCCCATTTTGTATTCGTGGTAAAGCTGAGAAAGGCAGACTGCCATTTTGCCCGAGCCGGGGCCGGGGGCTGTTACAACAACAAGCTCACGCTCGGTTTCAATAAAATCGTTTCTGCCGAAGCCCTCGTCACTTACAATAAGGGGGATGTTTGCAGGGTAATCGGGGATGAGATAGTGTCTGTAAACCCTGATACCGAGGCTTTCGAGTCTCTTCTGGAAGCTGACGGCTGCTGCCTGCTCGGCAAACTGAGTGATGCAGACGCTGCCCACAAAGATTCCGATTTCTCTGAAGGCATCTATAAGACGGAGCGTGTCGGCATCGTATGTAATACCGAGGTCCCCTCTTCTTTTATTCTTTTCAATTGCATCCGCTGAAATGACGATAACCATTTCCGCACGGTCTCTGAGCTCATAGAGCATCCTGATTTTACTGTCAGGCTGAAAGCCGGGAAGCACACGGGAAGCATGGAAGTCGTCAAAAAGCTTACCGCCGAATTCAAGGTAAAGCTTGCCGCCGAACTTATCAATTCTCTCCTTGATGTGCTGTGACTGCAGTCTCAGATATTTTTCGTTGTCAAAACC
>JAZOWG010000160.1:0-15081 GCA_045659105.1 Acutalibacteraceae bacterium
ATCGGTTATTTTGAGTATAATCTGGCACGTATCAACGGCTATGATTTCTGGCTTGCCGAGTACTGCGAGTATCCCACGTTTATTTATAAGTTCAATATGTGGCAGTATACTGATTCGGGTGCGGTCAACGGAATCAGCTCACGTGTTGACCTGAATATTTATTACCCGCCCGTGAAACAAGCAGATGAAAATACAACTCAATACGGATAATTTTAAGGTAAGCTTTTCGGAGCTTACCTTTTTTTTGATGCTTTCGTTAACAAATAATTCAAATAAGTATTGCAATTATCTTTTCATTTGTTATAATTATAACAAATGCATTAATATGCAAAAGAAAGGATGAGTTTTGTGGCTGATTACAAAATCGAACTTACTCCCGAGCAGCTCGCCATACTTAACGGCGAAAAGGGAGAAACAATGGCAAAAATTATGAAGACTCTGGTTATGTACGGTGAAACCTTCGGTGCTACCAAGCTGGTTCCTGTTACAGGTAAAAAGGGACATCTTGTTACAAGCTTCGGTATCAAGGTTATGAAGCCCGTATATGAGCTTATGGAAAAGCTTATCGCTGACGGCGTAGTTGCAGGACAGCAGTTCTCTGTTGACCCCAGACCCGTTGATAAGAATGTTCCCGCAAGCTTCCTTGAAAACCTTATTTTTAAGAAGTTTATGTATTCCGCACAGGAAATGTATGACGGTCAGCTTCAGAAGATGGGTCTTGTAAGCGAATCTGCTTACACCTGTACCTGCTATCTTGACGAAGTAGGCAATACTCCCAACAAGGGTGATATTCTTTCATGGGCAGAATCCAGTGCCGTTGTTTATGCAAACTCCGTGCTCGGTGCACGCTGCAACAGAAACTCCGGTATTATTGACCTTTTCGGCTCAATTGTAGGCTACGTTCCTTATTTCGGACTTCTTACCGACGAAGGCAGAAAGGCTACGTGGATTATTGAAATTAAGACTGATAAGATTCCCGAGGCACAGGTTCTCGGCTCCGCTATCGGTATGAAGGTAATGGAAGACGTTCCTTACGTAAAGGGTCTTACAAAGTGGATAGGCAACGAGCTTAACGATGATGCCAAGGCATATCTTAAGGATTTCGGTGCTGCTACAGCTTCCAACGGTGCCGTAGGTCTTTATCACATTGACGGTCTTACTCCCGAAGCAGTTGAAATGGGTGAAAGCCTTATTGCTGAAAATGCTCAGGTTTACGTTATTGACGATGCTGAGCTTGATAGAGTAAAGAAGAATTATCCCGTTATCTGGAAGGATCCCGATGCTACTCCCAAGCTTTGCTTCATCGGTTGTCCCCACCTTACATACTCTCAGCTTATTGACTGGACAGAAAAGGTTGAAGCAGGTCTTAAGGCTGCAGGAAACAGCAAGGTTGTTATTCCTACGGTATTTACCGCTGCTCCCGCTGTTGTTGAAAAGTTCAATAAGACAGCTTACGCTGCAAGACTTGAGAAAACAGGTGTTATTCTCAGCTACATCTGTCCTCTTATGTATATGAACAATCCTCTCTGCGGAAAGAAGCCCGTTATCACAAATTCAAATAAGCTCAGAACTTATACAACATCCAAATATTATACAAACGCTGAAATTCTTGACTGCATCACAAAGGGGGTTAAATAATTATGAAAACATTCAAAGGCCGTGTAGTTGTTCCCGGTTCCTGCGAGGCTGAAGCTCTTGTAACCAAGAATGGCTTCAATACTCTTGCAAGCTTCCAGAAGAGCCTTCAGTTCGGTGACAAGACTGCAAAGTGCGGTGACCAGAACAATCCTGATCTTTTCGGTAAGCCCATGATGGGCACAGCCCTTTGTCTTCCTCAGACAATCGGTTCAACAACAGGCGGTATGGTTCTTTACTGTGCAACCGCTATGAACAGAAGCCCCGCTTGTCTTCTTTTCTCAAAGCCCATTGACTCTCTTGCTGCTGCAGGCGCAATTCTTTCCGATATATGGACAGACAATTCTCTTCCCACAATTGACTGCCTCGGAGACGAATTCCTTGATGCGGTAAAGACAGGTGACAAAATTAAGGTTGAGGAGGACGGTACTGTTACTATTCTTTGATAACAATACCAAAACAGTATGTCTAAGCTTACAGAAAATTACGAGGGCATTTATTCCTTAATGCTCACTCCCTATAATGATGACCTTACCATTGACTACGATGCTTACGAAGAGTATGCTGACTGGCAGGTAGAGCAGGGTGTTGAACACCTTTTTTGCGTATGCGGAAGCTCCGAAATGGTAAATCTTACTCTTGAAGAAAGAGTAAAGCTTGCTGAACTTACAGTAAAGCACAAGGGCAACACAACGGTTGTTGCTACTGCAAACGTTGAACCCTCCTGGTTTGCTCAGGTTGAAGAGGTTAAGAGAATATCCGCTACCGGTGTTGACGGTATTGTATTTACAACCAAGGGCTTCGGCAAGGATCCCGAAAGACTTGTAAATTATATCGGCGAGCTCAAGTCCTACACAGACCTTCCCGTATTCTGCTATGAATTCCCCGGCTTCCAGCCTCACCTCATTTCCGGTGAAACCTACGGCAGACTTGTTAAGGAATGCGGAATTTACGGTATCAAGGACTGCACATGTCTTCTTGAAGGCGGCATTAAGGATAAAATTGAAAATAAGGGTAACTCCTGCCTTATTCAGGCAAATATGCCCTTCCTTTTCGATGCTTATAAGCTCGGTGCAAGAGGTGTTATGGCTACACCTACTTCCTGCGGCGGTGCATTCTTCCAGCGCTTCCACGAAGCATTTGTCAGCGGTGATATGGCACTTGCTGAGAAGAGATATAACGAAATCACGCTTCTTGACAATGCTATTGACAACGGCTTCAACTGCTCTGCAAAGTACCTTGTTCAGCTTCAGGGCGTTGAAGGTATGAAGGCAATCAACAGAGGCGGTCAGAAGCTTTCTGCAGGTCGTCTCAGAAGCATTCAGTCCTTCCACGCATGGGCTGTTGCTGAAGGTCTTATGAAATAAGGTTTATAAAAACAGGCTGTCTTTGCGACAGCCTTTATTTTTATTTCGAAAAAAATAACAGAGAGCACAATGCTCTCTGTTATTTTAATCTGTGAGACAGATTACTTTGTTTCGTCAACGATTGTGGGTTCTGTTTCTACTTCTTCGCCCTTGAGAGATGCTACAAGACCCTTGATTGTCTTGATGAGGTAGAGAATGAACTGATAAAGCTGATCAATAAATTCCATTGTGTTTTCCTCCTGAAATTATAGTAAATTTATTTCTTGTCGTTTTCTGCTCTGATAGAAGCTACAAGGTCTTTAATGGTCTGAACAAAACCCTTAATGAATTCAACAAGCTTATTGATGATTTCCATAATTGCGCCTCCTTAAATATTTATTCAATGTTATCTTAACATACTGTTTTTGTAAATTCAATTGTTTTTTCAAAAATTCTCAATTTCTTAACAATAATGCAAAAAAGGTTAAAAGATTACCAATCATATTTTCTGAGCTTTCCCTCGCACAGTAATTCGGGGAAATTCCACTGTCTTAAAACCTCGTAAGCACCGATAGCTGCCGCATTGGAAAGATTAAGGCTTCTGGCATCGGAAATCATAGGAATTCTGACGGTAGTTTCAGGGTTATTGTGAAGTAAATCCTCCGGAAGACCTGCCGTTTCCTTGCCGAAAACTATATACGTTTTTTCCGGGTATGTAACCTCCGTATGGTTGTGCTTAGCTTTGGTGGAGTAATAGAAAAATGTACCATCCTTATTTTTTTCGAAAAAGTCTTCCGTAGAGGAATAATAGGTTATATCAAGAAGGTACCAGTAATCAAGCCCCGCACGTTTGAGCTTTTTATCGTCTACCTTGAAGCCCATAGGCTCAACAAGGTGAAGTCGCGCTCCCGTTGCGGCACAGGTTCTTGCTATATTGCCCGTATTCTGCGGAATTTCGGGCTCGATAAGTACAATGTTAAGTTCATACATAAGAAAAATCTGCCTTTAGTTTTTTTGATATTTTAACATATAAATTCAGAAAAGTAAAATAAAATCTGAAGTTTTGTTCATACTATTTGCGGAGGTGAAGTAAAATGAATACTTCTAAAAATGATATGCTGAAATATATCGGCGCTGTAGCGGCTGTGAGCGGAACCATGCTTCTCGGAACGGGCCTTATGTCCAACAAGAAGTCTCTAAAAAAGAAGGTAAAAAAGACAGCAAACAAGGCTCTTGATGCAATGGACGGAATTCTCAGCAGTGTGCAGGGTATGGTAAAATAATACGGAAAAATGCGGAAATATCGGAAATACACGGTTTTTCCGCAATATTTTGTTGTTAAATTTAAGAAAAGCTGTTAAAATATATACGGTGATATGTTTGTGAAAAGAAAGATTATTTTTGTTTTAATATTTTGTTTTGTTATATTTCTTGTATCTTGCGGCGATGACGGCATAACGGAAACAACAACCGAAAATATAATGCCTGCAGAAAGTACAACGGCTCAAGAGGTAACCGAGGAAAGAACCACTATTCCTCCGGCGCAGGGGCTTGAAGATGAGAAGGAGACTGAACAGAGTATTCCCGGAAGCACAGCCCCCTCCTCGAGAGTGTTTTACGGTGAAAAAACGGGGACGGAAAGAACCTTTACCGGTCTTGAGCCGCTGAAAAAAAGAGAGTTTAATTTGGCTGATAAGGATAGGTTTTCAGATTTTCCGATAACGCTGCGTGAACACAGCTACGGCGTTGCGGCAAATGAAAAACCGCATAATATAAGCGTTACAAATCAGCAGTTTTTTAATGAAAAAGGCTTTGAGGCTGTATGTCTTGATACAAAATCCGAAGAGAAAGTATTATATCTTACCTTTGATTGCGGATATGAAAACGGTTATACCTCAAAAATACTTGATGTGCTGAAGGAAAAAGGTGTTACGGCTGCGTTTTTCTGTACTCTTCCTCAGGTAAGAGACAACAAAGAGCTTATAGCAAGAATGATAAACGAGGGACATATCGTAGGAAATCACAGTGTAAGCCATCCCGACTTTTCTTCTCTTTCAACTGATAAAATTATTGAAGAGGTCAGGGGCTTTGACGATTATATGCGTGAGAATTTCGGATATTCCTCTTTGTATTTCCGTTATCCTCAGGGAAAGTATTCCGAAAAGTCGACTGCAGTGCTGAATGAGCTCGGCTTTAAGTGTGTATTCTGGTCACTTGCTTATGCCGATTGGGATCTTAATAATCAGAAGGGTGCGCTTTATGCCTATGAAACTGTGCTTTCAAGGCTTCATCCGGGCGCGGTGATTCTTCTTCATTCCGTGTCTCCCGACAACGCAGAGGCACTTTCTGATATTATTGATACCGCTGTGTCAAGAGGATATGTTTTTAAATCTCTTGAAGAGCTTGAATGAATAACTCGGACGGTTTTTGCTGTCCGATTATTTTTTTGCTATTTACTTAATGCATCCGATATGTTAAAATTAGTTATAACTATGATAAAGGTGATAAAATGAGATTAGAAGAAATAGACAGAAACGGAACGCTCCAGGGATACGTGTTGGTCAAGGCGTGCGAAAAAAAGTCTGCTAAAAACGGCTCTACATATCTTGATCTTATTATATCTGACGGAGAAAGCGATGTCGTTGCAAAAATCTGGGATTTCAAGGGTGCCCCCGAGGAGCAGCCTGCAGTCGGTACGATTATTCTGGTAAGAGGCTCTCTCAGCCTTTACAATAATCAGCCTCAGTTTAAAATTGACAGATACCGTGCACTTAATGAAAAAGACGTTGTTGATATAAGGGATTTTGTGCCTTCCGCTCCCGATAAGGGTACGGAGATGTTCCGTGAAATAGAAAAAATTGCCGAAGACTTCTCTGATGAAGAGCTTAAAAAGCTGACTCTTGCGGTGCTCGGTAATTTTAAGGAGAGAATTCTTGAGCTTCCTGCTGCATTCAAGCTTCATCACGCAGTTATAAGCGGTCTTCTTATGCACACGCTTACCCTTTGCAGACTGGCTCAGGCTGTATCTGTGATTTATCCTTCAATTGATATCGACCTTCTTCTTACGGGGGCAATTCTTCACGATATCGCAAAAAGTGAGGAATTTTCTTTAGCACCCACAGGCCTTGTTGACGGTTATACCGCAAGAGGAACTCTTATAGGACATCTTGTTTCGGGAGCTATGATTGTTTCTGAAACCGGAAAGTCGCTCGGTATCAGTGAGGAAACTCTTATGCTTGTTGAGCATATGCTCATTTCCCATCACGGCAATCCCGAATACGGTGCAGCCGTCAGACCTCTTTTCCTTGAGGCGGAGGTTTTATCTGCAATAGATACCTTTGATGCGAATATTTTTGAAATTGCAGATGCTCTCAAGAGCGTTGATGTCGGAGGATTTACAAACCGTATGTGGGCGCTTGAGGACAGGAAATTCTACAATCACGGAAGACGTAAGATTGTGACAGATGTTTGTATTGTTCCGAAAAAGGATGTAAACGAAGACTGATAAGGAGAATATTTATGGAAAACTGGACCGAAATTAAGATAAACGTGCCCGTTGAAAGGGTTGATGAGGCAGGCTCAATTGCTTCAATGACCGTGCCCTACGGCATTTATATTGAGGATTACAGCAATCTTGAAGAAGAAGCAATGGAGATTGCAAAGATTGACCTTATAGATGAAGAGCTTCTTGCAAAGGACAGAAGTGTAGGTATTGTGCATATCTATATTTCTCCCGAGGAGAATCCCCAGGAAGCAGTATCCTTCATAAAGGAACGCCTTGAAGCTGAAAAAATTGAATATAAAATCGAGCTTGCAAACTGTGCAAGAGAAGACTGGGAGAACAACTGGAAGCAGTATTTCAAGCCCATAAATGTTGGCAATAAGCTTATCATAAGACCTATCTGGGTTGATGATTATGATGCAGGAGACAGAAAGGTTCTGAATCTTGAGCCCGGTATAGCATTCGGAACGGGTACTCACGAAACCACAAGACTCTGCCTTGAAGCCCTTGAAAATTATATAGCCCCCGATACAAATATGCTTGACGTAGGCTGCGGCAGCGGTATTCTCAGCGTTGCAGGTATGCTTCTCGGTGCAAAAGACGTTACGGGCGTTGATATTGATAAGCTCGCAGTAAAGGTTGCTATTGAAAACGGAAAGCTCAACGGCTTCGAATATCCCGAATATAATATGATTGTGGGAAATCTTATTGACAGAGTTTCGGGAAAATACTCCGTTGTCACCGCAAATATTGTTGCAGATGCTATTATAATGCTTACTCCCGATGTCAAGAAATTCCTCAGCGACGATGCCGTTTATATCGTTTCCGGTATAATTGACATACGAGAGGATGAGGTGCTCAGCTGCCTCAGTGAAAACGGATTTACAATCATTAACCGCCGCAGTGAAAACGGTTGGGTTTGTCTTGAGTGTAAATTATAATCGAATTAAGCTTTTTCAGCCGTAATTTTTATTGCGGCTGAATTTTTTATGCCGCGATGCGACAAAAAAATCAGGCTTCCCGATATATAATCTATGTTGATTTACGTGGGGGCGGTTTTATGCAAACAGTAATTTATGCCGATTTGTTGGTAATTCTGAATGTTGTCGTAACGCTGATAATAATTATTATCACATCTGATTTATTAAAGATACACTCGGAAAAAACGAGGTATATTGCAGGCTCTCTTGCAGGAGGTTTTTTGTCTCTTATAATTCTTGCTCCGCCGATGAATGCGTTTTTTTCAGCAACAGTGCGGATTTTTATATCGGTAATAATAGTATTTTTGTCTTTTAAGGTGCATAATTTCAGACTTTATATGAAATGCTTTTTTATGTTCAACGGGGTAAGCTTTCTGCTTGCCGGAGTTATGCTTGCGGCGGGGATGCTTATCGGAAACAATGCTGTTGTTTCAAATAACGGATTTTTGTACGTTGATTTCAGCATTTCTGCCGTTATTCTCATTATCTGTGCTTCATTTTTTTTGATAAGAATAATAAACAGAAATATTCTTGCGAAGAATAAAAAAGACCTCATTTTCAATACGGAAATTCATTATTGCGGAAGAAAAATAGTACTTAAAGCCTTTTTTGATTCGGGAAACAGTCTTAAGGATATTTTTACCGGAAGGCCTGTGATTATTATATCTTCGGAGGTGCTGAAACCGCTTTTGGATGCGTCATTTTATGATGAGATAAAAAGCTTTTTTGAGTGCTGTGAATATGAAAGCTGCAGCGGCAGAATAAGGCTTCTTCCCGTAAGAACACTCGGCAACAGCTGTTTTATTCCTGCGTTTACCGCGGAAAAAGCTGTAATTTCAGGAAATGATATGTTCAGAATCATCAAAAAACCGACCATAGGTGTTGCGGATAATACCTTTGAAGGAAAAGATTATTCGGCTTTGATAAATGAATCGGTTACGGGGCAGGTGATATGACTTGAATTTTTATGAAAAGCTGATAAGACTTAAGCGGAAAATTGAAAATACGGTATGTTCAAAAGAAAAATGTAATGAAGATAATCTGTTGTTTATTAACAGCACACAGGTTTTGCCCGAGCCGCTTACAAAGGAAGAAGAGGAGTATTACTTCACATTGAAGGAAAAGGGCAGTGAGGACGCAAATAATAAGCTGATAGTACATAATCTCAGATTGGTTGTATATATTGCAAAGAAATTTGAAAAATCCGGAGTTTCAATTGAAGACCTTATTTCGATAGGTACAATAGGACTTATAAAAGCCGTAAGAACATTTTGTCCTGCAAAAAATATAAAGCTGGCAACGTATGCAAGCAGATGTATTGAAAATGAGGTTTTGATGTATTTAAGAAAAATCGGACACAGAAAAAATGAAATTTCAATTGACGAGCCTCTTAATATTGACTGGGACGGAAATGAGCTGCTTCTCAGCGATATACTTTCTACGGAAGAGGATACGGTAAGCCTTGAAATTGAAAACGACGACGTGGTAAGAGTTCTTATGGAGGCTGTAGACAGCTTACCTGAAAGGGAAAAAAGAATAATTTATCTTCGCTTCGGCCTCGGCTCGGAAAAGGAATATACACAGAAGGAGGTTGCGGATTTGCTTGGAATATCCCAGAGTTATATTTCAAGAATCGAAAAGAAAATACTCAGCGGTCTGAAGACAGAAATGGAAAAACAGCATATTTACGGCTGAATACAGATTTTTTAACGGTATCCCGTCAAGGATGCCGTTATTTTAATAAATATTAATAACATTACTCTTGTAAAAAGCTTATTTGTTTGCTATAATATCGTTAAAATGGCTAGGCTGACGGGAGTTGAACCCATCACGCCTGACAAACGATAATTTTCCGTTTACTTTGCAGGAAGTGATTTTATGGTTTATATGTTTCTTGCCGACGGCTTTGAGGAAACTGAAGCTCTCGTAACGCTTGATATGATGAGGCGTGCAGGGATTGACGTAAAAACCGCAGGAGTCGGAGCATCCGTCATTTGCGGAACTCACGGCATAAAGGTTGTGGCAGATATCTGTGAAGATGAAGTGAATGCTCAGCTTTGCGACGGTGTTATTCTTCCCGGCGGAATGCCCGGTACTGAGAATCTTTTTGCATCCGAGACCGTAAAGACGGTAACCGAGTATTGCTTTAATGACGGAAAGCTTATCGGTGCAATATGTGCAGCGCCGATTATTCCGGGCCGACAGGGCTTGTTAAAGGACCGTGAGGCGGTGTGCTTTCCCGGTTTTGAGGAGGAGCTTGTCGGTGCGAAGGTAAAAAATGCACCTTGCGTGAAAAGCGGTAACATAATAACCGCAAAGGGTGCAGGCTGTGTTTTTGAATTCTCTTACGAAATTATTGCCGCAGTAAAGGGAAAAGAAACGGCAGAAGAGGTAATTTCAACAATTCAGCATAAAGGCTTATGATATTTCCCAAGGAGGTTTAATATATGGATGATAAAGTTAAGAAGAGCAAGGACTCGTATGATGATCTCCTCAAGAGCTTTTATTCCAACACAAACGAAGAAAAGCCCAAGGATGAGGTAAAAAACAGGGGCGAAATTTATTTTTCTGCCAATACACGAAGCCGCAATAACGCAGCGTCATCTCAGAGAGTGCAGCGCCCTGCACAGCAGCCTGCAAAACGAACAGCTTCACCGTCAAACAGACCGGCAACCGCACAAGGCAAGCAGGCAGGGAAGCGTCCGCCGCAGAGAAAGAGAAAAAAGAAGGCCTCAAATCTGCAGAATTCAATTCTGGCAGCAATAATTGTTGTTATTGTATTTGTGTCTGCATTTATTATCAGAATACCTATTATGGGCTGTATCAACGACGTACTTGCAATTGATGTTTCCGATACTGATTTCAGGGTTGTGCTTGATAAGGATATGGATGCATATGAGGTTATAGACGAGCTCGGCAAAAAGGATCTCATAAATAATCCTATGTTCTGTAAGCTTTTTGCAAAGCTTATGAAGCTCGACACAAGAACGGATGCATCCGGCAACAGAAAACAGATTGTTTTCCCTGCAGGTACATATTTCCTCAATTCCGCTATGGGTGTTGAGGGTATGCTTCTTGAAATCCGTTCAAACGGTGTTGTTTCTAATACCGTTAAGGTTACCTTCCCCGAAGGCTATAACATAGATCAGATTGCCGCAAAGCTTGATGACAGCGGTGTTTGTTCGGCTGAAGCCTTTTTTAAGGCTCTTGAAGGCGAAGAGATTTTTGAGGATTTCGAATTCCTTGCTTCTGTAACGGACAAGGAGCTCAGATACAGAGCGATTGAAGGATATCTTTATCCCGATACCTATGAATTCTATATTGGTGAATCTCCCACAAGTGTTATTGAGCGTTTCCTTAAAAACTTTGAAAATAAGTGGAGCGACGCATATTCCGCCAAGGCAAAGGAATTAGGTTATACGATTGATGAGGTTATAACAATTGCTTCAATTCTTGAAAAAGAAGCTTTTGATGCTGAGCAGATGCCTATTATTGCCTCTGTGCTTTACAACAGACTTGAATCTTCTTCATTCCCCTTCATCAACTGTGACTCAACAGCAAAGTATATTGAAAACTTCAAGGATTCGCTTGAAGCTCAGGGAAAGTATGCTGACTATATGAAGGTATATGATACTTATCAGAAGACGGGACTTCCCATTGGTCCGATCTGCTGTCCCGGTGCGGATGCTGTTTATGCGGCTCTTCATCCCGAAAATTCTGATTACTATTATTTCCTTCACGATGGTGAGGGTAAGATTTATCTTGCTCGTACGGCAGATGAGCATCAGAATAATTTGCAGTATCTCGATTGAGTTTTTTTACAGAATGTTAAAACTTTGTTATTGTAACAGTGCTGCAAAAATAGTAAAATATTGAAAGAAATTAAGAGAAAGGGTTATTGTTATGAAAGTATTTATGATTGGCGGTACCGGTCTTCTCGGCTGTGAGGCTGCAAGAATCTTTATTGAAAGAGGACATCAGGTCAAGAGTGTTGCTCTTCCTCCTCTTCCCGAAGGCGCTCCCATCCCCGAAGAGATGGAGCTTGAATTCTGCAACATCTATGAAAAGAGCGATGAAGAAATCAAGGCTATGATGGAAGGCTACGATTGCTTCGTTTTCGCAGCAGGTATCGACGAAAGAGTTGAATTCCCCGCACCCGTATATGATGCATATTACAAGTATAATATTGCTCCTCTTGAGAGAATTCTTCCTCTCTGTAAGGAAGTCGGTATGAAGAACTCCGTTATTCTCGGTTCTTACTTCTCTTATGCTGCAAAGCAGTATCCCGAAATGAAGCTTACCGAAAAGCATCCCTATATTAAGAGCCGTATCGATCAGGAAAACGTTGCATTCTCATTCGCTGATGAAAACTTCGACGTTGCTGTTCTTGAGCTTCCTTACATCTTCGGCACACAGCCCGGCAGAAAGCCCGTATGGGTTATCCTTATTGAACAGATCAAGATGATGGATAAGCTTCCCTGTACAATGTATCCTGCAGGCGGCACAGCAATGCTTACAGTTCGTCAGGTTGGTGAAGTAATCGTCGGTGCAGCTGAAAAGTCAAAGGGCGCAAAGGCATGGCCTATCAGCATGTACAATATGGACTGGAAGAAGTTCCTTAAGATTGTTTATGCCGCACGCGGTATGGGCAACAACAGAAAGATTATCTCCATTCCTCCCTGGATGATGAGAATGGGTCTTGGCGGCGTTAAGAAGGAATATGCCGAAAAGGGAATCGAAAGCGGTATTGACGTTGACGGACTTGCAGATATTATGGATATCAACCTTTTCATTGACAGAAAGTACAGTGTTGAGCTCGGTGCAACAGAAGACGATATTGAGTCTGCAATTACAGATTCAATCAAGGTAAGCCAGGCTGTATATGACGGCACGGCAAAGCTTCTTGAAATGAAGGGCGAATAATCCTGTTTGACATTACTGAAAAATAATAATATAATTATTGCGGTGATTGATTTCACCGCAATTTTTCTTGGGAGTTTATGTATGAAAGAAAAGGTTTTTCCCTGTACCGTAGCAAAAAAATGCGGCGGCTGTCAGCTTACGAATATGACATATGAAGAGCAGTTAAGCTTCAAGCAGGCAAAGGTTATAAAGCTTCTGGGCAGATTCTGCCGTGTTGACAGAATTATCGGAATGAAGGAGCCTTATCACTACAGAAATAAGGTGCAGGCAGCTTTCGGCAGAACAAGAAGCGGTATGATAATTTCAGGTGTTTATCAGTCAAGCACCCATAATATCGTGAAGGTTGATTCTTGCTATATCGAAGACAAAAAAGCTGACGAAATCATTGTAACCGTACGTGAGCTTCTGAAATCCTTTCATCTTACGGTATTTGATGACAGAACGGGAAAAGGCTTTTTAAGACACGTTCTCGTAAAAAGGGCATTCGGTACGGGAGAAATTATGGTGGTGCTTGTAACCGGAACTCCCATATTCAAATCCAAAAACGATTTCTGCAGGGCTTTAAGAAAAGCGCATCCCGAAATCACCACAATAGTACAGAATGTGAATAACAGCTTTACAAGTCTTGTGCTCGGTGAAAAGGAGTTTGTGTTATACGGTGACGGATACATTACGGACGAGCTTTTAGGCTTCCGCTTCCGCATTTCCCCTAAGTCCTTTTATCAGATAAATTACGAGGGCACAAAGCTTCTTTATTCAAAGGCAATGCAGTTTGCGGATATCTCGAAGGAAGACAGAGTAATTGATGCTTATTCAGGTGTCGGCACCATAGGAATTATTGCTTCTCAGTATGCAAAAGAGGTTATAAGCGTTGAGTTGAACCGCGATGCCGTAAGGGATGCGAAAATCAATGCCGCAATAAATAATATTGAAAATATCAGATTTTTCTGTGCCGATGCAACGGAATTTTTACTTTCTGCAGCAGAAGAAAAGGAAAAAATTGACGTAGTTTTAATGGACCCCCCGAGAGCAGGAAGCACCGTTGAGTTTATGAAAAGTGTCTGCACGTTAGCCCCCGAAAAGGTGGTTTATATCTCCTGCAACCCTGAAACCCTTGCAAGAGATTTGACATATTTTACTAAAAACGGCTATAAGGTCAAAAAGATTCAGCCGGTTGATATGTTTCCCCATACGAATCACGTGGAAACTGTGTGTCTGCTGTTGAAAAATTAATCCGTCAGATAAATTGTCAGGAGGTCATTTCAATGGAAGAAGGATTGAAGACTTTATTTGCTTTATATAAGAATGCGAATTGTGGTGAAGTGAATATTTCTGAGAATGAAATGATCATTGCAAAAGAACAAGGATACTTATTTGATTATCCAGAGTATGAAACACATTGCGACATGTTACAGAGATTGCATTCTATACTTGAACAGATAGATCCGAAGGATATCGCAAATGCTTTTCTGTTTAGTTTATCGACACGCAGGCTTGAATATCGTTCCGCGCTTGGTAGTTATTATTTTGCAATGGCTATTCCGGAACATGACTTTGAGAAGAGTCACAATGATATGCTTGCAGCTGCTTCTGTTCATTGCTATCTTTGCGGTTGGACTGCTTGGAATGATGCGCCAACTAAAATTGACAGAAAATACGGAAATAATTTTAACAACTACAAGAGATATAAATATGGTGGCAGTGCGATTGGTAATATTAATCTCAACTACGTAATTTTTGATCTTGAACAGTTTATAAAACTTCCCAAAGTACAGCCCGTGTATGAAGATAAGCGAATATTTGCAAAAATATTGTCATGCGTGGGGTGTTTGGAAAATTCGGATAAAGCAGGTAAACTTAGGGATATCATTCAAAAAGCAAAGATATTCAAAACTAATAAAGATGAAATAACAATTTTATTGGGAGAGTTAGGAATCTGCGGTATACTTGCAAGTAAGGATTTTCCTGCTTATGATGTGTATTTTGCGGATGAATATGAAAGAGATCCGGTAGAACATACAAATAATTTTGCATATCCGGTAAATCGTTGGTATGCAAGAGATGGAATTGATTATAAGAGGCTGATAGAAGTGTTTGGTGAAAATTTCTGTGATTGCCAATAAACATGATATTGGTTCCTGTGGATGTGCGTTAGCAATTGCATTGCTATGCCCCATTTCGAGACGGTTGTTTGTTTTAGTAGGGAAAATGCCGACGATTATGTCCACATTTCGGTTCACACGAAGGATTTGAAAGTCACAAAACAGAGCTAAGGAGGCTTCCTATGTCTGATTGGCGGTTGAATGGACAGGAAGAATATTTGTCCAACATAACACTTTATAAAGTCACCTTTCCGGAATTTTTGGAAACCGCATACAGAAATAAAAATACCTTCTATCAAAAGATAGCCCGTTACGCAGAACGATTTGTTGCAGAAACTAATCGTGGTGCTGAGTATCTTGAAGGAGAAAAAATCCAGCATTTTTGGCATGAGCATTGCGAATTCTGTTGGGAGAAAGCATTGACGGACAAAAACTGCGAGTTCTATTGTGACGAAGATATGTATTATTGGATATGTGCGGAGTGTTTCAATGACTTTAGAGAAAAGTTCAACTGGCAGGTAAAATCTGCAGAAGAAATTTTTCGCTAAGTTAGCTTGAATTGTGGCTAAAGTAAGACTGGTAGATTCACTACC
>JAZOWG010000161.1:0-4668 GCA_045659105.1 Acutalibacteraceae bacterium
GTTTCCATTTCCTCAATGGATTCGTTCAGCTTCTGAAGCTCAGCGGTCAATTCCATTACCTTTTCAAAATCTGCCGCCGTTTCGGGGGTCGAGAGCAGGTCATTGAGCTCATCCCTCTTCACCTGTGCCTCTTCCATTTCCTTTTCGAGTCTTGAAAGTCTTGTTTTTCTCTTTCTTTCCTGACTTTCAAGCTCTTTTCTGAGCTTATAGTCATTCACCTTTTTAGGTGCCCTTTCGGAGACTTCCATCTGTGCCCTTCCTGCAATTACCGAGAGATAATCGTCGTAATTGCCGTCGTAGGAGGAAACCCTTTCCCCGTCGAAATAAAGAATTCTCGAGGCAAGACGGTTTACGAAATAACGGTCGTGGGATACGCACAGTATTGTGCCGTCATACTCCTTGAGTGCCTCCTCAAGCACCTCTCTTGACTGAAAATCAAGGTGGTTTGTAGGCTCGTCAAGAATAAGAAAATTGGGCTTTTTAAGAATAAGTATAAGAAGTGCAATCCTTGCCCTTTCACCGCCCGACAAATCCTGCATCAGCTTTTCAATATCGTCATTCTTGAAGTTGAATGCACCGAGATATCCTCTGAGCTCCGATATTGTCTTCGTCGGAAAGCGGTCATACAGCTCCCCGAGCACGGTCTTGTCCGACATAAGGGTCTTCTGAGTCTGTTCAAAGTAGCCGACACTTACGTTGTAGCCGAAGCGTGAAAGTCCCTCATCCTTGGGAATCTTATTGGTAATAAGACCCAAAAGCGTGGTTTTTCCGCATCCGTTAGGACCTAAGATAAACACCTTTTCACCCCGGTACATCTTTATTGACACACCGCTGAAAAGTGTTTTCCCGTCGTAGGATTTTGCAAGATTTTCGGCTGTCAGCACCTCATCTCCTGCTCTGACACACTCAGAGAAGCGAAGCTTCACGGTGCGCTCCTTAGGGGGAATTTCGGGCATTGTGGCCTTAATTCTTTCAATCTGCTTTTCCTTGCTTGCAATTGTTATATAGTTTCTTTCCTGGTTGAACTGCTTTTGCTGTTCAATCATTTTTTCTATACGCTTTATTTCAATCTGTGCCTTTTCATATTCACGGCGGTCGGATTCCAGACGAAGCTCCTTAGTCTTCATATATTCGGAATACGCACCTTTACCCTGATAAAGCTTTTTTGCACTTATTTCAAGTGTACGGCTTGTGGTTTTATCAAGAAAATATCTGTCGTGGGACACTATAACCACAGTACCCGTAAACTTATTTATGAAATCCTCAAGCCATTCCACGCTTTTTATGTCAAGGTGGTTTGTGGGCTCGTCAAGAAGCATAATATCAGGCTCACTGAGAAGCAGTTTTCCGAGGCTCAGCTTTGTCCGCTGTCCCCCCGAAAGTGCCGTTACGGGAAGCTTTTCCTCCTCTGCCGTAAAGCCCAGTCCCATAAGGCAGGAATGAGCTCTGTTACGGAAGGTAAGTCCGCCCTTATTCTGATATTCCTCGGTAAGAGATGCCTGCTTTTCAAGATATTCGGGCACCTTACCCTCAGTCAGCTCTACCTTTCTGTGAAGAGCCTCAAGCTCCTCCTCCATCTTAAAAAGATGCGAGAAGACAGTCAGAAGCTCATCGTAAACCGAAAGCGTGCTCCCCTGACAGGCGTGCTGCTCTACAAAACCGATTTCAGTAAGATTTGCCTTTATAACTCTGCCCTCTGTGGGCTCGAGCTCACCGCAAAGAGCCTTGAAAAGTGTGGTTTTTCCGCATCCGTTGGAGCCGATAAGACCGATTTTATCGCCCTTTGCAATATCAAAGGTGGCATTTATTAAAATGTCGCGCTGTGCATAAGACAGTCTTAAATTCTGACAACTGAGCTGTGACATAATTATGTTCTCGTTTCAAGTATTTCGAGCTTACCCGATACGGTATACTCACCCTTAGCGGCAGGAATGAATATACTTGAGCCCTTCTTAAGGGCAATTTCACCGTCCTCGGAGGTAATTTTTCCTTCACCGTCAAGGACAAGAAGGGACACGAATGAGGTTTCGTCTGCCGCATCCGTGTAAGCGCCGTCAAGCTCAACCCTTGTCATTTTGAAATACTGACAGCCCGTAAGGTAGGTTTTAAGGGCATCCCCCGTCTTTTCAGGCTTTCCTTCTGCGGAGAAATTGACATCTGTGACATTAAGATTCATAACGTCAACAGCCTTCTTTACGTGAAGCTCACGGAGGTTTCCGTTCTTGTCACGGCGCATATAGTCAAACACACGGTAGGTTGAATTTGAGCTCTGCTGAACCTCTGCAAGGAGAATTCCCTCACCGATAGCGTGAAGCATTCCCGAGGGTATAAAAACAACATCGCCGGGCTTTACGGGCACTACGTTCACGTCATCAAGAAGAGTGCCGTTTTCTATAGCAGCGGCAAACTCCTCACGCTCCATATCGTGATTCACGCCGTAAATAAGTGAAGCGCCCTCATCACACTTAAGCACGTACCACGCTTCAGTCTTGCCGTTTTCATTTTCATATTTATAGGCATAATCGTCATCGGGATGCACCTGCACGGAAAGCTTGTCCCTTGCGTCAATTATCTTTATAAGCACGGGAAAATCGCGGATATCCTTATTGCTTGTGCCCAGCACTTCCCTTCCCTCTGCCTCAATTACCTCACTGAGGGTCTTGCCCTTATATTCTCCATTCAGAACAAAGCTGGGGCCGTCCTTATGGCAGGAAAGAAGCCAGGCTTCAGCCGCATTGTCACCGTCGGTCTCAAAGCCGTAATCGTCAATCAGGGTTCTTCCGCCCCATATAGTCTCTTTAAGTGTAGGATAAAGTGATAAAATTTCCATATCAAAAGCCGGCATTTTGCCGTTCCTTTCAAAAAAATTACAGTCCGGAAAACGAACTGTAATAAATTATATCAAATTATTATCCGTTAGTCAATTCTTCACACTGTAAAGAATCCTCTGTCCTTTCACCGCCCCACAGCTTTTTAAGGCTCTTGTTTTTACAGCCTCCCTTGTTTTCGCACTCGTAAATGCTTGTGCAGATAACACGCCTGAGACCGTTGTGAAAAACAGTTTCCTCCATAACGATATTTTTACCCTTTACCCAGCAGAACTGCTCGTAAGTTTTTGAATGGCTTTCCATCATATCACCTCTTACAATAGTATATATCAGAAAGAGGAAAAAAATAATCGAACCAACGCTCTGATTATACATTTTTTAATCGGTACAAGCATAAAATTAAACGGTGATAATATGAATCTTCTTTTTATACTTCTGATTTCTTCAGGAATTTTTCTTATAATTTTTATGCTGAGGAGGCTGAGCCTCAGTAAAATTATTCTTTCCGTGCTTTCGGGGCTTTCCGCCCTTTTCTGCTGTGACCTGATCATGTCACTTTTCAGTCCGTACGGAATGCCCGTAAACCCGTATACACTCACAATAAGCGCTCTCGGTGGTATACCGGGGGTAATACTCCTTGTTTTACTCAAAATGCTGCTGTAAATTTCCACTTTTTCACTATTCACTATTACCTTTTACTTCAAAAAAAATACCCCGCACACTCGGTTGAGTGTACGGGGATTTTTCGTAAATTTGAATTATCGTTTATCGATTATTCGTTGATAGCGATAACAACGCCTGAACCAACTGTACGGCCGCCTTCACGGATAGCGAAACGAAGACCTACTTCGATAGCGATGGGAGTGATGAGTTCAACGTCCATATCAACGTTGTCACCAGGCATACACATTTCTGTTCCTTCGGGAAGAGCGATAACGCCTGTAACGTCAGTTGTTCTGAAGTAGAACTGAGGACGGTAGTTGTTGAAGAAAGGAGTATGTCTACCACCTTCATCCTTGTTAAGAACGTAAACCTGGCCCTTGAACTTTGTGTGGGGCTGGATTGAACCGGGCTTAGCAAGAACCTGGCCTCTTTCGATTTCTGTTCTCTGAACACCACGAAGAAGACAACCGATGTTATCGCCTGCTTCTGCATAGTCAAGGATCTTTCTGAACATTTCGATACCTGTGCAAACTACCTTTCTCTTTTCGTCAGTAAGACCAACGATTTCAACTTCTGCACCGGTTGTGAGCTGACCTCTTTCAACTCTACCTGTAGCAACAGTACCACGACCTGTGATTGTGAATACGTCTTCAACGGGCATAAGGAAAGCAAGGTCTGCAGTTCTTTCGGGAGTGGGAATGTAGCTGTCAACAGCATCCATAAGCTCCATGATGCAAGCAACTTCGGGAGCTGCCATATCGGAACCTGCATACTCAAGAGCCTTAAGAGCAGAACCCTTGATGATGGGTGTGTCGTCGCCGGGGAATTCATACTCGGAAAGAGTTTCTCTGATTTCCATTTCAACGAGCTCGAGGAGTTCTTCGTCGTCAACCTGATCGCACTTGTTCATGAAAACAACGATGTAGGGAACGCCAACCTGACGAGCAAGAAGAAGATGTTCCTTAGTCTGAGCCATGGGGCCGTCAGTAGCAGCGATAACAAGGATAGCACCGTCCATCTGAGCAGCACCTGTGATCATGTTCTTGATATAGTCAGCGTGGCCGGGGCAGTCAACGTGTGCATAGTGACGTGTTTCTGTCTCGTACTCAACGTGAGCTGTGTTGATCGTGATACCACGAGCTCTCTCTTCGGGAGCCTTGTCGATGTTTGCATAGTC
>JAZOWG010000162.1:0-2782 GCA_045659105.1 Acutalibacteraceae bacterium
ATGAAGAAATTCAACTACAAGAGTGTTATGCAGATTCCCAAGATTGATAAGATCGTTATCAATGTTGGCTGCGGTGAAGCACGTGATAACCCCAAGGCAGTTGACGCTATCGTAGGCGATATCGGTAAGATCACCGGTCAGAAGCCTGTAGTTTGCCTTGCAAAGAAATCAGTCGCTAACTTTAAGCTTCGTGAAGGTATGCCCAACGGTGTTAAAGTTACTCTCAGAGGCGAAAGAATGTATGAGTTCCTTGACAGACTCTTCAATCTCGCACTTCCCAGAGTTCGTGACTTCAGAGGCATTAACCCCAACTCCTTCGACGGCAGAGGTAACTACTCTCTCGGCGTAAAGGAACAGCTCATTTTCCCCGAAATCGAGTATGATAAGATCGACAAGGTTCGCGGTATGGACATCTGTATTGTTACTACTGCAAACACTGATGAAGAAGCAAGAGAGCTCCTCACCCTTATGGGCGCTCCCTTCGCAAAATAAGGAGGGGTAAGAAATGGCAAAGACATCAATGAAGGTAAAGCAGGCAAGACCTGCAAAGTATTCAACCAGAGCTTATAACAGATGCAAGATTTGCGGAAGACCCCACGCTTATTTGCGTAAGTACGGTGTATGCCGTATCTGCTTCAGAGAACTTGCACATGCCGGTCAGATTCCCGGTGTTAAGAAAGCTAGCTGGTAATTAAGCTTAAAGCAAAAGGAGGTTTACGGTATGCAGATTACCGATCCCATCGCTGATATGCTTACAAGAATAAGAAACGCTAATTCTGCTAAGCATGACACAGTTTCTGTTCCTGCTTCTAATATGAAGAAGGCTATTGCTCAGATTCTTGTGGACGAGGGTTATATAAAGAGTTTCAAGGTAATTGAGGACGGCAAGCAGGGCGTTATCGAAATCGCTCTCAAGTACGGCCCCAACAAGAGCCAGGTTCTTCTTGGCTTACGCAGAGTTTCCAAGCCCGGTCTGCGTATATACACAGATTGCGAGAATATGCCCAAGGTTATGAAAGGCCTCGGCATTGCAATTCTCTCAACTTCCAAGGGCATTATGACAGATAAGGATGCACGCAAAGCTAACGTCGGCGGCGAAGTCCTTGCATTTATTTGGTAAGGAGGAACAAGGGATGTCACGTATAGGCAGATTACCCATCACTGTTCCGGCCGGTGTTGACGTTAAGATTGACGGCAACAATGTAACCGTAAAAGGTGCAAAGGGCACACTTACCGGAACATTCAACAGCAATATGACAGTTACTCTTGACGGCGGCGTTGTTACAGTTACACGTCCCAATGACCAGAAGGAAAACAGAGCTCTTCACGGTCTTACAAGAACACTTATTGCTAATATGATTGAAGGCGTATCAAACGGCTTCAAGAAAGAGCTCGATATCGTTGGTATCGGTTACCGTTGTGCTCTTCAGGGCAAGGATCTTGTTCTCAACGTTGGTTATTCACACCAGGTTGTAATGACTCCTCCCGAAGGTGTTACAGTTGAGGTTCCCGGCCCCAACAAAATCATTGTAAACGGCTACGACAAGCAGAAGGTCGGCCAGTTTGCAGCAGAGGTCAGAGGCGTTCGTCCTCCCGAACCCTACAAGGGCAAGGGCATCAAGTATGTTGATGAAGTTGTTCGCCGTAAAGAAGGTAAAGCCGGTAAGGGCGGCAAATAATAACAGGAGGATACTTTTATGGTTAACAGACCTAACACAGCAAAGGCAAGACAGGCTCGTCATAAGAGAGTTCGTGGCAAGATCCACGGCACTGCCGAGTGTCCTCGCCTCAATGTTTTCCGCTCACTCAAGCACATCTATGCTCAGCTTATTGATGACGATAAGGGTGTAACACTCGTAAGCGCATCAACTGCTGAAAAGGATTTCAACGAGTACGGCGGAAACGTAGAAGCCGCAAAGAAAGTCGGCTTAGCATTAGCTCAGAGAGCTGCGGAAAAGAATATCGACGTATGTGTATTCGACCGTGGCGGTTACATTTATCACGGCCGTGTCCAGGGCTTGGCCGAAGGCGCCCGTGAGGGTGGCCTCAAGTTCTAATGAAGGAGGAATGACTTTTGGCTAAGTTTGAAGCACAGAAAGAAAACGAGCTCCAGGAGAGAGTTGTCGCTATCAACCGTGTATCAAAGACTGTTAAGGGTGGTCGTATCTACAAGTTCGCTGCTCTCGTAGTAGTCGGTGACGGTAACGGCACAATCGGCTTCGGTCTCGGTAAGTCCGGTGAAGTTCCGGATGCTATCCGCAAGGGTATTGAAGACGCTAAAAAGAACCTTATGAAGGTTTCTCTCAGAGGCACTACTATTCCTCATGAGATTATCGGTAAGTTCGGTGCAGGTGTAGTTCTTCTTAAGCCTGCAGCACCCGGTACCGGTGTTATCGCCGGCGGTCCCGTTCGTGCAGTTGTTGAAACTGTAGGTATCAAGGACATCAGAACAAAGGCTCTTCGTTCAAACAACCCCTGCAACGTAGTAAGAGCTACACTTAACGGACTTTCCCTTCTTCGTAACGCTGACGAGGTTGCAGCAGTAAGAGGAAAGACAGTTAAGGAAATTTTAGGATAAGGAGTGAAGTACTAATGGCAGATATCAAGGTTAAGCTCGTAAAGAGCCTTATCGGTTGCAAGAAAGACCAGATTGCCACAGCACAGTCACTCGGTCTTCGTAAGATTGGCGACGTTACGGTTCAGCCCGATAACGCTCAGACCAAAGGTAAGGTAAACAAAATCGGTTTCCTTCTCGAAGTTACTGAAGCTTAAGAGCAGAAAG
>JAZOWG010000163.1:0-5990 GCA_045659105.1 Acutalibacteraceae bacterium
AAACCTGAAAACGGACTGCCGTGAGGACGTTATTTCCGTTCTTCCGGGAATTGAGCTCCAGCTGAAATTCGTTGACGGTGAGCAGAGAGTAATGCTTAACGGTGAGGACGTCAGCCGTGACATACGCCTTCCCGAGGCTTCAATGGCGGCATCAAACGTTTCCGCGATCCCCGAGGTGCGTGAATTCTTACTTGAAATGCAGAAGAAATTTGCCCGTGAAAATAACTGCCTTATGGACGGCAGAGACATCGGTACCGTGATTCTGCCCCATGCAAAACCCAAAATCTTTCTTACGGCATCTCCCGAGGTAAGAGCCGACAGAAGATACAAGGAGCTTATCGAAAAGGGCACTCCAAAGGATTACAACGAGCTTTTAGAGGAGATAAAGCTCAGGGATTATAACGATTCCCACAGAGCGGTTGCTCCCTTAAAGCCTGCTGAAGACGCATATATTCTTGATTCCTCCGATATGTCTATAGAAGAGGTTGTTGGAAAAATCGTATCACTTGCAAAGGAAGCTATGTAAATGAAAATAACTCTCGCAGAATCCGCAGGCTTCTGCTTCGGCGTTGCAAGAGCAGTTAAGCAGGCGGAGGACTATATAAAGGACGGCGTGAATGCCTGTACACTCGGTCCTCTTATCCACAATCCCTTGTTTGTTAAATCTCTTGAAGATAAGGGTGTGTATGTTGCCGACGGTATAGCCGAGGTAAAGGACGGCTACACGCTTATTATCCGTACCCACGGAATAACAAAGGAGCTTTTTTCGGAAATAGAGAAAAGCGGAATAAGCTTTTTTGACGCCACCTGCCCCTTTGTGAAGAAGATTCACAAAATAGTGGAGAAGGAAAGCAATGAGGGCAGTAAAATTATTATTGCAGGCGACCCGAACCACCCCGAGGTGAAGGGAATAAGAAGCTACTGTAAGACGGAAAGCTTTGTGGTGTCAACTGTCGAGGAGCTGGAATCCATTAAGAAAAATAATGATTTTTCGGAAAATGATGTGTTTTCTTTGGTATCTCAGACAACTTTTGATGCAAAAGAGTTTAAAAAATGTGAAAAAATTGCAAAAACACTCTTCACAAAACTAAAAATATTTGATACAATATGTAATGCTACCGCTTTGAGGCAGGAAGAGGCTATTGCCCTTGCCAAGGAGAATGATATGATGGTGGTGATTGGCGGACGTAACAGCTCAAACACGGAAAAGCTCCGAAAGCTGTGCGCCGAAATCACAGACACTTATCTTATTGAAGAGGCTTCCGAGCTATCGGGAATTAAATTTAACAGCGCTTCTTCAATCGGAGTTACTGCCGGAGCGTCCACTCCGGATGGTATAATTAAGGAGGTAATCAGAACAATGTCCGAGTCCAATGTAAACATCGAATCAGCAGTTGAAAACCAGGGACAGGTTGAGGCTGTTGAGAACACCGAGGAAATGTCCTTCGAGCAGGCTCTTGAGGAATCCCTCAACAGCATGAACAATGATCAGAAAGTAACAGGCGTAGTAATGCACATCGCTCCCAACGAAATCCAGGTTGATATCGGAAGAAAGCAGACAGGCTATATTCCCAGCGGCGAATACAGTGCAGATCCTACAGCAGATCCCATGAAGGAGCTTAAGGTAGGCGACGAGCTTACTCTCATCATTATGAAGACTAATGATGTTGAAGGCACAATTATGCTTTCAAAGCGTCGTTATGATGCAGTTAAGAACTGGGATACAATTGTTGCAGCAAAAGAGGAAGGAAAGGTTCTTGAAGGTGTCGTTGTTGAAGTTATCAGCAAGGGACTCATCGTTGTTGTTAACGGCACAAGAATCTTCGTTCCCGCATCTCTCTCAGGCGTACCCAAGAGCGGCAGACTTGAAGATATGACAGGCAAGACCGTTAACTTCGTTGTTATTGATATAGACAAGCGCCGCAGAAGAGCTGTAGGCTCCATCCGCGAGGCTAACTCAATTGCACGTAAGGCTAATAAGGAAAAGTTCTGGGCTAATGTTGAAGAAGGCCAGAAGTACACAGGTGTTGTTAAGTCTCTTACCGATTACGGCGCATTCGTAGATTTCGAAGGCGTTACAGGTATGATTCACAGAACAGAGCTCTCCTGGAAGAGAATCAAGCATCCTTCAGAGGTTGTTAACCCCGGTGATACTGTTGAAGTATACATCAAGGGTCTTGACAGAGAAAAGGGCAAGATTTCTCTCGGCTTCAAGAGAATTGAAGACAATCCCTGGGAAATTCTCAAGAGAGACTATCCCGTCGGCACAGAAACAGACGTTAAGATTGTAAAGCTTACAACCTTCGGTGCTTTCGCTGAAATATTCCCCGGTATGGAAGGTCTCATCCACATTTCACAGATTGCTTATGAAAGAATCGAAAAGCCTCAGGATGTTCTTTCAATTGATGAAACCGTTAAGGTTAAGATCATTGAAATCGACTCCGAAAAGAGAAAGATCGGTCTTTCAATCAAGGCTCTTCTTCCCGCTCCCGAGAAGAAGGTAGTTGAAGAAGCTCCCGAAGAGGATGCTGCTCCCGTAACAATGTCTATCGATGAGCTCATCGCAAAGGCAAACGAAGAAGCAGCTGCAGCAGCTGAAGAAGCAACTGACGCTGAATAATTTTACTTAATAAAAATTGACCTTAAGTAACTTATGTTACCTAAGGTCTTTTTTTGTCGAAAAATTTGGTTCTTCACGAAAAGTTGAGAGATGATGTCGGCACGGGAGTGCCGGATTAAAAGTTTTGTTTGAGCTTTTTCAAAAGCTCACGGTGTCAAGAGGCAGGGCCTCTTGTCGCTGTCCGCAGACAGCGAAATCCCCAATGCTTCTAAGAGCGCAGGAGGGAAGAAAAACAGTCCGGTGGACTGTTTTTCGTTGGGAACCCTCGCCGGGGGTTCCCAAGTGCAAAGCACATAGGCTGACGGGAGTCGAACACATTACGGTTTCGCTCGTCGCCTTATTCCGTATAGCTTCACACTCATTTTTGAAAGGCGTCAGCCTTCCTGCAAATTCGTGCATTGCTACACGAAAAATCCGACGGCATAAACTCTTCGACCTGCCAAACAGAGAATTTTTTGTTTTGACGAAGTCCGAAGAACGCAGGAATACTGCCGTATTTCAAGTGAAGAGGCAAAAGCTTAACGCAATTTCTGAAGGCTTATTATCATTCTTAAAACGTCCATAGCATTTTTCTGCATTTCACCCGTGGTGATGCCGCCTTCTTTTCCGAGAGACGCCATAAGTGTTCCGTCAGGCTCACGCTTTCCGGTTCTTCCGCCGCCGGGCATAAGCACGTTTACACCGGCACGTACCCGGTATGCCTGATTCTCCATTACGGGGAATTCGGGAGAAGCCGAGGACTGCATCCACCAGTCTGTCATAACACAACCCTCATAGCCCCATTCTCCTCTGAGAATACCCGTCACAAGGTCGTAGTTATAATGTCCCCAAACGCCGTTTATCTTGTTGTAAGAGGTCATTATATTAAGAGGCTTTGCGGTTTTAACGCAGATTTCAAAGCCCTTGAGGTAAATTTCACGAAGAGCACGCTCTGAAAGGACGGAGTTATTCTTTGTGCGTCGTACCTCCTGGTTGTTGCAGGCAAAGTGCTTGGGACAGGCGCTGACACCCGAGGACTGAAGTCCCTTTGTTACAGCCGCCGCAAAGCAGCCTGCATTGACGGGATCCTCGGAGAAATATTCGAAGTTTCTTTCGCAAACAGGATTTCTGTGAATGTTCATACCGGGTGCTAAAAGTACGTCGGAGCCTCTTTCTCTCATTTCAGTACCGAGAAGTCTGTAAAGTTCTTCAACAAGCTCGGTGTTCCACGTGCATGCAAGTGCCGTGCCGCAGGGGAAGAGAGCGCTGTAAGCGGCAATTCTGATACCCGAGGGGCCGTCTGTTGTGGTTATGGGGGGAACTCCCTTATCTCTTAAGGATTCGAGCACACCGCCGAATACGCCTGCGTTGCCCTTTGCACCCAGAGGGGAATTCATAACGTAGTCGCCTCGTGAAATTGCCTCAAGCTCCTCATAAGAAAGAGTTGCAACGAAGCCTTCAAGGGAGATTCTTCCTTCCTTTACGTCCTCGAGAGTGTATTTTCTGCCCACCGTCATATAAAGAGTTTCGGGAAGATTGCTTTCAATTGTCTCCTTAAGTGAAACCGTTCTTACGGGCACGGGCTCGTATGTTTTATATGCATTGCCGTTGCTGTAGGAAACGGAAAGACGCTTGAAGAAGTTTTCCTCTTCTACTGCGGAAATCTCAGAAAGCTGTTCTATGCACTCTGTTTTCTTCTGCTCCATCACACCTGCTTCTTTGGTGTTTCTTACGTCAAAGCCTACCCTGAAGCGGTAAGTGCCTGAAGAGAGAATATACGCACTCTTAAAGCCCGAAATACCTGCATCATCGTATGAAGCAAGGTCGTAGAAGGAGACGGAGAAATGAACGGTCTGTTCTTCTCCGGGAGCTAATTCCTTTGTCTTTGTAAACGCCTTGAGCACCGTAACTGGTACGGGAAGCACGGAGCCTTCCTGATTAAGATAAAGTCCCACAGCCTTTTTACCTGAAGCACTGCCCGTATTTTTGATAACTGCACTTACGTTTACTTTTTCTGCACCTACGGAGAAATCAATATCCTTTATTTCAAACTCCGTATATGAAAGACCGTGGCCGAAGGGATACATAACCTTATCCTTGCAGAAGGTTTCAAAATATCTGTAGCCCACGAAGATGTCCTCGGTATACTTGTTAAGATCCTTTCCTCCGAAATTATCGGAGGAGGGGTAGTCGGTATATGAATATGCGACCGTATCCGTCAGTGCACCTGAGGGAGAAACCTTGCCCGTAAGCACGTCGGCGAGACCGTTTCCTGCCTCCATACCTCCCTGCCAGCAGATTAACGCCGCAGGAATCTTATATTTTTCAATGAAGGAAAAGTCAATTATATTACCGATATTGAGAACGACCGCCCATTTCTTAAAGCACATTCCCACAAGCATCAGCATCTTTTCTTCCTCATCCGTAAGATAGAAGCTGCCCTTTTCGAGGGTATTTTCACGGTCCTCACCTGCCGCTCTTCCGATAAACACAAGAGCGGTATCGCTTTTTTCCGCGGCTGTGCTTACGATATCGTAGGTAAGAGGCATTTCGTCGTAGCACATAGGCCAGTTGCCCCAGAAGCCGTCGTCGGGCTTATTGGCTTTTCTCCACTTATCGTAAACGGTAAGAAGCTCACGGTTCAGCTTTACGTCCGCATTTATGAGTCCCTCACGGAAGCTTACCTTATAATGGGGCTTTACGTCACCGCCCGAGCCGTAGCCGACGAAGAAGGTATCTCCCTGCACTCTGCCGAAAAGAGAAACGGTTTCCTCTTCTTTAAGAGGTAATATTCCCTCGTTTTTAAGAAGAACTATGCTTTCTGCCGCTGCCTGACGGGATACCTCGTCAATACCTTCTGCCATAGAAAAGCTTTTGTCTATATCCTTACCGGAGGTCTGCGAAACGGAGTTTGCCACAAGGGTAACTATTTTGTTTATAGGCTTGGGTAATTTCATATTTCCCTCTCCTTGACTGTTATTTTTACTTCTCCCGTAAGACCCCACTCCGAGTCATCGGGGAAGTTGGAATACTTTGACGGTACCGTGCTGTAGTGGTTGCAAAGGGTAGAGGATACCGTGATTTTAATATGGTTTTCACCGTCACGGATAAAGTCCGTGATGTCTGCAGTAAATGGTCTGTAGGTGAAAACAACGGCAGGCTTTTTGTTGATTTCAACGTTTACGGTAGCACCTGCATCGGAAATATCAAGGTAAAATCTTCTGTCGGTGTAGATTTTACTTAAGGTAATATCCTTTTCGTAAACCGCCTTTCCGGAGAAGCTTTTAAGTGCTCCCGTTTTGCAAAGATCGCCCGTCGTTATTTTTCCTTTTTTGCAGGAAAGCTTTACTGGCTCGGGGATAAGAGAGGTGTATTCCTTGCCGTCGGTGCT
>JAZOWG010000164.1:0-2809 GCA_045659105.1 Acutalibacteraceae bacterium
GTATGACTGTAACATCTGTGCAATAAAAATAGCAGAACAGCTGCGGCTTCCCGTTATTGTTGCATTTGACGGCTTTTTTACCAGCCATCAGAAACGAAACTGCTATGTCTTTGAGGATGACAATACCGTGCAGAATTTTATCGGTCCCGTAAACTGCGATTATACGGTACTGGACCCGAAGCATCCGATCACTGTCGGTTCGTATATGAACGAGCCCGACCTTATGAATAATAAATATCAGCTTCACCTTGCAATGGAAAAAGCACGGACGCTTATTCCCTTAGTGTTCAATGAATATAAACAGTTGTCAGGCAGAAGACTTGAAGCAGTAAAATCCTATCGCACGGATGATGCTGAGGTTCTGCTGTTTGTATTGGGCTCGGCATATCTCACAGCAAAATCGGCGGCAGATAAGCTTAGGAGTGAGGGTAAAAAGGTGGGAGTATTTTCTCTCGGCACAATAAGACCCTTTCCGTCGGAAGAAATTGCAGGATTATGTAAAAACGCACATACAATTCTTGTGGCAGACAGACAGGACAGCTACGGTGCCGACGGCGGTAATATGTCATTGGAGATTCGGGCTGCTCTTCAGAGTAAAGGTCTTACTCCGCGTGTTATCAGCCGTGTGTACGGCCTCGGAGGACAGGATTTTTATGAGCGCGATGCCGTCCGACTGTTTGAAAGCTGTTATAAGAAAGATATTCAGAGCTTTGATTATATCGGTGTTTATCCCGGAGAGGCGGATTTTCAGCCAAAGCCATATTTTAACCCCGTAACAAATGATGAGAATAATCCCTGTCTGATTTCATGCAGTGAAGAAAACAGCAAGGTAGCAGTAAAAGGCGGTACAGTCCGTGATACCACCGCAAGACCGAAACGCCTTGCACCCGGTCACGGAGCCTGTCCCGGTTGCGGAATACCCGTAAATGGCAATCTGCTTCTTCGCGGAATTGAAGGAAATGTTGTTCTTCTGTTCCAGACGGGCTGCGGAATGGTAGTAACCACAGGATATCCGAAAACTGCATTCAAGGTGCCGTATGTTCACAACCTGTTTCAGAACGGTGCCGCAACTTTAGCAGGTCTTTCTGAAATGTATCATAAGATGCAGGAGCGAGGAGAGCTGCCCGAAGGTGATATTACCTTTATTATGGTAAGCGGTGACGGCGGTATGGATATCGGTATGGGCTCGGCTATAGGCACTGCACTTCGCGGTGACCCTCTTATAATTTTTGAATATGACAACGGCGGTTATATGAACACAGGTTATCAGCTATCCTATTCCACTCCTATGGGAGCAAAAAGTGCAACATCGCATCTGGGAGAAAAACAACGGGGAAAAGCTTTTTTTCATAAGGATATGCCGCAGATTATGGCGGCAACCGGTATGCCCTATGTAGCCACCGCCGCAGAATCCGACCCTAACGACTTTATCAGAAAAGCCGCGAAGGCTCAGTATTATGCAAAAAACTACGGAACTGCATATATCAAATGCCTTTCCGCTTGTCCGCTTAACTGGGGAGACAAACCGAATACCGAGCGGAAGGTTATCTCTGCGGCGGTAAACAGCTGCTATTTTCCCCTTTATGAGGTGGAGCAGGGCTCAACAACACTCTCTTACGACCCGGAGCAAAAAAACAAAAAAATTCCCGTGACGGATTGGCTAAAAATGATGGGAAGAACCAGACATTTGTGCACAGAAGAATTCGAAGACATTACGAATGCAATTCAGAGTGAGGTTGACCACCGTTGGAAACGCTTAAAAATTAAGGCCGAGCATCCTGAATTATAGTATGATGATTCAAAAAAAACTGCTGAAATACTAAGCTTTATTTTTACTACAAAGAAAAAAGAGCTGTAAAAAAACTCTCATTTTTTTACAGCTCAACAAATTGGAATTTGTTAATCAATCTGACTTAATAGTTTTGCCATAGAACCATTGGAATAAAACTCCTTAACGGTAAGCCCCACAGTAGGTGATGCATAGCTCATATCTGCACCATATCTAGACAGCAATTTTAATATGTTAAGCAAATCAGCTTCTAATTCAATGGTGAAAATTCTATCGTCACATTCGCAATTGGTGGCATAATTAAAAATAGGTAATATTTGGTTAGCTTGTAGACAGAATCTCCAAATACCCGAATTGCCAGACGAATCCAATTTATTAATATCGGAACCCAATTGCAACATTTTCTCTAATATTTTTCTTGCATTTACGGCATTTTCTTCGGTAGAAAAAACTTCAAAACCAGTATATTGATTATTAGTATTCCATCGACTACTCATTACCGCCGCATTGATTGCATCGTGTATTACGGGCGCTCGCCACGTATTACAGCAAGACTCATCTTCCATAAAGTTTAAATCTGCTCCATTATCAATCAAATAATCAGCAATATCAAAAGCACCTGTTTTCAATGCCACCTGCAACGGTGATTGACCGTCATCCTTTTTAGGAGGTTGTTTTGCAGTACAATTTACAAGTTCCGGATTATTATTGATTAACTGTATTACCTGTTCACAATTATTTTCTCTTATTGCTTTAAATAGCTTTTTCAAAAATCATTACCTCACTTTTTATACACAACTTATACAGCTTCTTATTTATCAGGATTATTATATCACACCTGTCAAAAAAACGGAATCTGTTTATTTGTATTTTCTATAAAGCAACGGAAGAATTTCACACAGATTGCGGTATTCCACACAACAATGTTCAGCCATACTTTTTGCCATATTTTCGTTTATAATCAGTTTTCTAAGCAAATGATTTTTCATAGTCTTTCCAAGCCAAAATCTGCTGATCATA
>JAZOWG010000165.1:0-10342 GCA_045659105.1 Acutalibacteraceae bacterium
TTGGGATTATGTCTCTGACCGCCTCCGAACCCGCCTCCGAAGCCTCCGCCGAAAATGGAAGAGAAAATGTCTCCCATATCAAAGTCCATACCTCCGAAGCCGCCTCCGAAGCCGCCGCCTGCGCCTGCCCCGTAGTTGGGGTCAACACCTGCGTGACCGAAGCGGTCGTATTTTGCCTTTTTATCGGCATCGGACAGCACCTCATAGGCCTCATTACATTCCTTGAACTTAGCCTCTGCCTCCGCATTGCCGGGATTCAGATCGGGGTGGTACTGCTTTGCCATTTTTCTGTAGGCTTTTTTTATTTCATCGTCCGAAGCGCCCTTGGAGACACCTAAGACCTCATAATAATCACGCTTATCTGCCATAACATTTATCCTTTTTCAATATCGGATTAAGTACATTCGGCCGCGGAAAACGGAGTGTCTTCCGCAGCCTGAAAAAATTCAACGATTAAACGTCTGTATAGGATGCATCGTAGTAGCCGTCTTCACCTGAAGCGCCTGCATCAGCAGCACCGCCCTGGAAGCCTGCGCCTGCACCGAAGTCGGGAGCGCCCTGCTCGGGAGCTGCAGCCTTATAGAGCTTTTCGGAGATTTCATAGAATACCTTTGTAAGCTCCTCCTGACGGGACTTGATAAGGTTGTAATCCTCACCCTTGAGAGCTTCCTTAAGAGCGTCTACTGCTGTGTTGATGTTAGCCTTGTCACCGTCCTCAAGCTTATCGCCGCTTTCGGAGAGAAGCTTTTCGCACTGATATACCATCTGGTCAGCGTTGTTCTTGATGTCAAGCTCTTCCTTGCGCTTCTTGTCTTCCTCAGCGAACTGCTCTGCTTCTCTTACAGCCTTTTCGATGTCTTCCTTGCTCATATTGGAGGAAGCTGTGATGGAGATAGCCTGCTCCTTGCCTGTGCCGAGGTCCTTAGCGGAAACGTGAACGATACCGTTTGCGTCAATATCAAAGGTAACCTCAATCTGAGGTACGCCTCTTCTTGCAGGAAGAATACCGTCAAGCATAAACATACCGAGAGTCTTGTTATCCTTTGCAAATTCTCTTTCACCCTGAAGAACGTGAACCTGAACAGAGGACTGATTGTCTGCTGCAGTTGAGAAAATCTGGCTCTTCTTTGTGGGGATAGTTGTATTTCTTTCAATAATCTTTGTGCATACACCGCCGAGAGTCTCGATACCGAGAGAAAGAGGTGTAACGTCAAGGAGAAGAAGTCCCTGAACGTCGCCGCCGAGAACACCGCCCTGAATTGCAGCGCCGACTGCTACACATTCGTCGGGGTTGATGCCCTTGAAGGGATCCTTGCCCGTAAATGCCTTGATAGCCTCCTGAACAGCGGGAATTCTTGAGGAGCCGCCGACCATAAGAACCTTATCGATTTCGGAAATCTTAAGACCTGAGTCGCTGATTGCCTGACGTACGGGACCCATTGTAGCTTCCACAAGGTCAGAGGTAAGCTCGTTGAACTTTGCACGTGTAAGAGTAAGCTCAAGGTGCTTGGGGCCTGTAGCATCTGCTGTGATGAAGGGAAGGCTGATAGCGGAGGTTGTAACGCCTGAAAGCTCAATCTTAGCCTTTTCTGCAGCTTCCTTAAGTCTCTGCATAGCCATCTTGTCGCCGCGAAGGTCGATGCCCTCTGCCTTCTTGAATTCTGCTACGATCCAGTCGATAACTCTCTGGTCGAAGTCGTCACCGCCGAGACGGTTGTTACCTGCTGTTGCAAGAACCTCCTGAACACCGTCACCCATTTCAATGATTGAAACGTCGAAGGTACCGCCGCCGAGGTCGTATACCATAACCTTCTGGTCGTTTTCCTTGTCAATGCCGTAAGCGAGTGCTGCTGCTGTGGGCTCGTTGATGATTCTCTTTACTTCAAGACCTGCAATTCTGCCTGCGTCCTTTGTTGCCTGACGCTGTGCGTCCGTAAAGTATGCGGGAACAGTAATAACAGCCTCTGTTACCGGCTGACCGAGATAGCTTTCAGCGTCGGCCTTTAACTTCTGAAGAATCATAGCGGAGATTTCCTGAGGTGTGAAAGCCTTGTCGTCAATCTTCACACGGTACTCAGTACCCATCTGTCTCTTGGTGGTTGCTACTGTCTTGTCGGGATTTGTGATAGCCTGGCGCTTTGCAACCTGACCTACCATTCTTTCACCTGTCTTGCCGAATGCAACTACAGAGGGAGTTGTTCTTGCACCTTCTGCATTTGCGATAACTACGGGCTCACCGCCCTCGATAACTGCTACGCATGAGTTTGTTGTACCTAAGTCGATACCGATGATTTTTGCCATTATTTTTTCCTCCAAAAGAATTAGTATTTATATCAGTTAGCAACTATTACGGTTGCGTGACGAATAACCTTGTCACCTATTTTGTAGCCCTTCATATAGACATCGGAAATTACGTTTTCACCTAAAGTCTCGTCGTCTACGTGCATAACACCGTTGTGTATGTTGGGGTCAAACTCCTCACCCTTTTCACCGTAAGCCTCAACACCGAGGGACTTAAAAACGTCAAGGAGCTGATTTACCGTCATTTCGATTCCCTTTTTGTAGCTTTCGAGGTCGGTTTCAGCTGACGCTGCTCTCTCGAAATTATCAATTACGGGAAGGAATTTTCCTATGATATCCGTTTTGGAATCGGAGAAAATTGCCTCCTTTTCCTTCTGTGAGCGCTTGCGGAAATTATCGTATTCCGCAACCGTACGAAGATACTTATCATTTGCCTCAAGAAGCTTCTTATTCAGCTCCTCAATTACCGCATCTCTCTCGTCGGCAGTATTCTCTTCTGCCGTTTCTTCCGCCGCAGTTTCCTTTTCTACGGTTTCGGGAGCCTCGCCGGCCTGTGTCTTTTTCTTACTCATACTCTGTGACACTTTCCTTTCTCAGTCTGTCATTTCAGCAAGAATAACACCCGTTATTTCGCTGATGTATTTCACCAGAGGTAATACTCTTGAATAATCCGTTTTTGTGGGGCCGATGACTCCGATGGAGCCGTAAGCACTTTCACCTACGCTGTAGGGGGCCTTTATAACTGCCGCACGTCTTAAGCACGAAAACTCGTTCTCGGTTCCTATCTGAAGCTCTACGGGACTGTCCTTATCAGTATCCATAAGGCTTACAGCCGCATCGCGGTTTCTTAAAAGCCCTATAATTTCAAGTCCCGAGGGAGCAAGCTCCTCAAATGAGAGAACTGCCTCCTGACCCGACACTATTACGTCAGCACCCGACGCCTCAAGGGCGGCTTCAAAGAATGAAACGATAAGGGGCATTATATCAAGGGACTTTTCACCGAGATTTGCAAGGGTGCTCTGAAGCTTCGCCGTTGTAAACTCCGAGGAAAGGGCACCTATGAAATTCGCTGCCGTGACGTTACGGAAAAGCTCAATAAGCTCAAAATCTATATCACACTCAAGCTTTGCGATTCTGCTTTTCGTAACTCCTGCTGAGGTTTTTACCACAACCATTGCGGTTTTTACACTTAAGGGAATAACCTGCGTTCCCGTTATAACCGAGCTTTCGCTGTGGGGAGTAACCGCCACCGCCGTAAGACCTGTCACCGCCGACATAATATTACATATCTGTGTAAGCACTCCCACCGCATCACCGTCCGTACGGTCAATTGCGGAAAGAATTCTGAACATATCGGAATCCGAAGGACTGAAGTTCATAAGGAGCTTATCAATATAATATCTGTAGCCCTTATCCGAAGGGATTCTGCCCGCTGAGGTGTGAGGCTGACTTAAATAGCCCATATCAGAAAGATATGCCATTTCGTTTCTGACGGTTGCTGAGGACACGGGGAAGGACAGCACCTCTACAAGAAATTTTGAGCCGACGGGCTCACCCGTGGTAATGAATCTTTCAATAATCGCAGAAAGAATTTTTTCCTTTCTCTCGGAAAGTTCCACCGAAAAGCCCTCCTTTTATCCTTTAGCACTCTCATACTATGAGTGCTAACCACATCTATAATATATATCCCGATGTCGGTTTTGTCAATACAATTTCACACATTTTTTTGATTTTTTTGAAAAATCAGCCTTAATTTGCAGCAGACATCCCCTGTGAGTGCCAGCACAAAACAATGTACTGCAAAAATTTCGCATTTTCGGGTATAATAATGTTAATTTTTTACTTGTAATAATTATATACTTATGGTAAACTGTAGTGTGACTTAATTTCTATTAACAATACGGAGTTGAAACAAATGACTGATATTTCAAATCTTTGTATGGAGTGTCTCGGTACAAAAAACGAAGCAGGCGTCTGTACCCGATGCGGCAAAGAAGAAGATATTATTCAGCCCTCCCCTCTTCTTCCTATAAAAAGCGTAATAGCGCAGAGATATCTTATTGCAAGAGCTCACAAGCTCAACGGCGAAGGCTTTACCTATGCCGCTTATGATATGAAGCTTGAAAAAGCGGTTTCCGTAAGGGAATTCTTTCCCGGAAGATCAGCCGAAAGAGATATTGACCTTATAAGCGTAATCCCCAAAGACGGAATGGATAAGGTTTATTCACAGCATCTTAATTCATTTATTTCCCTTTGGAAGAAAATTATGCGTCTTAAGGGCGTTACCGCACTTATTACCGTAAACGACGTTTTTCAGTGTAACGGCACGGCTTATGCGGTTTACGACGAATCCGAGCGGGTAACTCTCAGAGATTATCTTCTTGATACAGAGGAAGGCTTTATCTCCTGGGAGCAGGCAAGAATTCTCTTTATGCCCGTGCTTTCAACCCTCGGCACCCTTCATACGTCGGGCGTTGTGCATAAGGGCATAAATCCCGCTTCATTTATCTTCACAAAGGACGGCAGACTTAAGCTCACCGATTTCTGCACAGAGCACATAAGATCAAAGGGAGGCTTCGGTGAGGCTGAGATTTTTGACGGCTATGCACCCATTGAGCAGTATTCCGTGCCCGCAAAAACAGATGCAAGAACGGATATTTATTCCTTCTGCTGTGTGCTGTACCGCTCACTTATCGGCTCACTTCCCATTGATTCGAGGGAAAGAGCGGAAAACGACAGAATGATGATCCCCGCACGCTTTGCGGAGCAGATTCCCGCTTACGTTATAAATGCACTTATAAACGGTATGTCAATTTATCCCGAGGACAGAACCGATAATATCGAGCAGCTGAGAAGTGACCTTTCTGCCTCACAAAGAGCCATAGGCGCATCGGCACCCAATTACAATCCCCCTGCCGAAAAGCCCGTGCCTCCAATAAACACAAATCCCTTTGTTGACAAGCTTTCCTCCCCTGCCGCCCCCAAGGCACCCGCCAAGGAGTCCGCTAAGGCAAGGCTTATTGCAGAAGAAAAAAAGAAGGCAACAAAGAAAAAGAATACACAGATTACGGTGCTTTGCATTATTCTTGCTGTTCTTTTAGGTGTTATCGGCTTTTTATCCGTTCAACTCATCGGCATAACCCACGGTGACGAAAACGAGCAGACAACAAACAGCTCGACAGTTGTAACCGTTCCCTTGTTCGTAGGCGGATATATTCAGGACATCATTCAGAACCCTGCATACACCGATTATTTCATTTTCAATACGGTAAAGGAATACAGATCCGACGTGCAGGCAGGTATAGTTATAGACCAGAGCATTCCCTATAACTCCACCGCATCAAAGGGCGATACAATTATCCTTACAATCAGCGCAGGACCAAAGAATCTTCCCGTTCCCGACGTTACGGGACTGACCTTTGAGGAAGCAGAAAGAATCATTCTTTCCCAGGGGCTTACCTGCAAAAAATCACTTATTCATAACGACGGCACTCACCCCGGCAATACCGTTGCGGAAACAATTCCTGCCGCAAACGAGATTATTGCAGAGGGCAAGGAGGTTACAATTGTTGTGTATACCTCTCTTGAAGAGGAAACATCAGAGGATGCTCAGCAGAACACAAGCGGCAATGCCGTTCAGGAATTCCTCGAAGGACTTATGACAAATCCTGCTCCCCAGCAGTAAAGCAAATGCAAACTGTTGATATAAGTTAAGGGCAATGCCCTTCCGACAGGGGCACTTTTCACTCTTACTTTTTACCTATTACTTCAACAAAAGGCGGTGACAGACAAGATGAATTATTTCCGGCTTCTTAAAGAGGATATACAGTGCGTGAAGGACAGAGACCCTGCCGCAACGTCAGCACTTGAAATTCTTCTTCTGTATCCCGGTCTTAAGGCTGTCCGTTCACACCGCAGAGCACATTGGTTCTATAAGCACAATCTGCACTTTTTCGCAAGACTTATTTCACAGAGAACCGCAAGAAGGACAAATATTGAAATCCACCCGGGTGCCACAATCGGCAGACGTCTTTTCATAGACCACGGCACGGGAGTTGTTATAGGTGAAACGGCGGTTATCGGTGACGATGTTACACTTTATCAGGGAGTGACCCTGGGCGGTACGGGTAAGGACGTAGGAAAGCGACATCCCACCGTAGGCTCGGGTGTTATGATTGGAGCCGGCGCAAAGGTACTCGGTCCCTTTTCTATAGGCAATAACACAAAAATTGCCGCAGGCAGCCTTGTGCTTCACGAAATTCCCGAAAACTGTACCGCAGTCGGAGCCCCTGCAAGGGTTGTAAAGCGTGACGGTAAGCGTGTTGATATGCTTGACCAGGTTCACATTCCCGACCCCGTTATGCAGGAATTTGAAAAGCTATATAAACGCATAGATGAGCTCGAAAATGAGCTTCATCTGTTAAAAGGAGAAGATACAAAATGAAGGTGTATAACACACTTACAAGACGCAAGGAAGACTTAAAGCCCATTCACGAGGGTGAATTCAGAATTTATGCCTGCGGTCCCACGGTATATAACTACATTCACATCGGTAATGCCCGTCCCATCTGCGTTTTTGACGTTTTAAGACGTTATCTTGAATACAAAGGCAACAAGGTTACCTTCGTACAGAACTTTACGGATATTGACGATAAAATTATCAACCGTGCAAACGAAGAGGGCGTAACCTTTTCGGAAATTTCAGAAAAATACATTGCCGAGTACAAGACAGATGCTTCGGGACTTAATGTCAGAGAAGCAAGCATCCATCCCAAGGCAACGGAAAATATTGATGAAATTATTTCAATTATTGAAGCTCTCGTTGAAAAGGGCTTTGCTTATGAAGCTGAGGGAGACGTTTATTTCAGCCCCCTTAAGTTCAAGGAATACGGCAAGCTTTCACATCAGCCTCTTGACGACCTTATGGCAGGTGCAAGAATCAACGTAGGCGAAAAGAAGAAGGAAAGCATGGACTTTGCTCTCTGGAAGGCATCAAAGCCCGGCGAGCCCTACTGGGAATCCCCCTGGGGTCAGGGCAGACCCGGCTGGCATATTGAATGCTCCGCTATGAGCAGAAGATACCTCGGCAAAACCATAGACATTCACTGCGGCGGTCAGGACCTTGTATTTCCCCACCACGAAAACGAAATCGCACAGAGTGAGTGCTGCAACGGCGTTCAGTTCGCAAACTACTGGATGCACAACGGCTTTATCACCGTGGACAACGAAAAGATGTCAAAATCAAAGGGCAACTTCTTTACGGTGCGTGACGTTGCAAAGCAGTTCGGCTACGAGCCCATAAGACTTCTTATGATTTCCTGCCACTACAGAAGCCCCATCAACTATTCCTACGATTCTCTTATGCAGTGCAAGGCTTCCCTTACCCGTCTTCACACCTGCAGAGATTCTCTTGATTTCAACCTCAAGGCTGCAGCCTCAAAGGGCAGTGTAACAGAAGCTGTTGCAAAAGAATTGGATGCCTTTAAGGAAAAATTCTGCACTGCTTTAGACGATGACCTTAACACGGCAGATGCAATCGGCACACTTTTCGACCTTACAAGATACATAAACAAGGAAGTTCTCACGGCAGAAGCCTCCGCTGAGGACATCAATGCCGCAATAAAGATTTTTGACGAGCTGGCAGGCATTCTCGGTATTGTATATAATGAAAATACTGAAGAAGCTGACGGTGATGCTGCTGAAATTGAAGCACTCATCGAGGAAAGAACAGCCGCAAGAAAAGAAAAGAACTGGGCAAGAGCTGACGAAATAAGAAACAAGCTCACCGAAATGGGCATCGTTCTTGAGGACACTCCCCAGGGCGTAAAGTGGCACAGAGCATAAAAAAATAGCAGACGCAAACGGGACAGTTAAGAGAAAATCTTAACTGCCCCGTATTTTATTATGATGTTTTTATCTGAAAATATTGAATATTGTATAGAGGTCAATAATGAAGACGCCCATAATATATGTGCCTGCAATGAGGATGATTTCACCGGGAATTCTGTCCTCCGTGATGTTAAGGTCTGCAATTCTTGCCTTCTGCCAGAGATCAAAAATTGTGCCCTCTGTTTCACCTGTAACAGAAAGGTACTCATTTGAAACTGCATAGAGGATTGCGTGAAGAGCAAGCTCGCCTGCAATGTGCTCGTATGACATCATATCTTCTTCAGCCATATCGGGATAAAGGCTCTTCTGCTCATTGTAGAGCTTTTCGGTTACTTCCATAAGAAGAGAACGGTTAAGAAGCTCAGGGTGTTCTTCAATATTTACGGCAATAAATACTGTTTCCTTGCCGTCTTCTCTGAGAACATATTTGTATTCTGCATTTGCGATGATGTCCTCGGATGCTGCGGGAATATCCTCAATATTTATAAAGAAATATTTGCTTATAAGATCAACAATATCACCGATTGTAAGATTTGCAAGAAGCTCGCTGAAATCGGGAAGAGCGGGAAGCTCGGGAATGTCGGGCTCGTCAGGTGCATCGGGTGCATCGGGTGCATCGGGTGCATCGGGTGCATCGGGTGCATCGGGCTTTTCAGTGCCGCCGTTACCTGTTACCTTATCGAAAATTTTAACAACAACGCCCATCATTATGTCGGCAGCCTTTTCCCAGTTTTCGCTGTCAAGAAGGAAGCCCATAATTACAGGCTGTGCCTTCTGGAGAAGCTTAGCGGAAAGTCCTGCAATACTGAAAAGTGACTTTACCGTAGTCTGCGTATTGTTGGTAATTGTACCTGTAAGCTCATCGGTCTTGTCAGTTATGCTTGCGGCATAAACATTCGCCGAGAGTGAGAATACCATCACGAGAGTGAGAACAACTGCTATCAGTTTTTTCATCGTAATTACTCCTTTTTATTTTCTCTTAAAATATTTTAACGTTATTTTAACACAACGTTTTATAAAAAGCAACAATTATAAAAAAATATGTCGGTTATTTTTCAACATATTATTCTTGACTCCGACAAAAGAAGGGATGCAAAAAAACGAAAGCTTTCTTGCATCCCTTTTTCCGGATTATTTAATACGGTTTTTCTTTTTTACGCCCTCTTCGGCATAGCGCTTATTGAAGATTTCCTCCGTTGCGAGGGCTATTTTCGTTACCCTTACATCACTATCCTCGGGGAAAACGTACCACGTATCCTCTAAGGTGTTGAGGTTAATGCAGTCGCGGTTCCAGCCGAAGCGGTATTTATACTCTATGTGGCAGGAATATGACTGCAGGGCAGGAATATCCATACTGAATTCCTCACCGTCGTAATCACGCACACCCTTAAGCTTAAAGCCGTCGTAATCGTGAACAAGATGGCCCTCTCCCATATAGATAAAGCCCTTTGCATTGGGAAGGTCATTTACCTTGACATCACATTCCGTGCGGTAGGTGCCGTTATATACTTCCTTTTTAACCTCTTCACGCTCCCACTTGTACCAGTCAGAGGGGAACTTAAATTCGGTTTCGCCCTTATCTGCTTCCAGCTCACCGTAGAAATTAAGAGTCCAGCTCTTTTCACATTCACCGCAGAAAAGCTGTGCGCCCTTTGTTGACATTTTTGTTTCGCAGCCGCAGTTGGGACATTTATAAAGAACGTTATGAAGTCCCTCGGCACGCTTTTTACTCTTGACGGCAACTCTGTTTTCGCTCTGCCATCTCCAGTCGTCGTGAGATAAAGCAGCTCTCAGCTTTTCATTGATTTCCTCAACGGTAGAGGCTCTTACCTCGTCGGCAGTCATAAGAAGCCCGTGCTCAACCTCTGTTTTCAAGAACCAACGGAACATTCTCTGATTCCAGAAGGGATTATATATGTGATGCCCCTTCATTTTCATTGTAACAACGGGCACTCTGCAAAGCTTTATAAGCTGACCTGCAGAATCGGGGATTGTTTCGGTAATACCGCAGAGAGAATACTTTGCTTCGGGGTAAAGACCGTAAAATTCACCGTTTTTAAGCACCCGTCTTGCTACAAACACAAGATTCATATCCGTGGTAAATTTACGTGTGGGGAAAATACCGATTCTTCTTGCCATCCATTCCCTTCCG
>JAZOWG010000166.1:0-4757 GCA_045659105.1 Acutalibacteraceae bacterium
TGACGACCGTAAGGTTGGTCTCGGCCACGGTAACCTTGCAGCTATGCTTTTAAGAGAAGAGACAAAGTGCTTTGCATTCCTTGCAGGTCACGAGTCCTTCGCAGCTGCTGAAGGTGCTATCGGTATTGCTAACTCCGCTAACAAGGTTAGAAAGGAACCCCTTCAGGTTATCCTTAACGGTCTTGCTAAGGACGCTGCTCAGATCATCTGCAGAATCAACGGTTTCACATTCGTTGAAACAAAGTTCGATTATATGACAGGTAAGCTTGAAATCGTAAGCGAATAGGCTTACTCCAAGGGCCCCAGAGCTAAGGTTCGCTGCTTCGGTGCAGACGACGTTCGTGAAGGTGTTGCTATTATGCATCACGAGGGTGTTGACGTTTCCATCACAGGTAACTCCACTAACCCCACACGCTTCCAGCATCCCGTTGCAGGCACATATAAGAAGGAATGCATTGAAATCGGCAAGAAGTACTTCTCCGTTGCTTCCGGCGGCGGCACAGGCCGTACTCTTCATCCCGACAATATGGCAGCAGGCCCCGCTTCCTACGGTATGACAGACACAATGGGTCGTATGCACTCTGACGCACAGTTTGCAGGCTCCTCCTCTGTTCCCGCTCACGTAGAAATGATGGGTCTTATCGGTGCCGGTAACAACCCCATGGTTGGTATGACTGTTGCATGTGCAGTTGCTATCGAAGAAGCAAGCAAATAATTAAACGTATTCTGTACGGATAATAAAGTAAAAAATCCTCTGTTCGTTTTTTCGGACAGGGGATTTTTTTGAAAAAAAAGGAATATTGACAATTGCTTAAGCGTATAATATAATGAGTGTAAAGAAATATTATTTTACACTATGATATGAGGTGAGATTATGGCGACAGATTACAGAAAGCTTTGCATTGAGCTATTCGGAACAGACAATATTGATGAGCTGAAAAAGATTTCATTGAAGCAGAAATCAGGACGAAAAAAAGCATTGAACAAAAAAGACGTTCAGAAGATAATTGAGATGCAGCAGCAGGGACTAACGACCGGAAAAATCGCAGAGCATTTCGGTGTCAGCCGTCAGACAATCTCAAAATATCTTAATACATTTCCCCATGGAAACTACACAATGCGTATGAATTATATGTTACGACAGAAGGTATGCACCGAAATATACGTTGATTTTCTTAATGAAAAAATCAACATTATCAATCGGACAAACGATATTTTAAGCCGTGCTTTTGGTGTGCTTGAAAACCCTACATGGGAAGATTTTGAATATTTTCTTAGGGAAAGATGCTTGTCGGAAAACAGAGGAGATAAAAAAGAATTTCTCAAGACTCTCGGAGTAGACCACTTTGACCCGCTTCAGATTATTGAGGCAACAAAGGGAAAAATGGCTGAAGATAATTATTATATAAATTTCGTCTACAAAGAAAGAGGCTGATTATGGTAAAAACAAAAATAATTAATAATGTCCCTATAAAAATGCTTACAGATTCCTCTTCAAAGGGTAATCAGCCAAAATGGTTTACGGATGCTTTATGGTACAAAGCAGATCATATGGGATATGAAGCCCTGAGCGAAATTGTTGTTTCAACGCTTCTTAAAAAGACGAACATCTGTAATTTTATAGCATATCAGCCTACGTTTATTGAATACAACAGCAAAAAATCGGTTGGCTGTTACTCCCCAAATTTCAAGAAAGATAACGAAACAATTTATACTCTCGAAAAGCTTTTTCGTGCTTACACAGGACAGTCGCTGGCACAGGTTCTGATTGCATATTCTGATGTAAAAGACAGAATAAAATTCACGGTTGATTTCATTGAAAAACACACAAATCTTGAAAATGTCGGTGCATATCTGACAGCAATGCTTGAGATTGATGCCTTCTTCATTAACGAAGACAGACATACAAACAATATTGCATTTATCAGAAATGACAATACTGCAGAATTCAGTTTTTGTCCATATTTTGACTTCGGACTTTCCATTTTGTCTGATACAACCGATTATCCGCTTGAAACGGATATTTATGACTGTATTTCAAAAGTAAATGCCAAGCCTTTCAGTACTGATTTTGATTTGCAGACAGATGCGGCAGAAGAGCTTTTCGGAGTTCAGTTAAAAATAAATTTTTCCGATAACGATATTATAAATGCAGTTGATAGGTGTTCGGAGTATTATGACGAAGTTATCTGCAATCGTGCAAAAAATATTCTTTTTGCACGAAAAAACAAGTTTAAATATTTGACAGTATAAAAAAATCAGACACATCATTCGGGATTTTCCCTTTTGATGTGTCTGCATTTTGCTTATTGAATTATTTACGGATTACGGTATAATAAAATTATAAAGAAGGGGGAAGAAATTATGCCAAAGATTGTTACAACTAAGACGCACGCAAGCGGTATAGTTCTCGGCGGTATCGGTGCGGGAAGCGTGGAGCTTTTTCCTGACGGTGAGTTTCACTCCTGGCTTATTGCAAATCAGCCGAGAATAACTAAGGTCTGCTTTGAGGAGAAGGCGGATGACGGCGAAGGCAGCACGGGTGCGCTTTCCTTCTATGTAAGAGAAAAGAGGGCTGACAAAAATCCTGTCATCAGAAAGCTCGGAATGAAGACCGATGCAGATGACTTTACATACCGTATGTTTTCCTGGAACAAGCCCGTGGAAAAAATCGAATTTGACGGCAGATTCCCCGTATGTGACATAAATTACGTTGACAGCGCACTTTCCTGTAAGCTTTCACTTAAGGCGGTGTCTCCCTTTGTGCCCCATAACAGCGATATTTCATCCACACCCGGCTTTTATATGGATTTCGATATAGAAAATCCCACAGACGATGAGCTTAAGATAAGCCTTTTAGGTACTCTTGTGCCTGACGTTGCAAACAAAACCGAGGGCACCAAAAACTCCCTTCATACCGTAGGTGACGGAATCGGAATTCACATAGAGCCGGAAACGCCCTCGGACTCCCCTGCCTGCGGAAATCTCTGCTTTTCCCTGGGCGGTGAGGGTAAAAAGTCATACATCACGGCTGAGTACTACCGCTTTATGAGGGAATATATAGCAAGCTCCGAGCTTGGTGTATCGCAGGAATCCGTTCTGTTCGGCTTCAGAGAAAAGGGGCATCTGCCCGACAGTAAGCCCGGCAAAAAGCCCGAAGCCGTTCCCGAGGATTTTTCGTTACTCAGTGACACTGAGCTCGACGCACTATTCAGAGCACATTCCGAATATCCCTTCGCTGATTCCCTGCTGAGTCGCATACGCCACAGCAAGCCGGATTTTCCCTCTTCAAGAGAGGAAAAAATCAGTTTCTTCGGCTGTGATGAGGATGACAGAAGAGGTGAAGCTTTCGGTGCCTGTGCACTGTGCTCGGAAATAACCCTCAAGCCCGGTGAAAGAAAAAATATACGCTTTATTCTCACCTGGTACTTCCCCAATCACTTTGCATCTGACGGTGAGAGAATCGGGCATTATTACGAAAATCTCTACAGAAACTCTCTTGAGGCAAATAAGGCTCTTGCGGAAGGCTATGACAGCATTTTTAAGTCCGCTGTCGGCTTTTCGGAGCTTCTTTACGAAACGGATTTACCTGAAATTTATCCCGATGCATGGTCTTCTCATCTTTCACAGATAATAAAGGATTCCGTTTATCTGAAAAACGGCAGCTTCGGTCTGTGGGAGGGTCTCGGCTACTGCGGACTTCACACTACGGATATAACATATCACGCTTCATTTTCTCTCATATCCCTTTTCCCCGATTTGCAGAAAAAGCAGATGAAAATGGGAGCCGCATATCAGAGAGCTGACGGCAGAGTGCATCATTGCTTCCGTCCCGATATGAAAAGCACCAATAACGGCTTTGAGAGAGTCGATATCAATATGCAGTTTGTGCTTATGGTGCTTCGCGACTATCTTTTTACGGGAGACAGAGAATATCTCACCTCTTTGTGGGATAACGTTAAACGGGCTATGGCTTCCACAGGAGAGCTTGATACAAACGGGGACGGACTGCCCGATTACGGTACAAGGCGCAACACCTACGATGCCTGGAATTTCTCGGGCACACCCGTATATATTTCCGTTCTGTGGCTGGCGGCTCTTAAGGCAGGCATAATTATGGCAGACAGAGTGGGTGATAAGGAATACTCCGATAAATGGAGCGAAATACTCGAAAAGGGAAAAACCGCCCTTGAGGAAAAGCTCTGGAACGGTGAATATTATAACCTATGGAAAAATAACGACGCAACAGACGAATCTCTTATGACAGATCAGCTTGACGGTGAATGGTTCTTACGAATGACGGGCCTTACGGGCAATATCCCCGACGAGAGAGTGCGCTCGGTGGTTGAATACATTTTTAAGAATAATTTTGATGGTGAACAGGGACTTCTCAACGCAACCGTGCCCCGGGGCAAAAAAACAACCATTGATACATACAACAACTGTCAGACAATTGCGGTGTGGACGGGAATAGGCTATGCCTTCTCTGCCCTCTCGATGTCCGTAGGAGAAAATAAAATATCCGATACTGTAATAAAGTCGATTCACGACAATCAGTTAAGGTTCGGTGCCTTCTGGGACCATTGGGAATGCGGACATCACTACACCCGTCCTATGTCAAGCTGGAGCACCCTTATTGCGGCATCGGGAATGTCAGTTGATTACGAAAACAGAAGGCTTTCCTTTAAGCCTGCGGTAAATAACGTCACCCTGCCTCTTATCTTACCCGGTATTCTCGCAAAGGTAAGCTTTGACGG
>JAZOWG010000167.1:0-5636 GCA_045659105.1 Acutalibacteraceae bacterium
GACAACTATTTCGGTCTTGAAACACTCAAGCTTATCGTTCGTCAGCCTCTCGCTCTCACTGAAACAACAGAAAAGTTCGACGTTATCTGTAAGGTACAGGGCGGCGGTGTAACAGGCCAGGCTGGTGCTATCCGCCACGGTCTTTCCAGAGCTCTTCTTCAGTACGATGAAAATCTTCGTCCTCTCCTCAAGAAGGCAGGCTTCTTAACAAGAGACCCCAGAATGAAGGAAAGAAAGAAGTACGGACTCAAGGGCGCTCGTCGTGCACCTCAGTTCTCAAAGAGATAAATTGCATCAACAATTTTCAGTATCCCGATATGTATTTATCGGGATGCTTTTTTTATGGTGAACTGAGGTGTCCTCAGGGGCATAGCCCCTTGCGGTCGCAGGCTAAAAACAGTCCACCGGACTGTTTTCTTAACGCCACGACAGTTCTCAAAGAGATAAGTATTTTTATCTATCGAAAAACGCTTCGGGAGTATTTTTACTTCCGAGGCTTTTTATTACTTTATTTCAAGAACAACAAAAACCCCGAAACCATCACGGTTTTCGGGGGTTTCTTTATGCCTTCAAATCTGTCTTGGTGCAAACTTGGTGCAAATTTTATTTTGTTATCATTTCAGCAATATTGTTATATGTACCTTCAGGCATTTTATAATATTTTTGGAAAGAGGTCATCGGCATAGCGGTAAAGACCATATAGTCATTTTCGTGAATCCAAAAGACACCGTAAAAATGCTCGTCTGACACTGCAAGAGCATCGGATATTTCTGCTTTCGGTTCTTGACTTAAAATGAGCAATGGTTCTCCATCTTGAAAAGACAGATAAATATAATCTTGCTCGGTTCTGTCAATTTCAGTTTCCTCTGCCTTTTCCCATTGCTCCATTATGTATGTGTATAACGCTTTTGCATCTTCATCTTCTATGACAAATTCTGTTTCGTGGTCAGTTGAACAAACACACTTGAAATCAGCAATGGCAGAAACATCTTTGGGATATGTTACAATGGCATCATTAGGTTTTTCTTTTGAACAACCAAACAAAGATATTAAACAAGCAACCACACAAAGCAAACAAAGAACTCGCAATATTTTGTTATTCAACATTACAATCTCTCCATTCTTATTTCCATCGGTTCATTGCAATTTCGTTCTCTTTAACTTCTTTTATGCTGTAGGTCTTATCACATTTGTTGCAACGGAAGGCGGTTCTGATGAATTTTATATTGCCAATCATATACCCATCTCCGCCGGCTTGAGAGAAATCGTAGTTTTTTGCTTCTTCAGAATTTGAATTAACAACCGTTTCTGTTTTTGTTTTTTCTAACCTCTCATTACAATAGGGGCAATAATGCTTTTTCATACAGAAAATCGGGTGAGACCATTCACGCTTTACACCGTGTATTTTCATAAAGACTGCACCTCGCTTTTTTCTTATTATAGCATAGAAATACGTAATTTTCAATATTCTGCAGGCTTAATGAGTTATGATGATTCTTTATTGAATCGTATGGCTCTTTTTGCTTTTTGCGAGGGGCAGTACCTACGATGTAAGGTCCGTATGCATACTGCGGAAATTTGTGAAAAACTATTTTATGGTTGATATTTTAGCATAATTATGATAAAATACCTGCGGAAGGTGATTTTATGGATATGATAAGACCTGTTTCGGATTTGAGAAATAATTTTGCGGATATTTCACGCACCGTGCATGAGACGGCTCAGCCCGTATTTCTCACAAAAAACGGATACGGTGATATGGTTGTTATGAGCATGGAGGCTTATGAGAAATTAAGCTTTGACAGTGACGTTTATTTTAAGCTCCTCGAGGCTGAAAGGGAGGCTGAAATTACCGATACACGTTATTCTCCCAAGGATGTGCTGAAATCCATAAAAGAGGCTTTGGGAGAAAAATGATGTATAAGGTACAGTTTTTGCCTGTTGCAAAGAATGATTTAACGGAAATCGCAGGGTATATTTCAACTGAGCTGAACGCACCCGATACGGCATTGAGACTTGCCGAAAAAATAGTGCAGGGCACTGAAAGGCTCTCGGAGTTTCCCTATTCCTGCCCCGTATACACCCCTGTAAGACCATTAAAGATGGAATACAGAAAATTGAGAGTGGAGAATTATCTCGTGTTTTACAGTGTGGATGAGGACGAAAAAACCGTTACGGTAATGAGAATAATTTACGCAAAAAGAGATTTTGAAAAGCTCATATAGAAAACGCTTCGGGAGTATTTTACTTCCGAGGCTTTTTTTATTAGATCGGAGGTCGGAATTCGGAGTTCGGAGTTCGGAGATTTTCCCGTGCTGACTGCCTCTCGGGAAATTTTTTCTTTCCGTTGACTTTTATATGTATGAAGAATATAATAGTATAGATTTGATAGAATTATATTGGTATAAACTTTTTCGGAGGAAAAATGGCAGATTTTAACGGTAAGAGAGTGCTTGTTTTAGGACTTGCAAGAAGCGGTATGGCGGCGGTGAAGCTTCTCGTGAAGCTTGGTGCCGAGGTCACGGTTTCAGAGTCAAAGGCACTTTCTGATATAAAAGAATTACCCGAGCTTGAAAAAATGGGTGTAAGAGTAGTGAATCAGACTCCCGAGGTGTTCGAGGAGGAATATTCCTTAGCGGTAAAGAACCCCGGAATCAACGGAAAATTGTGGTTCGTGAAGCGTCTTCGTGAGAGGGGAATCCCCGTAATCACGGAGATTGAGCTTGCCTTCAGGGTATCAGCACCTCAGCACTATGTGGCAATTACGGGCTCCAACGGCAAGACCACAACCTCCACCCTTGCATACGAGATAATAAAGGCTCAGCACCCCGACAAGACCCTTCTCTGCGGTAATATCGGTATAGCGCTGTGCGAAATGGTGCTTCAGTATGACCTTATAAATAATGAGGGCTACTATATTGTCCTTGAGATTTCAAATTTCCAGCTTCTTGATATTGTGGATTTCCGTCCCGAAACAGCGGTTATTATTAACCTTGCCGCCGACCACCTTGATTTTATGGGTACGGAGGATGCATATTACCGCTCCAAGCTTCGTGTTTACGAGAATATGAAGGAGAATGACCTCTTCCTTTATAATATTGACGACAGTCTTATTTCTTCCTATACAAAAGAGGTTCCCGTGCAGTCGGATATAATGACCTACTCCCTTGAGGATAAGAGTGCTGACCTTTATGCAGACAAGGAGTACGTTTACCTGAAGGGTGAAAAGCTCTTCCCTCTGTCCGTCATAAAGGTTGTCGGCAGGCACAACGTACAGAACGTGCTTGTGGGTATCGGTGCGGCTCTTAAGTGCGGTGTTACAAAAGAAAACATCGAAAAGGCTGTGGGAGACTTTACGGGTGTTGAGCACAGAATTGAGTTCGTAAGAGAGCTTAAGGGAGTCAGATACTATAACGATTCCAAGGGCACCAACGTGGATGCCACCGTAACGGCTCTTAAGGCATTTGAAAGCCCCGTAATCCTTCTTGCAGGCGGTCACGAAAAGGGACTTGATTTATCCCCCTTAAAGCCCCTTATGAAGGGCGTAAAGTATCTTATTGCCTACGGTGAGTGCGGTGAAAGAATCTTTAAGGAGCTTTGCGGCTATACAAATGCGGTGCTTGTAAGGGACCTTCCCGAGGCGCTGAATTTCTCCTCAGAGCACCTCAGCGAGGGTGATGTGGTACTGCTTTCCCCCACAACCAGCTCCTATGACCAGTACACCTGCTTTGAGGAAAGAGGAGAGCATTTCAAGTCACTTGTTAATTCCCTTTAATTGGAGATGACGTTTTGTCTTTAAGTGAAAAACCTATAGGCATTTTTGATTCGGGCCTCGGGGGACTTACCCTTGTAAAAGCCATTAAAGAGAAGCTGCCTTATGAAAATATAGTATATTTAGGTGATTCCCTGAATGTGCCCTACGGTGATAAAACCCCGGGACAGATTACGGAATTTGCCTTCCATAACACCGAATTTCTCATAAAAATGGGTGTCAAGGCTGTGGCTATTGCCTGTAATACAGCGGACGGCACCGCAAGAAGAGAGCTTCAGGAGTGCTTTACCATTCCCCTTGTGGGCGTTATTGCCCCTGCCGCAGAAAAGGCGGCGGCTCTTACGAGAAACAAAAAGGTGGGCGTTATTGCCACTCAGGCGGCGGTGAAAAGCGGAGCCTACGAAAGGGCGGTAAGAAGCGCACTTGCCGATTGCCGGGTGTTCTCACAGCCTGCTCCGAAGCTTGTTCCCCTTGTAGAAGCGGGCAAAATCACCGCTTCGGACACCGAAACTGCAGAGGCTCTCAGGGAGTACATTCTGCCTCTCAGGGACGAGGGCATCGATACCCTGATTCTCGGCTGCACCCATTATCCTCTGCTGCTTGGCCTTGTAAAGGAAATCGTGCCGCAGATGAACGTTGTGTGCTCGGGTACTGCATCAATCGGTGCGCTGACGGATAAGCTCAGAGCCGAGGGTCTTCTCAACACCTCGGGAGTCAGAGGCACAGCCGAGTATTTCGTCACGGGCGACCCCCTTGAGTTCGGCAAGCACGCAGGCGTGTTCCTCGGCGAAAACATCGAAGGAAGAGTGCAGAAGGCGTAGCAAATTCGGATTTCGGAGATTCCCGAAGAGGAAAATACCGAGACTGAAAATGAACATTCTCTTGCAGGGGACGACAACCGTAGGCAAAGTAAGAGGTAAGAAATAAGAGTGAATAAGTTTTGTTCCCGAGAGGCAGAATCATAAATCAATCCTTGTCGTCCCATACGAGAAAAGGGTAATTTTTTCTCCTTGATGAATTTGCTTCTCTTTTACAATTAACTTGCAAATTAACTTGCAAACGGTGAAAAATTAACTTGCAAATGACACGGAAAATAACTTGCAAAACCGAACCCTTCGAACCCTTGATACATAAGGGCTCGGGGGGATTTTTTGTGTCGTCCGAAAAGGGCATTTTAACTTGGTTTTTAACTTGGAATTAACTTGCAAACAGGGAAAAATTAACTTGGAAATTAACTTGCAAACATTACATTATATAGTAATAACGTTAGAATAACGTAGTAATCACGAAAACGGGCGTGCGTGCGCACGCACATATATATGGGGAAGAAAATTAAGGAAATATTTTTCCGTAAGGCTGTGCCGTAATAAATCCGTCTGTAGGGGATGATAAATATTATACAAAAATGCTGAAAATGTGGGATAAATGGCTGAAAATGATGAAAAATATCGAACATTTGTTCACATTGCACAAAAAATCGCTGAAAATTCACTTGAAATTTTTTTCATAAACCCCTGTTTTGCCCTTGATTTGCCCTTACCGTTTGTGCTATAATAAGGCCACAACAGAAGAGAACGAATCCACCGACCCGAATTCAACGGGTCGGCGCTTTATTTCTCTGAGACAGCTTAAAACACAAACAAAAACAAAACACACAAACAACTGAATAGCATTAATTGCGGAGCGGACTTCCTTCGGGAGGCCCGCCCTTTTTTGTTGCCAAAAACGGAAAAGAGGTGAGACCTGTGAAGAAGAAGGCAGAGGAAAGCTTAAGCACGGCGGCAGGGATACTTGCTTCCGAGGTGCTGAAAATGGTAAAGCGTGTGCTGAAAAGAGAAGAGGGCGGTGAGCCTGATCCGAAGCT
>JAZOWG010000168.1:0-31461 GCA_045659105.1 Acutalibacteraceae bacterium
AAGAGTGTGCTTCTTTTCAGTGTGCTTTCCTGTCAATTTATCAGTAACGTTCCTTCTGCAATTCTTCTTTCTCAGTTCACGGAGAATTATCCCGAATTGCTTTTAGGTGTAAATATAGGCGGTGTGGGAACGCTTATATCCTCTCTTGCAAGTCTTATTACCTTCCGTGAGTACCACAAGCACAACCCCAAGAAAACCCTTTATTACGTGGGTATGTTCTCTCTCTTCAATTTTGCTTTCCTCTTCCTTTTGTCGGGAATTGAAATGGCAATTATTTAAGAATAAAAATTAAGCACAAAGCTACCATCAAAAAGTAGTTTTGTGCTTTTTAATATTATTCGTAAATGGCGGATGCATAGTCGATATGCTCTTTTGACTGAGCTACTGCATAGCGGATTGCATTGCAATTTCCTGCATTTGCCGTGATATTTCCGTTTTCATCCATTACAGAAACAAATGCCTGAAATCTTATGCTGTAAGCTGTTGTAAGGTGCTTTTTCACAGCATCAAGATCAGTTATACCGTCGCATGCTTCAGCAGCTTTCCGTATGCTTTTTGTGGCTTCCTGAGTATAATTTATAAAATCCGGTCTTTTATTAAGTGATATAGCTTCTTCTGCAAGAGTGTCATACATGTGAAATTCGTCGAGCAGGGAAATAAGCTTTGACCTTGCTTCGTCAAGGCGTGCTTTATCTGCTGAGCAAGCCTCACAGATGCCGTTTTCGTCAAATTTATGACCTGTTGCAGGATAAATTTCATCGTTACAGACATCACATTTTGCTGAGCTTAAGCAGTCAGCTGAATCGTGACAAATGTGACCGCCGTTTGCGACAGCCATTGTGAAGTTTTTGCCGGTGAGACTGCAGGTGAAGGTGTAATTTCCGCCCTCTTCACAAGTTTTTTCTTGCTCTAAGGAAATGCTGAAGCTGTGAAGTACAGCTTCTTCAAGACCTACAGAAAACCTCAGTGCAAAACGGGCGTCTGTAGCTGTAATTTTTCCGTCATAATCTGAATCTGCATAAGGTGATGCCTCTAAGCTTAAGACGTCAAGTCCTACGGATGCTCTGAGAATTATTCTTGCATCGGAGGAATCAACCTTTCCGTCAAGGTTTGCGTCTCCCGAAGGGTAGGACAGATTTTTTGCATTTGCGATTAAATTCTTGCTTAAGAGGGAATACGTATGACTTTCTGACGTACTGCCGTCTTCGCAGGTGAGCGTGTATGAAAACTGCAAAACGTCGGTTTCGGATAATTCACCGTCCGAGAAAATAATTATATCACAAAGGTGAAAGTCTTTATCCGTTGTCAGAGAACCAAGAAAAAATCCCGAGAAATTTATTCTGTCAGGCTTTTCAGTGGTCTTATAGGTGAAAATATCCTTTTCTGCGCCGTCCTCGGGCAGAGCATCAAAGTCATAAATAATATTCTTAATGTCGGTGTTCTCTATGCCCAATGCCTCAATTACCGCTGTTCCGGAGGAAAGTGTAATTGAAAAATCAATAGCCGTCAGCCTGTCCGGGGATGGAAGAATTAACGAAACGACCGCTTTGCCGTCTTCCGATTCGGAAAAGAAAAGATTAATTTTCTGAGAGGGAGATGCTCCGACACAAAAGGGGAATGCGGAAATCAGAAGCACTGCAGACAAAAGCAGCACGGATACGCCTTTTACTATTTTTTTCAACAATTTCCGCCTCCTTTATAAAATTAAAGCCTCCGATATTTCACGGAGGCTCAGATTATTTAACGTCAGATAGCTCTGATAAGCTCCTGAATAAGAACATAAAGTAATGAACTTGTAAATCTTTCTATAAAGCTTTCGATGAAGTTCTTTGCCTTTTCGCTGAATTCAAGAGGTTCTTCGCCGTTGTCTATTGTAAGAGCCTGAGTAACGGTCATACCGCCTTCGCTGATGATTTCAGCACGAACGTAAAGGAAATCCTCTGCGCCTTCAATTGTGTCAAGGTCAAGAGTGTATGTGCCGTCAGAGAGCTCGCCCTTGTAGATTACCTTGCCGTTTGCAATCCACTGAATTGTGTCTGCGTTTTCAGCTTCAATTGTAACCTTATGTCCGTCAACGTCAACCTTTGTGAACATGGGATATGCAAGCTCTGTGTTGCATGCATCAATTGCTACGTCGGGACCGATTTCGAAATCACTTGCTCTGAGCGCTCTTGTTGTGGAGAAGAATGCGCCGTTTGTCATAGTTTCTCTGATGTGTTCAACATCGTTTTCTTCCATCATAAAGGTCATAAAGGAAGTGTCAACATGGTCGGGATCGTGTGCGTCGGTATTAGCATAGCCGATGATTGTCTTACCGTAGGGAAGAGCATACATAAGCATATTGTCCCAGAGAACTCTGTCGTAGCCTGTAGGACCGTTATCCTCGTTGAAGACCTCGATGCCGTAGCAGGAGTCGTATTTAAGAACAATGTCAGTAAGGAATGCAACGTTTTCGGGGTCGCATACTGCCTGGGGATTGGAGTTTGAAACAAGCCAGTCACCGGGGTGGTTGATGTGAGAAATACCGCCGTTTTCGTGAGTGAACTTAACAGCCTCTTCAAAAGCATTTTCACCGCCGCGGAAGCCGGTGCCTACACCCTCGGGAAGGAAGTAGCCGTTAACGTGGCACTTTGTGAGAGTGAGATCGTTAAGCTCATTAGCACCGACAACGCAGGTCATTTTTTTGCCTCTGTTGTTGTATGTGCCGGTAATCATACCTTCATATTCTTCATCGGTAAGAACTGTCTGCTTATTTCCGAGAATGAACTGATAGTTGTAAAGGATGGGATATTCGGGTCTTCTGTTCCATTCCACGCCTGTAACGCCGTGGTCGGCATTAGCAAGGAAATCATAGCCCTGAGCATAATATTCCTTAACCATTGTTGCAAGGTCATAGTCTGCATCGGAGAAGGTTGAGTGTGAGTGAAGTGTGCCCTTGTAGGCGCCCCAGGCTCCGTCGCCTTCCCAGATTACGTTTTCGTAAGGGGAATTGATTGTGTAATCAGCTGTGTCAGCAGCGGAAACGCTGAGAATACCTATCTGCATTACAAAAAGAACGCTGAAAATAATTGCGAGTGCTTTTCTGATGTTTTTCATAAGATTTCCTCCCGTATTTATTACTTTAATAATACTAAAAATGCCGGCAAATGTCAACAAAATAAGCATTTATTCTGCCATTTCTTTGTTGGGGTCGGGGAGATCTACAACCGTGTAGGTTCTACCCAGAGCCGGAATCAGTCTGTTTATAAGATCGTCCGTTGTAATTTTAAGCGTAGAGGTGTTGATTGAAGGGTGGATGCCGATTTCTCCGAGCCTCAGAAGGTCTTTATCTATAAGAAGCTTTACTGCCTTTTCTCTGTCGTTCATAAGACCGGTAATACTGACTGAGCCCGGTGTGATATCAAGATATTTTTCCATGTTTTCAGCGCTGCCGAAGGAAAGTCTTGACGAATTAATTTGCTTAGATAAAAACTTTGTCTTGAATGCCTTTTTTCCGGGCATAAGAAGAAGATAAAAGCAGGTTGCCTGCGCGTTGCAGAGAAACAGATTCTTGCAGATTTCTGCACCGAGAGTACCTTCAATCTCCTGACATATTTCCATGGTATCCGCAGGTGCGTGGTCAACTCCGTATACGGGGATATTGTTTTCTTCAAAAAATCTGTAAACTCTTATTTCCTTGTCAGGTCTGCCCGTTAAATCGGGACTGTTTATAAAGGGAGCTGATATGTTCATTATTTTAACTCTCCGGCTATTTTTATAAGCTTCTGAAAACGGTGGTTTACACCTGAAACCGTAAGCGGCTGTGACAGCATTGTCGCAATTTCCGCATTTGTTTCTTCTCTGTTATTATATCGGAGTCTTGCTATTTCCCGAAGCTCCGGGGGAAGGGCATCAAAGCCGATTTTTTCTTTGATTTTTGCAATTGCCTCATACTGCTTTGTTGCTGCAGCAACTGAGCGTGCAAGGTTTGCCTTTTCAAAATTTACCTTGCGGTTTACGGTATTTCTTATGTCCTTTACAACCTTTGCGTGCATATACATCATAGAATTTTCCGTAGCGCCCATAATTGAAAGAACATCTTCAATATCTGATGAATTTTTAAAGTATACGGTATATGAGCCGCTTCTCTGTGTTATCTTTGGAGTAGGCTCAAATTCATCGAAAACGTGAACAAGGTCATCTGCAAGCCCCTTCGAGGAAACGGAAAACTCAAGATGGTATTCCTTTTCGGGATCGGTTACAGTACCGCAGGCAAGAAAAACTCCTCTTAAAAATGCGCTGTAGCAGCAGGGCTCTGCAATATTGGCAAAATTCACTCTCTTTTTTAAGGGGGAATCGGAAAGTCCGAGCTTTGAGAAAATTTTTGAAAGCACTGATTTATCAGTAGCGCTTACCCTGAATTTTTTGCCCTCGGTTTTTTCGGGGGCAATTTCCGTGTCCGCCAGGCGGTTTAGCGACTCTGCAAAAGCGGCTGCTATTTCTTCGTGCTCGGTGAGTATTGCAATTTCCTTGCCTGAGAAGGCTCTTCCGAAAAGAAGAAATGCGTAATCGCTTGCAAGCCGGCAGCAGTCATCCTGCTGAACGCCTAATAATTCGTTTTTTACATCCAATGAAAAAGACATAACCTTAATCCTTTAATATTTCCACTTCGGGTTCAAGACATATACCGTGTTTTTCGTAAACGGTGGTTTTGATGATTTCCATAAGCGCCGTAACATCTTTGAAGGTGGCGCCGCCCTTGTTTATAACGAAGCCTGCATGCTTGGTGCTGACCTGGGCTCCGCCGACCGTAGTTCCCTTAAGACCGCTCTGGTCAATAAGGGCTGCCGCATAGCCTGTTGCAGGTCTTTTGAAGGTGCTTCCGGCACTTGGAAAATCAAGAGGCTGAGAGCTCTTTCTCTTGCTCATCAGCTCTTCCATTTTTGCCGTGATTTCCTGTACATCTCCCTCTTCAAGCTTAAAAAATGCACTTGTGATGATTCTGTCATTTTTCATAAAGGGGGTATTTCTGTATGAAATTTCAATATCCTTTGCGGCGGTTTCTGTTATATCTTCGCCTTCCTTGTTCATGCTGCGCACGGAATAGAGAACGTTTTTTATTTCACCGCCGTATGCACCTGCGTTCATATAAACCGCACCGCCGACGCTTCCCGGGATACCGTAAGCAAATTCAAGCCCCGTAAGAGAATGCTCCTTTGCAAAATTGCAAAGACGGGTAAGTGAAACGCCTGCTCCCGAGACGATTATTCCGTCACCGAGGTACAGCAAATCGCAAAGACCGCCCATAAGCTTTACTGTGATGCCGGAAAGTCCCTCGTCGGCAATAAGAACGTTACTGCCGTTTCCGAGAATGTGAAGAGGCACATTTCTTTCCTTTGCGTATTTTAATATTTCTGTAAGTACCTTTTCGTTTTTCGGAACCGCAAGAATCTCAGATGCGCCTCCGATTCTGAAGGCGCAGTGATTCATGAGAGGTTCATCCGTATAAAAGGTACATTCCTTGCTTTTGAAATTTGCCGAAAAAGATTTCTGCAGGTCTGTCATCAGGATATCCCCTTAAATATTTTATTCGTCAAGAAGTGCGGCACCGATGATGCCTGCATCATTGCCGAGCTCAGCAGCAACAAGCTGAGTCTGCTTCTTTGCGTGAATTGTGTAAACCTCAGATGCGAGAAGCTTTCTTACGGGACCGAGAAGGTTTTCCTTTTCGTTGCCTACACCGCCGCCTACGCAAACCATTGAGGGCTGGAAGGTGTTGATAATGTTGCCGATACCGCAGGCAAGCATTGCAACGTAGTTGTTTACAACTGCCTGAGCTGTTGCATCGCCCTTTCTCATGCCGTCAAAAGCGGTTCTGCCGTTAACCTTGTTGATATCGCCGCCTGCAATATCCCACATAAGAGAATTGAAGTTCTTTCTCATAGCGTCCTTTGTCTGCTCGATAAGAGCTGTAGCAGAGGAGTACTTTTCCCAGCAGCCCTTTCTGCCGCAGTTGCACTGAAGACCGTTATAAACGATAACTGTGTGACCCATTTCGCCTGCTGCGTAGTTTACACCGGTAACAAGCTTACCGTTAACAATGATTCCGCTGCCGACACCTGTGCCGAGAGTAATCATTATAAAATCCTTAACTCCCTTGCCGCAGCCTGCGACTGCCTCACCGAGAGCTGCGCAGTTAGCGTCGTTATCAAAATATACCTTCTCGAAGCCTGTTCTTTCTCTTAAAAGCTTGTAAGAGGGAACGTTGTCAAAGCCGAGATTGTTTGCAAATTCAATAAGCTCATCACTCTTGTTTACCGAACCGGGAGTGCCGACACCGATTGAAATAATATCATCATTAGTGATATGTATCTGGCTCATTGCTTCCTTGATGGCATCAGCCATATCGTCGAAAATTCCTTCTGCAGCACGGGGAGCGTTTGTTTTTCTTGATGCCTTTGCAACTATCTTGTAATTTTCATCGATAATGCCGACAACAATGTTTGTTCCTCCGAGATCTACGCCTACTCTGTACATAATATTAACCTCCGTTATAAAAAATCATTTTTTGTAAATAAATTAATGCCATACTTCAATTACCTTGGGCTTGTTATTCTCTTCCTCGTCATCGTCTGTCATGCCGAGGCTCTGAAGAAGCTCCTTGGTTGCGTTGTAGCCCATACGCTTCTGACGGTTATTCATCGCCGCACATTCAATAATAATTGAAAGATTTCGGCCGGGCTTTACGGGAACCGTTATAGCGGGAATCTTGATTCCGAGTATTTCCATATACTCCTCCTCAAGACCGAGTCTGTCATAAACCTTGTTTTCATCCCATAATTCAAGATTTATTATGATGTCGATTTTTTCCGTCATCTTAACGGCACCCACACCGAAAAGATTCTTGGCGTTGATTACACCGACACCTCTTAGCTCCATAAAGTATCTTATATTGTCGGGAGCCGTACCTACAAGGCTTTTTGATGAAACTCTTCTTATTTCAACCGCATCGTCTGCGATAAGACGGTGACCGCGGTTTATAAGCTCAATTGCCGTTTCGCTTTTACCTACGCCCGAGTTACCTACTATAAGAACACCTTCGCCGTAGACCTCAACGAAAACGCCGTGACGGGTGATTCTTTCCGCAAGCTCAACATTAAGGAAGGAGATAAGAGTTGACATGCAGCCTGATGTTGAGTCTGCTGAACGAAGTACGGGAACTTCATTCTGACGTGCAAGCTCCATAAAATCATCTGCAGGGTCAATGCTTCGGGTACAGATGATACAGCTGGGCTTATATGAGAAAAAATGCTCAAGGCATTTTGCCCTTTTTGCTTTGGTGAGAGAATCAATAAAACCGAATTCCGTAAGACCGAAGAACTGAAGTCTTGTCGGATCAAAAAAGTCGTGATAGCCTGCAAGAATAAGTCCGGGTCGGTTTACGTCCTTGGTTTTTATAAATATTTCTTCAAGCTCTCTCGGTGCATAAAGCACTTCAAGTGCGTTGTTTTTTACAAGCTTCTGTAAAGAAACCGAATATTCAAGTGCCATAAAAATTTCCTTTCGGTTATTTCTGAGGGCTCAGCTTTTCTGTACGGTGTTATCCGCCAGACTATAGATATGCTTGGCAGGGACAGTTATTTTTGCGCCGTTTGCAAGTGTAACAAAGATATCATCACCGGTAAGATTGTTGACCTTTGCAGAAACGTTTACCGCAATAATCTTTTCTATTGCAGAGGTTCTTACGTTGAGTGTTATATCTTTACCTTTTATAAAGATTGTTCCCGCCTCACTTTTGAGCTCCGCGGTAATATTGCTGCCTTCAAGAATAATGCTTTCCGCCCTTGCTTTTGAGGTAAATCCTTTTTCTGCCGCCTTGACTATAAGTGAATTTACGGGGGAGGCGAGAGTTACACTGCCTGTCGTGCTTACGGTGACTGTTTTGTCCGATATGTTTTCGGAATCAATTAAGATGTCTTCTGCTCCTTCGTAGGAGATTATTTCCGCATCGCTGTTTTTAAGCTGCTCGGAAAAAGAATCTGTGTCCTTTACTGCCGTTGCGGTTTCAGCTTCGGAAAGCTTACCTTCAAGAGCGTCAAAGTCACTCTTTATATGCACGGAATCCTTGTCACTGATCTGAGTTGCAGGCTCGGGAGGAGACTGACAGCAGGAGAAAAGAGCCATTATGACAGAAATGGACAGGATAGCGGCAGTTATTTTTCTTTTCATTCCGTTTCCTCCTTACATCTTAAATCTTAATAAAGCCGGAGAATTACCTCCGGCTTTGAATAGCTGTATTAAACTTTAAGCTGCAGTTGTTTCTTCGATGACTGCTTCTTCTGTTGTTTCTACTGCTGCATCTGTATCTTCTTCGGAGGCTGTTGTTTCTTCTGTTAATGTATCCTCTTCTGCAGATGCTGTTTCTTCAACAGTTGTATCTTCTGCTGTTGTATCCTCTGCTGTTTCGCCTTCTTCTTCAGCTTCGGCATAAGAGAATTCATAGTTTGTGTTGAGAGTAAGATTGAATACTACTTCGATTTCGCCGTACTCTGCAAGAGCGCCGACACCCTCAGCCTTTGCAGTAACCTTCATATTTTTCTGGAAGTTTACAAAGTTGAGCTTGCCTTCCTCAAGGTCAGCGTCGGATGTGATAATGCAGTTTTCGTAAGCGATTTCATAATCGGAAACTACGATGTAATCCTTTACGTTTTCGAAGTTCTTGAGAACTGCTTCCTTATCCTTGAGAGAACCGAAAACACTTTCGATTGTTGCGTCTTCAGCATAAATCTTGGTTGTTTCTTCAACAGCTTCGCCGTTTTCGTTTGTTACACCTTCACCCATAAGGGTTTCTTCTGTAAAGAAGTTGAAGGTAAGGTGAAGGATGTTGTCGCTGATTCTTGTTTCTGTTACAACGATATCGTTTTCATCAACAACCTCGTTACCCTTTTCATCTGTAACGTTTTCACTTGCAATGTTTCTTGTGAAGTCGAAGTTGAGAACTGCTGCTTCGTCAAGAGACTTGAGAAGAGAATCAGCACCTTCTTCAAGAACTGTTGAAGCGCTGCCGGGGTTTGCGGACATAATGAAATTCTTGAGCTGATTTGCAGCTGCATCAAGAACACCGGCTTCTTCGCCTGCCTTGAATACGTCGGGCTTGCCTGCGGAGTAGCTTACGTTTTCCTTGATTTCTGTTGCATCCATAAGAGATAATGCAAGAAGAGCGTTATATTCGGAAATAATCTGATCCTTTTCGGGAGTTGCATAGATTGTTGTCTGTGCAGCATTGAGTGCATTTTCACGCATGCTCTTGAAAACCGAACAGGATGAGAAGGAAAGTGCAAGAAGTGTGATTAATACAAAAGAAATTACGGTTTTGATAGATTTTTTCATTATCATTTACTCCTTTTAAGTTGTACGCGTTTAGTATAACAGAAAATTATTGTTTTTGCAATAATAAATATATAAATATTTAAAAAGAAAAAGGACTGAAACGAATCAGCCCTTTATGCTTTTAGTCGTAATTCTTCATAAGACCCTTTTCATCGAAAAGGAAGGTTGTTTCAAGGGCAATTTCCACACCCTTCTCAATTGTCTTGAGGTTAAGGATGTCAGCCTTGTCGTCACGTGTGTGATAATACTTGGGAGGACCGGGATTCATAGCTGCAAGGGTTGTTGCGTGAGCACCGCCCTGCGTCATGGCAGCTGCATCGGATGCACCTGCAAAAACAACTGAGTATTTAATATCAACACCTGCATTTTTACCTGCCTTTTTAACAAGTGCACAGGCTTCCTCGCTGTGTTTTGTGATACCGGACATATCTCTGTTGTATATGAACATATCCTCATAGTCCTTCATTGTATCAACTGCAATGAAGACTGTTTCAATGTCGCTGTCCTTTTTAAATTCGGGATGCATTTTGATTGCAGCCTTTGCACCTCTGAGACCTTCCTCTTCAGCACCGGAGAACATTGCGACAACCTCTGTGTTTTCAAAGCGGATGTTGTTGTCTCCGAGGAATTTGAGCACTGCGGCACCTGTCATACAGCCTGTAAGATTGTCGTTTGCTCCGTCAACACAGACCTTGTAGTTCATAAAAATGCAAAGTCCGAAATAACCGGGGATAAATGCGCAGTTTATAAGAAGAAGGGTGGGGTTTATTTCACCCGTTACAAGCATAAAGATTGTGGAAATAAGTGTGTAGCCGAGACCGAGAGCGGGATAAATGTAGGCTACGTACATAAGAGGAGCACCGCCTATGTGTGTGGGGCGCCATTCAATTGAAGAGTCTGAGTGGCCCGCGAAGATAATTCTTCTCTTTGTTTCGCCCGAAGCCTTTCTTATACAATATGTATTGTGGGAAGTGAGCTTCTTAAAAAACGGGTCGATAACAGGCTTATAGAAAAGGAATTCACCGAATATCATTACTGCAGTAAGAACACAGCACACAAGTGCTATGTAGGGAGCAAAGAAAACTGTGGGAATAAATGCGTTCACAATACCTGCGGCGAGTGCTATGAACATAAAAATACCTGCAAGTCTCAGCCAACCGAGGAAGGCTCTGTGGGAAATTGTGAATTCCTCCTGCTTTACCTCGTCTGCGGCATCGCCTACAAGGCTTGCCATAAGGTTCTGTGCATCAAGCTCTGCTTGTGTGCCTGCCTCTCTTGGGCCGATTTCCTGGCACACCTTTTTGATTGTGCGGGCGGCAAAATTTGCATACATTCTAAGACCTGAACGGAAATTAGGTATGCTTTCGGATGCTTTCATAAATATATTCTCCTCCATAGTGGACTTAATCGTTAAAATATTATCATATTTTCCGACACTTGTCGAGAATTAAAACAACTAAACAATTTGCAATTTTATTGTATGTTTTTAACAAAATATTCACAAAGCGGCAACATCAATGAAAAAAATAGAAGTAATATGCTTCCCTTTAAGGGGGGAAGAATATTACTTCTTATCCGCATAAGCGAAATATCAGGACTTAAAGGAGGTTAGTTCATACCCTTTTCATAAGCCTCAATCATCTTCTTGACCATCTGACCGCCGACAGAACCTGCCTGACGGGAGGTGAGGTCACCGTTGTAGCCCTGCTTGAGGTTAACACCTACTTCAGAAGCGGCTTCCATCTTAAACTTGTTGAGAGCCTCTCTTGCTTCGGGTACAAGACTTGAATTACTACCCTTCATCTTATTTCACTCCTTTTGCAAAAAGTTTTGTTGCATTTGCATTACTATTGTGCACGGGTAAGATAAAAATATTACCTGACAAATTTCGGAAGCTTTTTGCTTCTGAAACTGTTTTGCCGTGCTGATAGTATTGTTAACAGCAGTGAAATTAATATTATTGGAAAAATAAAGAAAAATAAATTATAGTAAAGTCTCTGATTGATTCCCGGCAATTACTCAGGAAAAATTTTGAAAATTGCTCAGCCGTAGGAATTTATGATGCTGAGGGCTATTTCGTTTTTTGTTTTACGCATTTCCATTGCACGGTGTTCTATGTATTTGTGTGCCTGCTCCTCGGACATTCCGAAGGAGCTTATGAGTATGAGCTTTGCACGGCTGAGAAGCTTCAGCGCCTCTGCACGTGACAGCTCCTTTTCCTTCGTTTTGTCGAGGCACATAAGCTTTCTTGCAGTTGATACAAGTACGGAAAATGCTTCCGAAAGTGTGGCTGAATCCGTTCCCTCAGGCAGAGTCAATATACCGTGGGGCGAAGCCTTTTCCGTTATCTGTCCGAAAAGCTCAGCCTTTGCAAAAAGAAGCACAGCGTAAAACTTTTTGTCGGCACATTCCGTTGCAAAGTCAAGTCCCAAGCCGTCTGAAAGGGGAGTGTTTATAATAATTGCGGATATATTTTTTGTCATAAGCAGCTTCTGAGCCTCGGCTATACTGGATGCCGTGAAAATGTTATCGGCTCCGAAGCCCGTAAGATACGGCTTCATAAGTAAAAAGAAATTTTTGTAGCTGCTGACTGTAAGAATGTTGAAATCCTTTTCCATTTTCCGCAAAACACCTCCCTTATTGTTTTTGATTCTTTACAAAAAAAAGATTTTACTATATTATATACTAAAAGTTATCTGATTTCCACTATAATTTTTTCTGCAGGGGGCAAGATTATGAGCGACAGACTTTCAATGTATATTCTTACCGATACCCATTATCTTTCAAAAAAAATGTGGGTAGAGGGTTCTGCAATAAACAGCCGTGAAATGGGTGACCAGATTGCAATCAAAAGTACCCCCGAGATTTTAAGGTCGTTTTTTAAGAAAATTCTTGAGGATAAGGAAGCCGAATATGTTCTTATTACGGGAGACCTTATCAATAACGGTGACAGAATAAGCCACGAGGATTTTATTGAAGAGCTTAAAGCTCTTACTGCGGCAGGAAAAAAGGTTCTTGTGACGGGCGCAACACATGACTACGCAGGGCTCGGGGATGATGAAAATATTTTCCATCCCGTATATTACCGTGAAAATGACTGCGAGCCTGCCGAAAGAGTATATAAGACCGAGCTGCCTGAACTTTATTATGACTTCGGACATTGCTATGCTGACAGCATTGACAGTGAAAGCGGCTCATATTCCGTTCCTCTCGGAAGCGGTGTGCGTCTTATTGCAATTTACGATAACGGAAACGGCAGAAGCCATTGCGGACTTTTTGACGAGGGCTTCAGCTGGCTTGAAGCGGAGATTAAAAAGGCAAACGAAAAGGGTGAATGGGTATTTCTTGCGGTACATCATCCCGTTCTTCCGCCATGGCCCGTATATAAGGGGATTGCCGAATTTGAGCTTTTCGGCGGTTATGATAAATTAAGTAAGATTATGTGTGAAAACGGTGTAAAGGTTATCTTTACGGGACATACACACGTACAGGGCATAAAGAAATATGAGGACAGTGAGGGCAGATTCTTTTATGATATCACAACCTCAGCCTTGCCCTCAGCCGCAGGCAAAATGCGAAAGGTTGTATTTGATAAGACTGGCGGAACCTGCTCGGTGGAAAGCATCGGTATTGAGACTATAGAAGGCTTTGATACCAAGGGAATGTCTGCAAGAGATTACATATATTCTCTTAATTTCATCGGTCTTATTGAAAAGAGCCTGACCTTGATGGATACGGATTGGGAGGCCTTTTGTTATAACTTTGACAGAGTTTTCAGTATTCCGTTTTTAAGAAAGCATCCCTTTATTTCTAAAACAGCTATAAAGCTTTTCCTTAAAATTCCTATGAGCCTTATCGGCAGATTCGGAAGAAAAGCAGGGGGAGTTACAAGGGAAGATATAAAGTATCTTAAGGATATAAAATTCTTTGACTGTCTTGTCAAAATTGTCTCCTCTGTTTTCGGCGGAAACGGACCCTTCCCCCCTCATACTCCCGAATACAGAGCACTGAGAGGCGGTGCCGAAAGAGGGATAAAGCTTCTGAAGGTCTTCGGAGTTGATATTGATAAAATTGTTCCCGGTGAGGAAACAGCACTTGAAACTATGAATCATTTTCTGTATAATGACCGTACAGGCGATGATGATTCAATAATTATTGATATGGAGAGAAAGTAAAATGATTAGATTTGACTGTGACTATCTTGAGGGAGCACACCCCAGAATTCTTGAGGCACTTGTAAAAACAAATTTCGAGCAGACTCCCGGCTATGCCGTAGATCATTACTGTGAAGAGGCAAGAGCACTTATTAAAAAGGAATGTAATGCTCCCGATGTGGACGTGCATTTTATTGTGGGCGGAACGGGTACGAACACAACCGTAATTTCAGCATCCCTTCGTCCCTATCAGGGCGTTGTATGCCCTGTAACGGGACACATCAACGTTCACGAAAGCGGTGCAATAGAAGCTACGGGACATAAGGTAATCGGTCTTCCCTCCGATGACGGCAAGATGGATGCGGAAATTTTTGAAAAGTTTGTGAGCGGCTATTGGGCAGACGGCACCTACGAGCATATGGTACAGCCCGGTATGCTTTATATTTCTCAGCCCACGGAAAACGGTACTCTCTATACGGCTTCAGAGCTTAAGAGGCTTCGTGAAATCTGCGATAAATATTCAATGCTTTTATATGTTGACGGTGCAAGAATGGGCTACGGACTTATGGCTCAGGGTAACGACGTTACTCTTCCGCTTTTAGCTGAGCTTTGCGACGTGTTCTATATCGGCGGAACAAAGGTCGGCGCACTTTTCGGCGAGGCTCTTGTTATTGTGAACGATGCCCTTAAAAAGGATTTCCGGTATATGCAGAAAAGACATTGCGGAATGTTTGCAAAGGGCAGACTTTTAGGACTTCAGTTCCTCGAAATGTTCAAGGACGGTCTTTATTACGAAATGGGAAAGAACGGTATTGATACTGCCTACAGAGTACGCGATGCTTTTAAGAAGGCAGGCTTCCCATTCCTTTATGAATCCAACACAAATCAGCAGTTCCCCGTGCTTCCCGATACTGTACTTGATATGCTTTCGGATAAGTTCTCCTGGGACTACTGGTGCAGAGTGGATGAAGACCACTCCTGTGTAAGATTCTGTACCTCCTGGGCAACAACGGAAGAATACGTAACGGCTCTTGAAGCAGAGCTTGAAAACTTTACCTGCAGAACAGAATAAGTCCCCGACGGAGAATATTCATTAATAATCAAAAAAACAGATACCGGATTGCTTTTACTTTAAGCACGGTATCTGTATTTTTTATTTAAAGGAAAAAAGATGCACCCCGAAGGGCACATCTTTCCGATTGTTGATAAACTATTGCTTATGCACAGTAAAAAATTACAGCTGATAACTCCGAATCACAGCGGTACCTACCGTCATTTATTCAGTTGTGCGGCGTTTGTCATCAATCACCGGCGCTTCGTGAACTTAAGCTCTGGACTTTGCAAAGCATTCGCTGCAAAGAACAGCTCTGTCATCACGGGGCTTGAAGGGAACCTTTGCCTCGCCGCCACACTGGCTGCAAGTAGTTACAAAGAATTCTCTTTCGCCTTTAGCAGCCTGCTTACGTGCAACACGGCAATCCTTGCAGCGCTGGGGTTCGTTTACGAAACCTTTTTCTGCGAAGAATTCCTGTTCGCCTGCGGTGAATACAAATTCATTACCGCATTCTTTGCATGTGAGAGTCTTGTCTTCGTACATTTTGCTACCTCGCTATAAATTTTTTTACCGTGACAGAAAAAGTCAGGTATATATCACACAGTAAAACTGTTATGATCTGTTATCTGTAAGGAACTCCCTTAATTTTCCGCGTATGCGCTGAATGGCATTGTCTACGGACTTTACGGGGATGCCCAGCTTTGCGGATATATCCCTGTAAGACATATCCTGCAGGAAAAGACGTATAACGGAAAGCTCAAGAGAGGACAGCTCCCTTGTAAGAAAAGAGTTGAGCACCTCTTCCGTTTCGTTGAAGATAAATAAATCCTCGACCGATTCCGTTGCGGGGATGACCGTATCATCAATTGAAAGAAGACTGCCGAAGGGCAGATTCTTTTTGGAATTGGCAGATTTTATTGCCGCCTTTATCTGATTTGAAATACATACGGATGCGTAAGTCCGAAATGCCGTATTTCTGTCGGCGCGGTATGAATATACTGCAGAGAGCAATCCCAGGAGACCTTCCTGATAAAGGTCATCCTTGTCGAGAAGCCCCAGCGTGCAGTACTGCTGATGCTTAGCATAAAAAACAGAAGCCGTTTTTTCAGCCTGAATTTTGAACTTGTCCAGAATGAAGGTTTCTGCGGGAGTGTCACCCGACTGTGCAAGAAAAACCAGCTCTTCATCCGTCATAGAGGAAAAACCGTCTGAATGTGAGAACATACAGTCTCCTTTTCATATATATACGAATTCACTATACTTTACTTTCTTTTATTTGTCAAGTAAAACTGAGTAATTTTTGCTTACTTTTTACTATATTTTACTCAAAAAAAGGTAAAATTTTATGAAAAGCGTAATTTTTTTACCAACAATGCTATCAAAATATTAATCACGTGTCGAAAATTAACAAAAAATAAACCTGCAGGAGAAGCATCCTGCAGGTAAAACTTTGTGCTTTTATCAGAAGAGGTTGGAGAAAAATCTGCCGATAATTGCGAACCAGTTATTGAATTCTGCTACAAGGAAATCGAGAATACCCCAATCTGCAAAGGAGCTGTCAACGGGCTCTGCTGTGCCTGCCTTCAAGGAGGCATCAAGAAGGAAAGCCTGAGAGTAAACGATACCGCCTTCACCGAATACCTCGATTCTTACATAGTCACCGAGAACGTCTGCGTAAGAATTAAGGTCAAGTGTTGCGTCGTCTGCCTTCTGTGTTTCAATGAGCTTGCCGTCGGAAATCCATCTTACGATAAGAGCATCTGTTGTTGATACCGTGATTTCGTCTGTGTCTTCATTTACTTCAATAGCTGTGATTCGGGGATCAGCCTCTGCTGTGTTGAAGCCGTCTTCAAGTGTGGAATATGTAATTCCGATATCCTCGTCTGCGGGAAGTCCGCCGTTTTCGATAGCCTCAATTCTTGCAAGCATTTCATCGGCTGTGCTGTTTAACTTATTATAAAGCTCAGTCTCACCGTAGAATTCCTTGAGAGCTGCTGCAATGTCACGGAGCTCGTCGTAGTTACCGAGACAATGGCTTGCTGCAAAGAATTCACCGTTTTCAAGGCTTGAACGGAATGCTTCGGAGGTAAACTCAGGCATAAGAGCGAGGACGTAGCCTGAATCAATGATGTCAAGGTTGTGAGCATCGGAGGATGCGATGGCGTAAACGTTTTCACCGTTTGCTGCGAATCTCTTGAGAAGGTTATCCCAGAGGATTCTGTCAAAGCGTGTTCTGTTGTCACCCTTGGAGTTCATATCGATACCGATGCAGCTGTCGTATCTGTCTATAAGAGAAGCATACTTGTTTATGTAGTAGCGGTAAATGAAGTTATCTTCATTATAAGCTTCCTCGGAGCGGATTTCGTATCTTGCCTTTGTATATTCACCGGGATGGTTGATAACACTTACACCGCCTGCCTCGTCAATGCCCTTTACAGCATCCTCGTAGGTTGTGATTTTTGTCTGTGTGAAATCTGCAAACCAGCCGTTAATGTGAGCGTTTACGGAAAGAGCGTTGTTTTCGTTGCCGTAGGGAACACGCAGAATCTTTGAGCCGTCCTCAAGAACAAGATAATCGTCACCGTTTTCTGTTACAACGGAGTAGGAAACGCCGTTTTCAAATTCACCCTCCTTGCCGAGTGCAACAATTGCACCTTCGGTTTTTCCGATAAGGCTCATTGCACCGTAAATCAGCTTGTTTTCGCTGTTTTCGGACCAGGAATAGTTAACGGTACCGTGATCGGTTGTAGCAACAATGTCAAAGCCTGTTTCTGCGTGGCGCTGAAGGGAAGCCTTGAGGGTGTCGTCACCGTCACTTGCATTTGTATGGGTGTGAAGTGCGGTTTTGTAAGCCGTAACCTCATCCCATTTTACATTTTCATAGGGATTTGTAATTTCATAAGAGCCGTCTTCCTCAGCGGCGAAGGAAATTACTGCAAGGGGAACAGTCATTAAAACTGCGAGAATAAGAGCAATTGCAGACTTGAAATTTTTCATAATATTACTCCTTTTGTTCAAGATAATTCCATTTTAGCATATCATTTATTTTTGTTCAACAGTTTTTTTCTCTTTTTTTCTGACGTTGCAGACAGCCGAAAAAACAGCCTCCGCACCGAAAATAAGAAGAGTTTTTGCCGCCTCGTTAAGAGTGTTGCCCGTGGTGCACACGTCGTCTATTACGAGAATATTTTTCCCTTTTATTTCAGCTGTGAGCTCCTTTGCAGGCTCGAAAACACCTGAAAGATTTCCGCTTCGGGCAATTCCTCTGAGATTATGCTGGCTTTTTGTGGGAAACTCCTTTGTAAGCAAGGGAAGGCACGGGATACCCGAATGAACGGACAGTCTTCTTGCGATAAGCTCTGCCTGATTGTAGCCCCTGAGAAATTTTGCAAAGGGGCGCATAGGGATAAAGGTTATAATGTCCGTTTTTTCGAGAAAATCTCTGTCTTTAAGCTGAAGAAGAATTGCCTTTGCAAAGGTGTCGGCTATATCGCGGCGCAGGTGAAATTTGAGACGGAAAATGTTTTTTCTTGCTTCCTTTTCGTGATAGAAAACGGCGGAGAATTTTTCGTAATAAAGTCTTTTGCCGCAAAGGCACTGTGACAGGTGAAGACCGCATATGTCACAAAGCCCCTTGCTTTCTGAAGGTCTTATAACGAGCTTTTCGCAGTCCTCACAGTAGGGGAGCAGGCTTCCCGTGATTTTGTCGCAGCCGCAGCATCTTAACGGAAAAAAGGCATCTCTTAAGGGTGAATTCTTCATAACAGCCCGTTTTCTTTAAGTATACGGTTCAGTCTTGCAACGGGGAGACCGACAACGTTGTTGTAATCGCCGTTTATTGATTTTACGAGGGTACAGCCCTTGCCCTGAATTCCGTAAGCACCTGCCTTGTCTGCAGGCTCGGCAGTTGCGATATATGCACGGATTTCTTCTTCGGAAAGACAGTAGAACGCAACCTCGGTTTTTTCTGCAAAGATATACTTTTCTTTGCCGTGAAGCACGCATACACCCGTGAATACCTCATGGGTCCTGCCCGAAAGGGAGGATAGCATAGAAAATGCATCGTCTTCATTTTTCGGCTTTCCGAGAATTTTTCCGTCAAGCACCACCACTGTGTCAGCGGAAATTACGGTGTCGTCGGGAAAGCCTTCTGTCACCGCTTCACCCTTTATTACGGCAAGGTTTTTTACCGTTTCCTCGGGGGAAAGGGCAGGGTCGGTTACTTCCTCTGCATCGGATACCTTAACGGTAAAGTCTTCCGTTATGAATTTCAGCAGCTCACGTCTTCGGGGGGAAGCTGATGCCAGTATTATTGCCATAATTATTCTCCGATAATTTCTTTAAGTGCCTTTGAAAGCTGGTCGGGGCAGGAGGTGGGCTTGAAGCCGCAGCGGATGCCGGAAAGTCTGTCGATTACATCCTTTGCATCCATTCCCTTTACAAGAGCGGAAATTCCCTGAGTGTTTCCCTTGCAGCCGCCGACAAAACGTACGTTTTCTATAACGTTGTTTTCACCCATGTCAATTTCAATTGCACCGGCACATGTACCCTTGGTTTTGTAGGTATAAGTCATTTTTTTATTCTCCTTAATCTGATTCATTGTCTGTATCTGTAAAGAACGATTTTACGTCATTCCATATTTTCTCTATATCCTTTACGGTGTCATCAGCCGCTTTTCTGATTGTGCTGTGAATGTTAAGCAAGCGGTTTGCCGCCTTGTTTTTTGTTGTAAGCTCCTTAAAGCCTGAAAGAATGTCCGAGTACTGCCTTGAAAGCTCCTGCCTTAACTCCGTGAGCTTATCGGTGCTTGAAAGCAGCTCCTCATATTTGTTTTCCGCCGTATCCTTTATAAGGTCGGCTTTTTCGCTGACGGTTGCCCTGAAGGCCTTCAGCTTTTTCATAAGCTTGTTGATATCCGCCGCAGCCTTGACTGTAAGAGCCAGGTCAACGGTAAGCACCGCTAAAATCACAAACACCGCAATTGTTCTGACATTTTGCGGAATAAAGCTTAATACGTACTGATATATGGGGGCTATGAGATATACGTACACAAACGCAAAGATTGCCCAATAGCAGGTATGCTTGAAGCAGATTCTTCCGTGAAGGTTAAGAAAATTATTCGAATAGTCCCACCAACGGGCATTGAAGAGCTTTTCCATTATGTAGCTTGTGGCATATTCAACAATATCCGCCAGCACCATACCTAAAAGGAGTACGGGAATAAGCCTTTTTTCAATAGGCTGAGAGAGGGGTACGAGAATAAGCTCGAAAACGAGACAGCCCGTGCCGTATATGGGACACATAGGCCCGTATAAAAAGCCGCTGTTTATTATTTTTTTCTCACCGAGCGAACGGTAGGTACATTCTATTGCCCAGCCTATAGCGCTGAATACAAAGAACATAAAAACGTAATTTATTATGATATCAAACATTATAATACGCTCCGTTATTTGTTCATAGAGGAATTGATGCTTTTAAGCTTTTCCTCAAATTCCTTTTTCTTGTTTTCGTCTTTTGCCAGCTTCATTTCCTTTGAAGCGCAGTATTTATCCGAAAAGGTGACGATTATTCCTTCTCTTGATGACGGGGGAAGAATTGTAAGGGGCCACATATGGCGGAGAATTATTTTTTCTTCCTTTTTCGTAAGATCGGGACAGAGAAGCTTTGCATTTACCGCAGCAAATTTCGGATGTCTGAAGCCGTGGGGGCGGTGCGACCAGTCGGGGTCGTGCCAGTCATAATATACAAGGTCGTGAAGAATCGCACCTCTTGCCGCTGCCTTTACGTTGCAGCCGAGCTTTTTCGACAGTACGTAGCTCATATAGGTTACCGCCCTTATGTGGTCAAGGCGGTTGCAGGTGCTGTGCTGAGGATACTGACGCATTGACTGAACCTCATCTGTGCAGTAAAGGTATCCGACGTAAGAGAAAAACTCGGGGTCCTTCTCAGGGGACAGGGCATAGGATTTTGCGAATATATCAAAAAGCTTTTCCATAAGTATCAGCTCCCGAAAAATCAAAATACACAGCAATAATATCACATATATATTAAAATATCAATAATCAAGGTTGACATTTTTTGTATGATGATATAGAATACTCCCTGCGAGTAGGACGGGCAATTACGCTTGATTTTTCAGGTGAGGAAAGTCCGGGCTCCACAGAGCAGGGTAACGGCTAACGGCCGCCGAGGGTGACCTTAAGGGAAAGTGCAACAGAGATATACCGCCTGCTTTACTGCAGGTAAGGGTGGAAAGGCGAGGTAAGAGCTCACCGGCATACAGGAGACTGCTATGCCCTGTAAACCCTATCCGGAGCAACACCGACAGAAGTGGCTTGCTCGGCCATAACTTCGACGGGTGGCGTGAGTGCAGAAGCAATTCTGCGCCAAGACAGATGATTGCCTTAAATGACAGAACCCGGCTTACAGGCTTACTCGTACCATACCGACAGGATTTTTTTCTGTCGGTTTTTTGTTTTTGTGGCAGCATTTTCCGTAAATACAATTCTTGACAATGAAATACCGATGTCGTAGAATAATTTCGTAATTTTGTTTATGGAGTTCGGATGATGAAGAGATTTATAAAAAGTATTTTGTGTGTTTCTCTTTCTATGATAATGCTGCTGTCGGGATTTCTGAGCTTTGATTTTTCGGCAGAGGCCGCTACAGAATCGCAGAGGGATGCAATAGTGAGAATCGCTCTTGCAGAGGAGGGTGTTTCGGGCTGTCCCAATAAATACACCTATGCATACGGTAAAATCGGAGGAAGCTATAACTGGGGCTGGTGTGCGGCATTTGTATATTGGTGCTCACAGCAGGCAGGTATACCGCACAGCATAATTGCAAGAAATGCGGAGCCTTATCTTGAAAACTTTAAGCTTAAGGCCAGCTATGCTTATTCTCCGTATGCCGATGTGCAAAAGGGCGACATTCTTTATATGGAGAATAACAACGGCGCTCATATCGGACTTGTTGCGGATGTCGACGACGAGTTTATTTATACTGTTGAGGGTAACGTAAAAAATACCGTAGCAAGATACCAATACAGAAGGTCCGACGGATATTCCGATTGGTCCGGTTTCAGTGAGAACTGGCAGAGAATTGTCCGTTACGGCGTTCCTGCTTATGAGGATATAAAGGCTGAGCCTACAGCGGAAATAAGCCCTGACGACGGTATTTATAAAATAACCTCCTCATACCGCGATGCCGGAAGAGAGGATTATGACTACGTTAATTTCTCAATGGAAGACAATAATGTGCACGTCCGCACAAACCTCGACGGACTCAGGGACTCCGAGCGTGTAAGATGTCAGTATTTTAAGTTTACTCACGTTTCCGACGGCTGGTATACGATAACAAATATCGGCACCGGTAATGCCATGGAGGTTACTGACGGCAACACGGCTCCCGGGACAAATGTTCAGCACAGTGCACTTACCGGAAGTGATGCTCAGCTTTTTAAGTTCTATGACGCAGGTGACGGGCTTTGTTACATTAAATCAAAGACCGGCTGCTTTGTGGATATACAGACTGAGGATTACACCGTGAACGACAATGTATGGACATATAAATTCAACGGCTCACCCACACAGAAATGGAAGCTTCACAGCCACGAGCACACCAATACATCAGAGGTGACGAAGAAGGCAACCTGCACCGAAAAGGGTCTTATGACTCATTCCTGCAGCGGCTGCCGTCTTATATATACGGAAGAAATTCCCGTAACCGAGCATACCTTCACGGGCGGAAAATGCACAGCCTGCGGAATATCGGCTCCCGAAAAGATAATGCCCGGTGATATCGACGGGGATAAGAAAATTACGGCATCGGATGCACGTATTGCTCTTCGCAATGCCGTAGGTCTTGAAATTCTTGATGCTCAGGCAATTAAAAGTGCTGATGCGGATAAGGACGGCAAAATCACGGCAGGCGATGCAAGACTTATCCTCCGCGCCTCCGTCGGTCTTGAGGACCCCGGAAAGTGGCTTTAAGAATAAATGCGCCCTTGCACCAAATGAAGTTCACCCCATATACTGATATGGGGTGCTTTTTATGCTTGATACGATACTTCTTTTTGTTTTTGTACTGTTCAGTGTTTTCGGTTTTTTTGTGGCGGCTGTGGGCTTGCTGCTGAAGGTCTCTGCTCCGAAGGGCAGGGAAAGATTTTTCCTTGTTGCCTTCCCGGCAGAAGAGAAAAAGGAATACCTGCTCAGAATCAGATGGCTTCATGCGGTGCTTACCGTTACGGGGCTTTGCGACAGAATCACCATTGTTGCGGTGGATGAAAAGGCAGATGAAAACGGAAGAACGGAAATTGAAGAGGAGCTTTCTGACCGAAAAAACATAATAATTCTTAAAAACGGGTAAAAAATCCGCTGTTTTAAGCAAAGTGTCCCTTGCATGGGACATTTTTTATTATATAATATAAGTATAAACTGAAAAAACGGGAGCAGTAAAATGCTGAATTTTATCACGGGAACGTATTTTTCCGCAAAGAAAGAGTATATAAATAACGAAATTTGCCGTCTTCTCGGGGAAGGGAAGAGGGTATACCTCATTGTGCCCGAGCAGTCAAGCTTTGACAGGGACAGAGATTTTCTTTTTACCTACGGTGAAAGGCTCAGTAACAGTCTTACCGTTACAAGCTTTACGCATCTTGTGAGGGATGTGCTTGACGAATACGGCTTACAGCCCAAGCCTCAGGCAGATGAAGCCGCAAGAAGCGTAATTATGAGCCTTGCCGCTGAGGAATGTGCGGATTTTCTCGATATCTACAAAAAATTCACGGGAAAGCCTTCACTTGTGAAAAATCTTTTAGGTGAATACGGAGAAATTAAGCAGGCAGGACTCGGTGTGTCGGAGCTGACCGAGGTTTCGAAAAAGCTTCCCGATTCCACGCTCAAAAATAAGACCCGTGAGCTTTCCGTGATTTTTTCTGCCTATGAATCTCTTCTTACCGACAGATTTTCCGATGCCACGGACAATATTCCCGTTATTACGGACTTTCTCGGGAAAAACAGAATATTCGGCGATTCATACGTTTTCTTTGATGATTTCAGAGGCTTTACGGGTGCACAGATAAAGCTGATTTCCGAAATTGTATCTCAGGCTGAAGAGTGCTTTGTCTCCGTGTATGCTCCCGATTCGGTAAATGCCTTTGACAGCGAGGCATTCAGACACGCAGTTTCAAACTGCAGAAAGCTCCGTGGGGCTGTAAGTCTGAAGGGTGTAGCCTGTAAGGAGGTAAAAATTGAAGAGAAGCATCCCGATAAGGCATTGTCGGCATTGTCGGCATCTCTTTTCTGTGCCGAAAAGGAAGCCTATGAAGAAAAAACGGAAAGTGTTACCGTGATTTCTGCAGAGAATATGTACCGTGAGTGCGATACCGTAGCCTTGCAGATAAAAAACCTTCTTGAAGAAGGCTACCGCTGTAAGGATATTGCGGTTTATGACAGAGACGGCTCTTATGTCAGAAATCTTACGGCATCACTTAAAAAATATTCGATTCCCGTATTTCAGGATAAAAGGGTATCACTTTTTGAATATCCCCTTGTGAGAATGCTTCTCAGCGCTGTGGCGGTTGCCGCTTACGGATTTAAAACCGAGGAGATTTTCAATTTTATAAAAACGGGTATCACGGGAATAACCGCTGAGGAATGTGCACTTCTTGAAAACTACGTTTACGTGTGGCAGACCGAGGGCGGCGGATGGACAAAGCCCTTTACGGGTCATCCCGACGGCTACGGAGAAAGAGAAACTCCCGAGGCCGCGGCACTTCTTGACAGAATAAACGGCATAAGAAAAAGGGTTGTTGAGCCTCTTTTTATGCTTCGCAGAAATCTTTCCTCCGATAGCGGAATTTCACCCTGCCGGGCATTGTTTTTATTTATGCAGGATATTGATGCTTCGGAAAATTTCAGAGATTATGCAGTATATCTCTGCGAAAACGGTGCAGAGGCTACCGCTATAGAATGTGCCGCCGTGTGGGATACCGTGATACAGTCTCTTGATGCGCTGAATGAGGCGCTGAACGACAGAGCAATCGGTGCCGGACGCTTTTATGAGCTGCTTAAAATAATTTTCTCCTCCTCAGATATCGGAAGAATACCTGCAGGTATTGATGAAATTGTAATCGGACAGGCAGGCAGAACGAGACACTTAGAGCCCCGTGCGGTATTTGTGCTTGGCTGTAACGAGGGTATTTTCCCTCAGTCTCCCGTTACCTCAGGGCTGTTTTCCCCTGCTGAAAAAAGAGTACTCAGCTCAGGCGGCTTCCTGCTTGAGAATATCCCCGAAAATGCCTATGCGGAGGAGCGTATGATAGCTTATTCCGTTTTGACGGGTGCAGGTGACAGACTTTTTGCTTCGTATTCGGAGAATTCACCCGACGGCGGTGAATTGCGCAGGTCTGAAATAATAAATGAAATAACAGAAATTTTGCCCGGCTGTACAATGCTTGAAGCAGAAAAGCTTTCTTCTCTCGAAAGAATCGGAAGCAAGGAGAGTGCGTTTGAGGAGTGTGCCTCTCTTTTCAGAGAGAATACTCCCTACAGTGCATCACTTAAGAAATATATTGCGGAAACGGAGCTTGCCGGTAAGCTGAATGCCGTAAAAAATGCGGCGGACAGCCTTCCCTTCAGAATAGAAAATGCCGATACCGCCACAAGGCTTTTTTCTCAGGATATGTATATTTCACCCTCAAAGGCGGAAGTGTATTACAGCTGTGCCTTTAAGTATTTCTGTCAGTACGGTATGCGGGTAAAGAAGCTTCGCACAGCCGACCTTGATGCGAGAATCAACGGTCTTCTTATACACCACGTGCTTGAAAAGCTTCTGCTGTCACACAAAAACAAGGAGCTTACCCTTATGACGCTTTCCGAGCTGACGGACGAGGTGGATGCCGTAACCGAGGCATTTATCACGGAGTTTATGGGCGGAAAAGAGGAAATGAGCGTTCTTCTTAAGAGAAGCCTTGATAAGGCAAAGGCTACCGCCGTACAGATACTGCTTCGGATGATAGAGGAATTCAGGGTCAGCCGTTTTGAAACCGTCGCCGTTGAGCTCGAAATTGCACACGGAAAAGACATTGAACCATACAGAATAAAGCTTCCCGACGGAGGAAGCGTCACCATAAGCGGTAAGGTTGACAGGGTTGACGTTTTTAACGATGAGGGCAAGGCATATCTGAGAGTTGTTGACTATAAGACGGGCGGAAAGGACTTTAAGCTCGGTGACGTTTTCTCGGGACTGAATATGCAGATGCTCATATATCTTATGTGCCTCTGGGATAACGGTAAGGAGAAATACGGCGATACCGTGCCTGCAGGAATTATGTATGTCCCTGCAAACAATTCGGGTGACAGACTTCCGAGATACGCGACGGCGGAAGAGGTTGAAAAGCAGAAGCTTAAAAACGGCAGAATGAACGGAATGATCCTTGAGGATGAAAAAATTCTCGACGCTATGGAAGAGGGCTGTGAGGGCAGATTTGTGAACGCCTTTATTGACAAAAAGGGTGAGCTTCAGGGTACTCTTCTTTCATACGAGGGCTTCAGGCTTCTGCACGAAAAGATAGATTCGATGCTTGAGGGTATGGGTACTGCTCTTCACCTCGGTGAAATTGAAGCACTTCCCGCTGTGGGCTCGTCATCATATAAAAATACCTGTGAATACTGTGACTATAAGGACGTCTGCAGAAGAACCGAAACCGATGAAATAAGAGAGCTGAAATCCATAAAGCACGCAGATGCCGTAAAAATGCTGAGAGGAAGTGAGAGCGATGGCTGAAAGACAGTGGACAGATGCCCAGAAAAACGCAATTGAAGCAAAAAGCGGAACCGTTCTTGTTTCCGCCGCCGCAGGAAGCGGAAAGACCAGCGTTCTTACGGAAAGAATTGTAAGGAAGCTGACTGACGGGGAAAACGGCGTAAGACCCGATTCTCTGCTTGTGGTTACCTTTACCAATGCGGCAGCTGCAGAAATGCGCTCAAGAATATATTCGGGAATATCCTCGCTTATGGCAAAGAACCCCGGAAAAAGAAGTGAGTTTACGGCGCTTCTTTCCGTGCTCGGTGAGATGCAGGTATGTACAATGGACTCCTTTTCAATGAATCTTGTGAAGGAAAACTGCCATAGTCTCGGAATTGAAGCAGATTTCAGGATTCTTGAGGGGGGAGAGAGCGAAGCCCTTAAAAGAAAAACTGCCGTAAGCGTGCTTGAACGCAGATTTACGGAATGTGCGGAGAGCTTTCTGCCTCTTGCAAGAATGTTCGAATCGGGTAAAAACGATTCCCGTCTTATTGAAACCGTAATAAAGCTGTCGGACTTTTCAATGAGTGAGGCAGAGCCTGAAAAATGGCTCTCGGAGCTGTATATGAGATTTGAAAACAGCAGTGCTGAGGACAGTATTTACGGCAGGTATCTCTCAGCGGAAATGCTTTCCGATATTGATTACTGTATTTTTCTGTCCGATGCGGCTGTTGCCGAAATTCTTACGGACGAGGAGCTTGCTGCAAAGTATATAAATGTATTTGAAGGTGAAAATTCACTTCTTAAAAAATACCGTTCCCTTATTGAAAGTGCAGCCTGGGATGAAAAAATAGGTCTTGCCGATTCTCTTTTTTCGGCAATCGGCACTACAAGACTGCCCAATGCCCCCAAGGGATATACGGATAACCCCGTAAAGTGCTCTGCCAAGGCAAAAAGAGACACCATTAAGAGTGTTCTTGAAAAAATCAGCGAATATATAAGCATAACCGAAGAGGAAAATGCCGCGGATACTCTTATTCTCAGGACTGCGGTGAAGGAGCTTTCTCTTACTGTTCGGGAATATAACGAAAGGCTCCTTGAAACGAAAAAGGAAATGTCTGCCTTTGACTTTTCGGATATTGCCCATTTTGCCCTGAAGCTTCTTTATGATTCTGAGTCCTCTGACGGCAAAACACCTCTTGCAAGAGAGCTTACCGAGAGATACTCGGAAATCCTGATTGACGAATATCAGGATACTAACCGTGCCCAGGATACACTTTTCAGAAGTGTTTCAAAGGACGGAAAAAATATGTTCTTTGTAGGGGACGTAAAGCAGAGCATTTACCGCTTCCGTCTTGCAAGCCCCGAAATATTCATTGAAAAATGCAATGAATTTCCCCGTTATGACGGAAATGCGGAAAAGTCTAAAATTATTCTCGGACACAATTTCAGAAGCCGAAAGGGAATTCTTGATTTTGTGAATTTTATGTTCTCCCGTCTTATGACTCCCGAATGCGGTGAGATTGAATATAACGACGACGAAAGGCTGAATTTCCCCGAAAAGGCAGATTACGTTCCCTTAGCGGACGTCCGGGCGGCGCTTCTGCAGGCAGGGGAGGAGGGACCGGCCTGTACTGAGGCTCGGTATATTGCCCGTAAGATAAGGGAATATCTTGATTCGGGGGTTACCGTTCCCGACGGCAAGGGTGAAAGAAAGGCAGAGCCCTCTGATTTCTGTATTCTTATGCGTTCACCCTCGGGAATTGCTCCCGTATATATAAGGGAGCTTGAAAAAAGAGGAATTCCCGTTTCCTCGGATGTGGGACTGAGCTTCTTTGAAACTCCCGAAATAAAGACTGTTATGTCGTACCTGAGAGTGCTTGACAACCCGGCAAGGGACGTTGATATGCTCTCTGTTATGCTGTCTTCGCTGTTCGGCTTTACTCCCGACGACGCTGCGGAACTGAAACTCGGCTTTCCTGATGCCGGCTCCTTATACGGTGCCGTGCTTTCAGCTGCAGAAAAGGGGGATAAGAAATGTATACGGCTTCGTGACGATATTTCTTATTTCAGCCGTCTTGCAGCCTGCTTCCCCGTAGGTGAGCTGCTTCGCGAAATCTATGACAGCACAGCCTTCCTTTTTGCCGCCAAGGCTATGAAGGACGGAGAAAACAGAAGAAAAAATCTTCTGAAGCTTTTATCAAGGGCAGAGGGCGTGTCAGAGAATTATGCTTCTCTCGGCGGCTTTGTGCGATATATGGATCTGCTTCGCGAAAACGGTACGGATACGGGCGGAGCCTCGGGCGGAAGCGGTGTCAGAATTATGAGTATGCATAAATCAAAGGGACTTGAATTCCCCTTTGTGTTTATTGCAGGCACCTTCAAGCCCTTTAATAAAAATGATATAAATACCGACCTTGTAATAAATCATAACGCAGGTCTCGGTCTTAAAATCCCCGAGCCTGAGAATATCAAAAAGTATGAATCTCTTTCCTCCCTGGCGGTAAAGAGGATCAATAATAACGAAATGCTCTCCGAGGAGCTGAGAGTTTATTACGTTGCTCTTACCCGTGCAAAGCAGAGACTTTTTATTGTTGCGGCGTTAAAAAACAGAGAAAAACTGATTTCCGATACGAGAAATCTTCTGTCGGGTACGTCTTCTGTTCATCCTTATACCGTAAAGCACGTAAATGATGCCTCAAGGTGGATTATGAGCACTCTTATGCTTCATCCCGATGGGGGAGCACTCAGAAATTCCATATTTGAGGGAAAGCGTGAAAATGAGGAAATTATCATTTCTCTGCCCGATGAGGACGGATATGCCGATGTGCAGGAAGCAGTTAAGGAGGAAGTACCTCCCGATGAGACGCTTACCGAAGAAATAAGACGCCGTGCGTCATTTTCCTACGGCTGGCAGGACGTGGCACGGTGCCGCTCCAAGCACACGGCTTCAAGTCTTGATACGGAGCGCTTTGACATCGTGAGCTTCGGAAAAAGCGTTCCTGCGTTTATGTTCTCCGAAACAGCCTCTCCCTCGGATATCGGTACTGCAACACACAGATTCCTGCAGTTCTGTGATTTCTCACGGTGCCGTGAATCCGTTGAATCGGAGCTTGTAAGACTTACGGAAAACGGAAGACTGACGGAAAAGCAGAGAGACCTTGTCGATAAGGCTTCAATTGACTGCTTTGTGAATTCGGAGATTTTAAGAAGAGCAGAAAGCAGTAAGGGTATTTTCCGTGAAAAGCAGTTTACCATGGCAAAGTCCGTCTGTGAGCTTGACAGCAGTATTCCCGAAAAATTCTCTGATGAAAAAACCGTTATTATCGGAAAAATCGACCTGCTTTTCATTGAGGATGACGGTGCCGTTATCGTTGACTACAAAACCGATAATATAAAGGATATTTCCGTTCTCCGCGAGCGTTATCTTTCACAGATGAGGCTTTATTCGGAGGCGCTGAAAAAATCAATGGATGTAAATGTCAAGGAGTGTATTCTTTATTCCCTGAAGCTCAGAGAGAGTCTGTCACTTAAGTTCTGATTTTTTTTGTTTGTTTTTTCAAAATAATACTTGCTTTTTTGTATAAACTGTGATAAAATGCTTTTGCTATTTAAGCGGAAGTATGTTGAAAAGTGTATTTCGACTGTTTATTTATGCTGTTACTATATCGAAAGAGGTGAAACGTATTATGAAGCAGGGAATCCATCCCAACTATAAGCCCACCGTTGTAAAGTGTGCTTGCGGTGCAACTATCGAAACTTGTTCCACTAAGGAAGACCTTCGTGTAGATATCTGCTCCAGCTGCCATCCTTTCTTTACTGGTAAACAGAAGCTCGTAGATACCGGCGGACGTGTTGACAGATTCAAGAAGCGCTATAATATCGAAACCAAGTAATAGTTGACATATTGGCATTCAGGAACGGCATTTTGTAAAAAATGCCGTTTTTTCCTTACGGGGTATAAATTATCACGGCGGTGAAGGTATGAAGGAATATATCACAATTGAACATCGTTACGAGGAAGAGTATATAATCAACAAGTCGAGATTTATAGGCTACGCCTGTCCCGTTACAACCCAGGAGGAGGCAGTTGAGTTTATAAATGAGATAAGAAAGAAGCATTCCGATGCGACCCATAACGTATATGCTTATCAGATAAGAACGCCCGAGTATTCAAGATATTCCGACGACGGCGAGCCTCAGGGAACTGCAGGTATGCCCGTGCTTGACGTTATCAAAAAAAGCGGTCTTACGGATATCTGTATTGTTGTCACCCGTTATTTCGGCGGTATTCTTTTAGGTGCCGGCGGACTTGTGCGTGCATACTCTCACAGTGCAAGCATTGCTGCTCAGGGTGCAAATATTATCAGAATGAGCCCCTGCAGTGTGCTGAAGGTCGTGTGTGATTACGGCTTTTACGGCAGGCTTTCAACTCTTGTTCCCGAGTTCGGCGGTATAATTGAAAATACGGATTTCGGTGAAAGCGTTACAATGGAATTCCGTCTGCAGACTAAGGACGAGGACGCCTTCAGAAAAGAGCTTACCGAGGCGAGCTTCGGCAGGGTAACGGCTGAAAAAACAGGCGAAAAATTTGACAGTATATAAAAAATAATTATTTTTTGAAAAAAATAAAGGATTTATAACCTTTTTTGCATATATAATATTTGAAGCTTTTTTGAATCTTTGCAGGGAAAGAGGGTGTGAAAATGAGATTCAGTGAAAATTTCCTGTCTGAGCTAAGAGCCAGAACCGATATTGAAGAGCTTATCGGAAAATATACGGAAATAAAGCACAGGGGTACGAGAACTCCCGTTGCGCTGTGTCCCTTCCACACCGAAAAAACTCCCAGCTTTGTAATTTACAGGGATACAATGTCCTACTACTGCTTCGGCTGCGGAGCAGGAGGCGACGTTATAACCTTCATTATGAAGGCGGAGAATCTCGACTACGTCGGAGCTCTTGAGTTTCTGGCAAAGCGGGCGGGAATAACTATCCCCACAGACAACTACGAAGCTGAGAGCGGTGTGCGCCGTACCAGAGTGCTTGAAATGAACCGCGAGGCGGCCAAGTTCTTCCACAGTCAGTTGAAAAACGATAAGGTGGCGTAGGGCTATCTTAGCCGCAGAGGACTGAGCG
>JAZOWG010000169.1:0-18208 GCA_045659105.1 Acutalibacteraceae bacterium
GCTTCCGAGGGTAATTTTTTTGCCGCCGAGGGATTTATACAGATTAATAATTTCTGCATCGGGCATAAAATATCCGTCAGCTATTCCCGAAGTGTTCACCTCAAGTGCTTTATCTCGTCTGATAACAACTTTCAGAATTTCCGTAATAATATGATAGTGCTTTTTGATATTAACCGTTCTTTTGTATTTATATACTATATATCTCAGCACAACAGTCAGATGGCAGAGAACGTCATAATCGGTTTTTTCCGCGGTTTCAAGTAAATCAGTAAAATACCCGGTGATGTAAGCGTCAATAAACTCATCTGAAAGCTCTGAAAAATCAATAATTGAAAAAGGCATATCATAATTTTCAATCCTTACGGCGTGAACTGAGCCCAGAATTACGTCATAATTTCTTGAATTGATTATATCTTGTGCGAATTTAGGATTATATAACGCCTCACCGATTTCAATTCCTCTTGAAACAATAAGCTTATCCTTATAAATTTCCTTGCATTTTTCAGCTTCGGAGTAAGATAAGGAGAGCTTACGAAGCATTTCAGTGTCCTCAGTATACTCACAGTCACAATGATCCGTAACAGCAAAGCCGGCGAGCTTGTATTTAATTGCAGTATTACACAAATCCTCTATACTGCCGTTTCCGTCGTGGGAAAACTTCGTATGAGTATGACAGTTAAACAGTTTCATTTTATTCACCGAAAACAGTATATATCTAAAACGTACAATTGACAAGAAAAAGTTTTATTGCTAATATAATCTTCAGGAGTGATATATATGACATCAATCGAACAATTGGTAAATATTCTTCTCGAAAAGAAGCTTAAAATTTCCGCGGCAGAATCCTGTACGGGCGGAATGTTTATTTCAAGGCTTATTGATTTTCCGGGTACATCCGAAATTATCGGAGCTTCCTTCATAACCTATTCCGATGAAGCAAAAATCAAAACTGTCGGTGTAAATCCCGCAACAATTGTTGAATTCGGTGTTGTCAGTGAAAACACGGCACTTGAAATGGCAGTCGGTGCAAAAAATACCGCCGGCAGCGACATAGGCGTCGGTATCACGGGCTTTGCAGGCCCCTTCCGTGACGATGATGATCCCGATGCAGGTAAGGTTTGCTTCGGTTTTTCTGTTAACGGTAAAACCGTAACGTCCACTAAGCGCTTCGGTAACATCGGAAGAAATGCCGTGCGTGAACTGTCCTGCTTATATGCAGTTGAAACACTCATAAAACTTATAAATACCTTCGGAGTATAAAAATGATAAAACGAAAATTTTCCGCATTGCAGGTAATAGCTTTAGGCTTTTTTCTTATAGCAATGCTCGGTACCGTCCTTCTGATGCTGCCGATTTCGTCGAGTGACGGCACGTGGACACCGTTTTTGACGGCACTCTTCACATCCGTTTCATCCTCCTGTGTAACAGGTCTTATACTTGTTGACACAGCTATGCACTGGTCATTATTCGGTCAAATAGTTATAATTCTTCTGATCCAGACGGGCGGTCTCGGCTTTATGACCATAGCTACGTTTTTTATGTCCTTTGCAAAGAAGAACATAAATCTCAGAAATCGCAGCATAATGGCTGAAAGCATAAACACTACACATATTGCAGGACTTAAAAATATAACCAAGAAAATCATATTCGGAACGGCACTCTTTGAGGGTATCGGAGCCGTAATTCTTTCTTTAAGATTTATAGGTGAATTCGGCATAATAAAAGGAATATGGTACGGAGTTTTTCACTCGATTTCTGCTTTTTGCAACGCAGGCTTTGACCTTTTCGGTGTTCAGGGTGAGTTTTCTTCGCTCATAAATTACACGGGTGATATTGTTGTCAATATCACAATTATGGCTTTGATTACCGTCGGCGGAATCGGTTTTCTGGTTTGGGACGATGTTGCGAGAAATAAGCTGAATTTCAGAAAATATCAGCTTCATACTAAAATCGTTCTTGTTGTAAGCATAGCTTTGACCTTCGGCGGTGCAATTCTGTTTTTTATACTTGAAAATAATCATTCGCTTGCAGGGATGACGCCAACGGAAAAGATACTCGGTTCTCTGTTCTCATCTGTTACCTGCAGAACAGCAGGCTTCAATACCGTTGACTTCGCCGCTCTTTCAAAGGGAAGTATTCTTATAATGTGTTTCCTTATGTTCGTGGGCGGTTCCTCGGGCTCAACTGCGGGCGGTGCAAAGACAACAACAGTTGCAGTAATTTTTGCTTATCTCTTTGCAAGTCTCAGAGGAATTTCAAAGCCTGTGATTTTCGGCAGAACAATAGATAGTGAAACACACAGAAAGGCTGTTACTGTATGTGTATTTAATCTTACGCTGATTTTTTCTGCTGTAACACTTATTTGTGCAGTTGATAATCTTCCTCTTGAAGACGTGTGCTTTGAAATATTCTCTGCAATGAGCACAGTCGGTATGACAACGGGAATTGCCCGTGATTTATCCGTTATTTCTCAGCTTGCTGTGATTATTCTTATGTTCTGCGGCAGGGTAGGCAGTATTTCATTTGCCCTCGCAATTCTCGAAAAAAGAGCACAGCCTGCTGTCTCTTATCCCACAGAATCTATAACAGTCGGTTAAAGGAGTTATTATGAAATCATTTCTTATTATCGGTATGAGCACCTTCGGTCAGCATCTTCTGAAGGAGCTTTATAATAAAAAATGTGACGTTTTTATTGCAGATATTAATGAAGACGTTATTACACCTTATTTATCTTATGCAGTTTCGGCAAAAATTGCAGACTGCACAGATGAACAGGTACTTAAGTCCTTCGGTGTAGATGAATTTGACTGCTGCTTTGTATGCCTCGGCGGAAATTTCACGGAGGCACTTGAGGTTGCTTCCTTATTAAAGGAGCTGGGAGCAAAAAAGGTTATTTCCGAGGTTAACCGTGAAAGGGAAAAGAAATTCCTTTTAAGAAACGGTGCAGATGAGGTAATATACCCTGAGGAGGATATGGCTATTCGCATTGCGGCGGAGGAGAGCAGCGATTCCGTTTTTGATTACTTTCAGCTTTCCGACGGATATTCAATCTATGAAATCTCCGTACCGTCCTCCTGGGCAGGGAAGTCTCTTAAAGAGCTGCGTGTCCGTGAAAAATATAACATAAACATAATTGCCGTAAAAAAAGACGGACATATTGTGCCCGTGCTTTCTCCCGACAGCAAATTCACTTCGGATGAACACATAATAGTTATGTGTCATAAGGAAGATATAAACAAATTTATTAAATAACGACGTTTTATGGCTATTTTTTATTTACGCATATTCTCTCTTATTATAGGCATCGCCGTGCTTTTAATTGATATTTATCTGTTTTACCGAGCACTTGGCTACCGTCGTCACTTATGCGGTAAGTGCAAGGGGTATCTTAAGGAAACAAAACAGCTGAAAGACGTTTATATCGGCGGAAAAACCGGCAGATTTTACAAAAGATATATAGAATATGTCTACACTTACAGGGTTGACGGCAAAGAATATTTTGTTGACGGTGGTGTACCGGGTACAAAAAATGGGCTTCGTAATTGCGTAGATATAATTTATCAGAAAAAGAAGCCCAAACGAGCATATATATCAGATTTGTATGGGCCGGTCGAAGGCTCATTTGCTTGTTTAATCTGTCCTGTCTGGGTTATGTTTATTATCTGCGGAATATTTATGTAATATAAAAGCGGTGTGACGTAAGACACACCGCATAAATTTTATTTTTCAGCTTTTCTCTTTTCAAGCTCTGAAAGGATTCTCGAGTATTCCTTTTCGTCTATCTTGTATTTCTTCATGGTAATGAGAACGCCGAGCCCCATAAAAACAATAGGCAGGAAAGCCATAACAGCTCTCAAAGCAAAGGTCATTCCGTCTGTTGCACCTGTAAGAACTTCTTCGATATATGAGGTCTTGTAGCTTTCAGTCCATACATCGGGATTTGAAATCGCTGCGTTTTCTGCGTCTGCAATCTTGTTTGTAATATCCGTAAGACCGATTGCAAGATAAACTACCATAATAATTAACTGCTGCAGAGAGCTTGACATCTTTGACATAAAGGGCTTAACGGAGAAAATAAGAGCTTCGTTTCTTTCGCCCGTAATATATTCGTTATATTCAACGGTATTTGCAAGAAGAATTGCCGCAATAAGGTAGAAAAGTGCTCCGCCGATGCCGATAAATAATGCTTCAATGCAAAGAACGTAATAGGCAATGTCATCATTCTTTATGAAGGTTTCGGAAAGCATAAATGCAATATAGCCGACAATAATCAGAGCAAAGGACATCTTTATAATCTGATTTCTTGTGAATTTCTTGGTAAGCATCGGATAGATTAAGAAGGTAAGTCCCGACGCAGCACCGTACGCCACAACGAAGAGGGTAGTATTTGAGCCCTCGTAGCCGTATGAAAGATAAATGTAGTTAGTGCCGAATGCGGTCAGAAGAGCGCTTGTCATAGCGGCAAACAGAAGAATGAGGGACGTCCAGAGAACCTGCTTGTTATTAAATATGATTTTAACCATCTTTTTGACGCCGATTTTTTCAACAGGAGCATCGGACTTCAGTATGGGCTTTTCCTTAACACCTGCACAAACAAACATCTGACAGCCGATAAATGTAATTGCAATTACTGTTGAAACAACCTTATAACCTGTAACAGCGCTGTTTCCGATTGCTCCTGAGCCTACAGTAAGAAGAGGAATAAGAAGATTGGCAAGGATAGTGCCAAGTCCTGCAAAGAGGTTTGCCATTGATGTGATAACGTCACGCTGTCTCGGCTCGCTTGAAAGGGCAGGAACCATTGACCAATAAGCAATATCGTTCATTGTGTAAGTAAGATCCCAGAGAAGATACAGGAAAGCAAAGGCAACAACAAAAGCGGCACCCTCAAGCTTAATTGTATACATCAGAACAAGAACGATTGCATTTGTAATTACACCGATAAAAATCCACGGCTTGAATTTACCGAATTTTGTACGAGTGTTTTCAATAATACCGCCCATAATCGGGTCGTTTATTCCGTCCCAGATTCGGCACACAATCATTATAATGCTTATAGCGGCGAACTGACCGTCTGTTACGTTTTTTGTGTAAAGAATAAAGGTAAGAAGAAAGCCTGTATAAAGAGTATAGGCAAGGTCTCTTCCTATACCGCCGAGGGAATATACCCACTTATTTCTTCTGAAATAATCCTTATTTTTTATAAGCTCGTTTTTCATAAAACCAACCCTTCCTGTATATTAATTCAAGTTTATATCATTTATTAATGTCTGTCAATGAAATGATTAATCAGTTTAATGAAATAATATACAAATTTTAGTTGACATTTTTGTAAGGCTGTGTTAAATTATCTGCATAAAGGCTGTGACCGGAAACCAGTAGCATAAAAAATGTTTTCAGAGAATTGTCGGTTGGTGCAAGACATAAACGGTTTTTGTGTGAATTCATTCCGTGAGCTGTGGGCTGAAATTGCAGTAGGCTACAACGGGCGCACCCGTTACAGTGCAGGGGTATGAATGTACTCCGTGAGGGAGCTTTTGTGAGAAGGCTCCGAATATGAGGTGGTAACACGGTATATCCGTCCTCTGCAAATCAGCAGAGGACTTTTTTATTGTTAAATCTCCTCTGTCATCCAAAAGGAGGAAAAAAATTATGTGGCAGGAAAAAATTGAAACCATGCCCCGTGAGGAGCTCCGTGCTCTTCAGAGTGAAAGACTTAAGAATCAGGTAAAAAGAATGTATGAAAGGGTAGAGCTCTTCAGAAGCCGTATGGATGAAGCAGGTCTTAAGCCTGAGGATATCAGAGGAATTGAAGACCTTCACAAGCTTCCTTTCTCATATAAGCAGGACCTTCGTGACTATTATCCCTACGGACTCTTTGCTGAGCCTATGGAAAACATAAAGCGTGTTCACGCATCAAGCGGCACTACAGGCAAGAAAATTGTTGTAGGATACACAGAAAACGACATTACGGCATGGTCAGACTGCGTTGCCCGTATGATGAGCGCAATCGGACTTGATAAAAATGATTTTATTCAGGTTTCTTACGGCTACGGCTTGTTCACGGGCGGTCTCGGCGCACATTACGGTGCTGAAAGACTCGGAGCTACGGTAATTCCCACTTCATCGGGAAATACATCGAATCAGCTTCAGACAATGGTTGACTTCGGTTCCACCTGCCTTTGCAGTACACCCTCTTATGCTATGTATCTTGCTGAAGCGGCAGAGGAATCGGGGGTTCTTGATGACTTGAAGCTGAAGGTAGGTATCTTCGGCGCAGAACCCTGGAGCGAGGATATGAGAAAAGAAATCGAAAAGAAGCTCCGCATAAAGGCATATGATATTTACGGTCTTTCCGAAATAATGGGGCCCGGTGTATCTTATGAATGTGAATATCAGTCAGGTATGCACGTTTGTGAAGATATGTTCATTCCCGAAATTATTGATCCCGACACACTCGAGGTTCTTCCCGAAGGCGCTCAGGGTGAGCTTGTTTTCACAACAATCACAAAGGAAGGCTTTCCCCTTATAAGATACCGCACAAGAGACATCTGTTCTCTTAATTACGAAAAGTGCAAGTGCGGAAGAACCCACGTAAGAATGAACAAGCCTCAGGGCAGAACAGACGATATGCTTATCATTAGAGGCGTAAATGTATTCCCCTCACAGATTGAAGAGGTGCTTCTTAAGGTAAGCGGTGATATTACTCCCAACTATCAGATTATCGTTGACAGAGTAAACAATACCGATACCTTCGATATCAATGTTGAAATGAGTGAGGAGCTGTTCTCTGACGATATCAAAACAATTGAAAGAACAGAAAAGCTTATTAAAGAGAGACTCAGAGACGTTCTCGGAATAAGCGCAGGTGTTCACCTTGTTAACCCCAAATCAATTGCCCGCAGCGAAGGCAAAGCAAAGCGTGTAATCGACAAGAGAAAAGTATAAGGAGAGTTTTGCTATGAAACAGTTATCGGTTTTTGTTGAAAATAAGGTCGGAAGACTTTCTGCAGTTCTTAACGTTCTTAAGGAAAATAACGTTGATATCAGCGCACTGTCCCTTGCTGATACCTCCGAATACGGCATTCTTCGTCTTGTTGTTGATAAGCCTGACCTTGCTTCTGACGCACTTAAGGCATCAGGTGTTATGGTCAAATGCACAGAGGTTATTGCCGCCGCTATGGATGATGCACCGGGCGGTCTTGCCGAGCTCCTTTGCGTTCTTACCGACGCCAACGTCGGCATAGAATATATGTACGCTTTCATCGGCAAGGAAGAAGGAAAAGCCTGGACAGTTCTCCGTGTTGATGATATTGAAGGTGCAACTGAGGTCTTCAAAGAGCACGGCATTGCAATGCACGACGACTACGAAAACTACAGAAAATAAAAAACTTACGTTGTTTACTTCACAACAAACAATAAGCGGAGCTGAAAAAGCTCCGCTTTAATATTGAAATGTTTGCTCACCAGACAATTGTCTTATCCTCACCGACTCCTGCCATACCGTCAAGTATATATTTATTACCGTCAGGGTCACAGACAAAGCCGCTGAGCTCGCCGAAGGTAATGTGATAGTCAGAATTAAGAATTCCCGTTTTCATTTTCATAACGTATTCGTCACCGATTTCAAAGGTAACGTCTACCATACCCTTAGTATCCTTTATATTCCACAGCTTATCATTCTTATGCTTGAACACAACGGGAGTGAGAAGGGTAGTGTCACCCTCAAACCAGATGAGATTCTCATTATAATCATCCTGATTAATTGACTGATTTCTTGTAAGATTGAAGCCGAAAAACTGCTCCTTGCCGTCAATTTCCTTTTTGCCCATTGTTGTTACCCAATCATAATGCGCATGACGGGGATAATAACCTCTATGGTCATCTATAATTGCCGCCGTATTTGCATCTGCAACAAATCGCTCTCCGTTCACCTCAAGATATCCCTCAACCTTAAAAAGGTCCTTCTGAGTGTAAAGAGGTCTGTTCGCATCAAAGGGGATACTGATGACGCTGGGCTTGGAAACACGGCTGAGCTTCACACGGTAATCAATTACGCCTGAATTTTTATCGCTTGCATAGCCTGAAACAACGGCTTCGCCTCTCTGGAAGTTGTTAACGTATCTGATTTTAACGCTTTTGCTTTTGGAGTATGTTTCAGACGAATTTATAAGTGTATCAGAAACACAAGCCTTGCCGGGCATAAGCATATCCTTCCACGCAGTACACTTTTTCGTTCTCTTATCGTATAATACCGTAAGAGCTGTTCCGAAAAGTCCCATATCACATACAGCAGTAAGAAGAATTATCTTATCAAAGTTAATTTCCGTAGCCTCCCACAAAGTAAGCCTGAACTTGTTGAAGATATTGGGAAGGGCAGAGGGCTTGTTTATTTTAAGAAAATCCATTCTCGGAAATTCCTTATCGAAGGTGCCGAAATAACAGTTACCGAGCTCATCACAGATATTTTCGGGAGTGGGCACGGCTTTTCTTTTTTCAGACAAAGCATTTTTGAAATCCATCGTAATTTTCCTTTCGCAATGTTATATTTAAAGTATAATTCCGCAAAACGCAATTGTCAATAATCAGTAAATATTTATTGAGTTTGTTAAGCTGTTATGATATATTAGCTTAGGATGGTGATATTATGGAAATTAAAGAAATACTCTCTCGTGTTGACCATACGCTTCTGTCAGTCAATGCAACATGGGAGGAAATCAAAGCTATTTGTGATGATGGTATAAATTACGCTTGTGCAAGCGTATGTATTCCGCCTTGCTACGTTAAACAGGCAAAGGAATATGTGGGTGACTCAATTGCAGTATGTACGGTTATCGGATTTCCCAACGGATACAATTCAACAGCTGTCAAATGCTTTGAAGCAGAAAATGCCGTGATGGACGGTGCCGATGAAATAGATATGGTAATAAATATCGGTTGGGTCAAAGACGGAAAATATGAAGATATACTTAATGAAATCAATGCTGTCAAAAAATCGTGCAACGGTAAGCTTCTCAAGGTCATAATTGAAACCTGCCTTTTAACGGAAGAAGAAAAAATCAGAATGTGCGAAACTGTATCGGCTTCCGAAGCGGATTTCATAAAAACCTCAACGGGCTTTTCAACGGGCGGAGCTACAATGGACGATATTATTCTTTTTACAAAGCATTGCCGACATACACTTAAAATCAAGGCGGCAGGCGGAATTTCAAGTCTTCAGGATGCTGAGGATTTTATAAATCTCGGTGCGTCACGGCTGGGAACGAGCAGAATCATTAAAATCATAAAAAATCAGCAGGATGTAACAGGATATTGATTTTTTCATAAATATGTTGCATTAAGCATAATTTTATGATACAATTCTAAAAAAATTTAAAGGAGTATTTTTATGGATACAGCAGCAGTTGTTCAATGGTTCTCCGATGTGTTCGGTTCCTTTGACTTCAACATTCTTCAGTTTTACGCAAATCTTCACGAGGGAGCACTCGGTAAGCTTTTTGACACATTCTTCCTCGTTTACACACACCTCGGTGACGACGGAATTCTTTTCATAGTTCTCGGTCTTATCTTCCTTCTTTTCAAGAAAACAAGAAAAGTCGGTGCAGGTATGCTTATCGGTATTGCCGTCGGTGCTATTTTTACCAACGTAACTATCAAGCCCCTTATCGAAAGACCCCGTCCCTTTGAGCTTTTTGAATATACAACCGACCCCATCGCTCTGCTTTTCAAGGAATGGTGGACTAATCTCGGTGAGGTACACGCTTCCTCAATGCGTTCCTTCCCCTCAGGACACACGACCTCCGCTGTCGCAGCACTCGTTCCCGTGTTTATGTTCTGTGATAAGAAAAAGAGCTGGCTTGCTCTCGTAGCTGCTGTTCTTATGGGTGCATCAAGAAACTATGTTCAGGTTCACTATCCCTCAGACGTTCTCGGCGGTATAATTATAGGCCTTATTGCAGGTCTCATCGCATTCTTCGTTGTATCATTTGTAATGAAGAAATTCGCAGAATCCAAGAACATAAAGGCAAACAAGGTTGTTACCTTTGACCTTCTTGAAACAATCAAAGCAAAGAAAGCAAAATAATATAGAAAGACTGCTGAAAATGCAGTCTTTTTTTTGTATAAAAATTCGCATTAAAATAGTTGTATTATTAAATATAATATAATATAATTATTTTGATAAATTGTGAGGTGAACTGTATGCTTGTCACAATGAAGGAACTGCTAATAAGAGCAGAGAACGAAAATTTTGCTGTCGGCGCTTTCAGTGTCGGCAATATGGAAATGGTAATGGGTGTTATTTCCGCGGCAGAAAAGCTCAACACCCCCGTAATTCTGCAGATAGCGGAAAAAAGACTCGGAAATTCACCGTTAGAGCTTATGGCACCAATGATGGTATCTGCGGCAAAGAACGCAAAGGTTCAGGTTGCAGTTCATCTTGACCACGGACTTACAATTGACTGTATAAAGTCTGCTCTTGCTTACGGCTTTACATCTGTAATGCTTGACTGCTCATTGAAGCCTCTGGATGAAAACATTGAAACTACCAAGGAGGTTGTGCGCCTCGCACGTGAATACGGTGCAACGGTTGAAGCAGAGCTCGGTGTTGTCGGCGGCAACGAAGGAGATTCGGAAGAACACGTAATTACCTGCACAGACCCCATTGTTGCAAAACGCTTCTGTAAAGAAACAGGTATTGATGCGTTGGCTGTTGCAATCGGCAATGCACATGGAAATTATCCCGTTCTGCCCGAGCTTCGCTTTGATGTACTCGAAGAAATTCACAATATTACGGACATACCTCTCGTTCTTCATGGCGGCACCGGAATTACCGCAGAAATGTTCAGAAAAGCAATATCTCTCGGTATCAGAAAAATCAACATCGCAACTGCAAGCTTTGATGCATTGGCATTGTCAGCAAAGAAGTACCTTGCAGAGGGTGACGATTATTTTACCCTTTCATCAAAAATGACTGAGGGTGTTTATAATAACGTAGCAAAACATATCAACATATTCAATAATAAGGAGAAATGATATGAAATACATAGAATTTGACAAATCAAAGAAATACGACCTCATTCTTGTGGGCAGAGTAGCAGTTGACTTCAATCCCGTCGATTATTACTGTCCCCTCAACGAAAGCACAACCTTCAAGAGATATCTCGGAGGTTCACCTGCAAACATAGCAGTAGGTCTTGCAAGGCTCGGCAAAAAGTGCGGCTTCTTTGCACGCGTTTCCGATGACCAGCTCGGCACCTTTGTAACGGATTTCTTCGAAAACGAGGGTATTGACACCTCCCGAATCGTCAGATGTAAGGACGGCTCAAAAATCGGTCTTACCTTTACTGAAATCAAGTCAGAAACAGAAAGCTCAATCGTTATGTACCGTAACGAAGCCGCTGACTTAAAGCTTGAATGCGATGATATAGACGAGGAATATATCAAGGAAGGTGCAGCTGTTCTTATTTCAGGTGTTGCTCTTGCTGAAAGCCCCTCAAGAGAAGCAACCCTCAAGGCAATGCAGCTTGCAAAGAAGAATAATATTCCTGTTATTTTCGTTCTTGACTACAGAGCATACAACTGGAAGAATAAGGATGAAATTGCAGTTTACTATTCTCTCGTTGCAAATGAAGCTGATATGATTATCGGCTCACGTGAGGAATATGATCTCGCTGAAGGTCTTCTCGGACTTGACGGCACAGACCTGACCTCTGCAGCTTACTGGCAGAGCAAGAACGCAAAAATTGTTATTGTTACTCACGGCAAGCAGGGCTCAACAGCTTATACAAATGACGGTCAGAGCTTCTCAATCAAGCCCTTCCCCGTAAAGCTTCTCAAATCCTTCGGCGGCGGCGACGGTTATACCTCAGCCTTCCTTTACAGTCTCTTTGAAGGCAAAGAAATCATTGACTGCCTTGAATTCGGCTCAGCATCTGCCGCTATGCTCGTTGCAAGCCACGCCTGCTCTCAGGATATGCCGACAGTTAAGCAGGTTGAAGAATTTATTGCGGCTGAAAAGGCTGAATACGGCGAAATGGTAGCCCGAGCATAAGGAGGATTTATTATGTTTGAATATCCCTCCTTTGATAATAACAACATATCGCTTCTCTGTGAAATGAACGGTAAAAATGCCGATATGAATATGACGATTTACGTCAAAAGACTTCTTAAAGGAGAAAGCTTCACTCTATGTGACGATGCTAACGAAACAGCCGTCCTTCTTCTGTCAGGTGACGTGGTTTTTAATTGTAATGACCTCAGGGTAGAGGGAAAGAGAGAAAATCCCTTCGAAAAGAAGCCCTATTGTCTTCACGTTTCAAAAAACACTGCTTTTACCGTTGATGCTCTTGAGGATTCGGAATTTATCGTTCAGCAGACCGATAATGAAAATGAATTTGAGCCTCATTTCTACACTCCCCAAAACTGTCTTTATCAGGAATTCGGAAAGGGACAATGGGGAGGAGCAGGTCACAGAATAGTTTCAACTATGTTTGATTATGATAATGCGCCTTATTCAAATCTTGTTCTCGGTGGGGTTTTCACTCAGCCCGGCAAATGGTCGAGCTATCCTCCGCACCATCATCCTCAGCCCGAGGTATACTATTATAAATTCGACAAGCCTCAGGGCTTCGGTGCATGCTATATTGGTGAAGACGTTTATAAAAGCAAAGACGGCTCCTTCTGCTGTATCACGTCAGGCAAGGACCATCAGCAGGCGGCAGCACCCGGATACGAAATGTATTATGTATGGATGATAAGGCATATTGACGGTGACCCCTGGTTCAAAACAACAAGATTTGTTCCCGATGAACACGAATGGCTTACACATTGCTAACTTAAGGAGAAAATTAATATGGCTATTATGACAACAGCTCAGGCTCTTATTAAGTTCCTGAACAATCAGTACGTTTCCTTTGACGGAGTTGAGACAAAGTTTGTTGACGGTATTTTCACCGTTTTCGGTCACGGTATTGTGTGCGGTCTCGGTCAGGCTCTTGATGAGGACCCCGGTACTCTGAGAGTCTATCAGGGCAAGAACGAGCAGGGAATGGCTCACGCAGCCGCTTCCTTTGCCAAGCAGAATAACAGAAGAAAAATTATTGCATGCTCTTCATCAATCGGCCCCGGTGCAGCTAATATGATAACAGCAGCCGCTACTGCAACAGTTAACAATATTCCTCTTCTGCTTTTCCCTGCAGACACGTTCTCCTGCAGACAGCCCGACCCCGTGCTTCAGCAGTTTGAACAGAGTCATTCTCTTGCAATCACAACTAATGATGCTTATAAGCCTGTTTGCCGCTACTGGGACAGAGTAGCACGTCCCGAGCACCTTATGAGCGCTATGATTAACGCAATGCGTGTGCTTACGGACACCGCAAACACAGGTGCGGTATGTATTTCTCTTTGTCAGGACGTTGAAGGTGAAAGCTACGATTTCCCCGATATGTTCTTCAAAAAGAGAGTTCATAAAATCACAAGAATCAATCCCGCAGAGGATGAGCTTAATGATATTGCTGAAATTATTCTTTCTGCAAAGAAGCCTCTTCTTATTGCAGGCGGCGGTGTAAGATACTCTGAAGCAGGAAAGACCGTTGAGGATTTCTGCGCCAAGTTCAACATTGCACTTGCAGAAACACAGAACGGTAAAAGTGCCGTGCTTTCCTCACACTCACACAACCTCGGCGGTGTCGGTGTTACGGGTAACCTTGCCGCTAACACAATTGCAAAGGATGCCGACGTAATTATCGGTGTGGGAACAAGATTCTCTGACTTTACAACAGCCTCTAAATCACTCTTTCAGAATCCCGATGTGAAGTTTGTTACAATAAACACTGACCGCTTTGATGCGTATAAGCTTGATGCAGTCAAATGTGTAGCAGACGCAAAGCTTGCGATTAATAAGCTTGACGGAATCCTTTCAGAGAAGTGCTACAAAACAGCATATACTACCGAAATCACAGATGCCAAGGCACGCTGGGCAGAAGAAATGGAAGCTCTTTCAGCATATATGTATGATGACAACTTCAAGCCTCTCATCAAGGCACGTGATGAAAGAACCATTCCCGAATTTGTAGATATGTATAAGGGAGCCGTCACCCAGACAGCCGCTCTCGCATACATCAGAAAAAATATTGCAGATGACGCTATTGCTGTTGCTGCTGCAGGCTCGCTTCCCGGATGTATGCAGAGAATGTGGACCTCGGACGTAAGAGACACTTACAATATGGAATACGGCTACTCCTGTATGGGTTATGAAATTGCAGGCGCACTCGGCTCTAAGATGGCTGAGCCCGATAGGGAAGTGTACGCCTTCTGCGGAGACGGAAGTTACATTATGCTTCATTCAGAGCTCGTAACATCTATTCAGGAAAACAAGAAAATCAACGTTCTTCTCTTTGATAACGCAGGATTTGGCTGTATCAACAACCTTCAGATGTCAAACGGCATCGGAAATCTCGCAACCGAATTCAGAAAGAGAGACGAAAACGGCAATCTCTTAGGTGAGCTTATACCCATTGACTTTGCAATGTGCGCAGCAGGCTACGGTGTAAAGACTTATAAGGTCAACACTATGGAGCAGTTGGCTGAGGCTCTCGAGGACAGTAAAAAACAGTCGGTGTCCACTCTTGTTGACATAAAGGTCCTTCCCAAGTCCATGACAGACGGATATGATGCTTGGTGGCACGTAGGACTTGCATCTGTTTCAGGCAAAGATTCCGTAAGGAATGCATATAAAAATAAAAAGGAAAATCTTGAAAAGGCAAGGAGATATTAATATGCTCGACAAAAACAAAGTAAAACTCGGTATTGCTCCCATAGGCTGGACAAATGACGATATGCCCGACCTCGGTGCAGAAAACACCTTCCAGCAGTGCGTTTCAGAAATGGCACTTGCAGGCTTCACCGGCTGTGAAGTAGGTAACAAGTATCCCAAGGATACAGCTGTTCTCAAGAAGGCTCTCGACCTTCGCGGAATGCAGATCTGTAACGCTTGGTTCTCAACCTTCCTTACAACAAAACCTTATGAAGAGACTGAAAAGGAATTCATCAAGCACATCACATTCCTTAAAGAAATGGGTGCAAAGGTAGTCGGTGTTTCCGAGCAGGGGCACTCAATTCAGGGAACAGACCTTTCAATCTTCGATGACAAGTATGTTATGAACGATGAAGAGTGGGATATGCTTTGTACAGGCCTTAACAAGCTCGGCAAGGTTGCAAAGGATATGGGAATTGCTCTTACATTCCATCATCATATGGGTACAGTTGTTCAGACTGCTGCTGAAATCGACAGAATGATGGAAAACACCGATCCCGAGCTCTTCAGCCTTCTCTTTGACTCAGGACACCTTGCATACTGCGGTGAGGACTATATGGCAGTCCTCAAGAAATACGCAAAGAGAATCAAGCACGTTCACCTCAAGGATATCCGTCCTGACGTTATCGCAAAGGTAAAAGCAGAAAAGCTCAGCTTCCTTCAGGGCGTAAGACTCGGCACCTTTACAGTTCCCGGTGACGGCGCAATTGACTTTGCTCCCATTTTTGACGTTCTTGCAGAAACCGGATACGAAGGCTACGTTCTCGTAGAAGCAGAGCAGGATCCCGCAATCGCTAATCCCTTCGAATATGCTCTCAAGGCAAGAAAATACATTGCTGAAAAAGCAGGACTTTAATTCAGGAGAAAAATTATGGCTGAAAAACTTAAATATTTTTGCAACGGTCAGTACGTTGAGTCAAAAACAGACGTATATTATGACCTTCATAACCCTTCAACGGGTGAAGTAACAGGCTATGCGCCCTGCTGTACCGCTGACGAGGTAAACGAAGCTATCGCGGCAGCAAAGGCAGCATATCCCGGATGGAGCTCAACTCCCGCAATAAAGCGTTCACAGGTTCTCTTTAAGGTTAGAGAGCTCATTATGGAGCATATGGAAGAGCTTACCCGTCTTGTAGCCGAAGAAAACGGCAAGGTATGGGCTGAGGCTGAAGGTGACGTTCTCAAGGCAAAAGAAGGAACAGAGCTTGCTATTCAGGTTCCTTCTCTTATGATGGGTGAAAGCCTTATGGACGCTTCCAAAGGCTTCGATACAGTTCTTTACCGTGAATCAATGGGTGTTTTTGCAGGTATCGTTCCCGTAAACTTCCCCGCAATGATTCCCTTCGGCTGGATGGTTCCCGTTTGTGTAGCTACAGGTAACACAATGGTTCTCAAAGCAGCATCCCTTACACCCAGAACAGCACTTCGTATTGCTGAGCTTTACAAGGAAGCTGGTCTTCCCGACGGTGTTGTAAACGTTGTTACATGTTCCAGAAAGGAAATTGACCTTATTCTCGAGCATCCCGATGTAAAGGGAATTACTTTCGTTGGCTCAACTCCCGTAGGAAAGCTTATTTATCAGAAGGCAGCCGCTAACGGCAAGCGTGTTCAGGCTCTTTGCCAGGCAAAGAACCACGCACTTGTTATGTCTGATGCTCCCATTGAAAGAACCGTTGCAGGTATCATAAACTCTGCTTACGGTTGTGCAGGTCAGAGATGTATGGCTCTTTCTTGCTGTGTAGTTGAAGAGGCAATAGCTGATGAATTTGTTGCAGAGCTCAAAAAGCAGGCTTCTCAGATCAAGGTAGGTCCCGCTGTAGATAAGACATCAAAGCTCGGCCCCATTACTTATAAGAAGCATTATGATGAGGTTATTGCAGACATCGAAAAGGGTGTACGTGAAAGTGCAACTCTTGTTCTTGACGGCAGAGACTGCGTTGTTGAAGGCTACGAAAACGGCTACTTTGTAGGCCCCACAATCTTCGATAACGTTACTGAAGATATGACTATCGGCAGAGATGAGGTATTCGGCCCCGTTCTTTCCGTTAAGCGTTGTAAGTCCTTCAAGGAAGGCCTTGAAATCATGAACAACAACCCCTATGCAAACGGATCTGTTATCTTTACACAGAACGGCTATTTTGCAAGAGAGTTCGTAAGAAACACACACGGCGGTATGGTCGGCGTAAACGTCGGTATTCCCGTACCCATCGGATTCTTCCCCTTCTCGGGACATAAGGATTCCTTCTTCGGTGACCTTCACTGTCTCGGCAAGGACGCTTACCGCTTCTTTACGGAAAGCAAGTGCGTAACTCAGCGTTGGTTTGACGAAGAAGAAAAGACAAATAAGGCTGTTTCCACCTGGGACGGCACAATCTAAGAAATCAAAGGAGAAATCATTATGCTTACAATTGGTATTATAGGTGCAGGCAGAATCGGTAAGGTTCACCTCGAATCAATTTCTTATCACGTAAAGAACGCAACAGTCAAGGCTATTGCTGACCCCTTTATGAATGACGAAACAAAGGCATTCTGCGAAGGCTTCGGTGTTAAGGATATTTACACCGACTACAAGAAGATTCTTGAAGACAAGGAAATTGATGCAGTTCTCGTTTGCTCTTCAACAGACACACATTCAACAATTTCAATAGAAGCTATTGAAGCAGGTAAGCACGTTTTCTGCGAAAAGCCCGTTGACCACTCAATAGAAAAGATTCAGGCTGTTGCTGACGCTCTCGCTAAGCACCCCGAAATCAAGTTCCAGGTAGGCTTCAATCGCCGTTTTGACCATAACTTTGCCGCTATCCGCAAGGCTTACGATGCAGGTAAAATCGGTGACGCTCATATCCTCAAGATTACATCCCGTGACCCCGAGCCTCCCAATCCCAAGTACATTGCAGTTTCAGGCGGTATCTTCCTTGATATGACAATTCATGATTTTGATATGGCTTGCTTCCTTACAAACAGCGATGTAGAAGAGGTTTATGTTAATTCCGCAGTTCTTGTTGATCCCGCAATCGGTGAACAGGGTGACGTTGACACCGCTATCATCACAATGAAGATGGCAAACGGTGCTCTTGCAGTTATCGACAACTCACGCCGTGCAGCTTACGGCTATGACCAGAGAGCAGAGCTTTTCGGCTCCAAGGGTATGGTTGCAACCGCTAATGATACTCTTTCAACTGCAGTTATTGCAGATGCAAACGGTGTTACAGGTGAAAAGCCCCTCTTCTTCTTCCTTGAAAGATATATGGGCTCCTTCTCCGAGGAAATGCGTCAGTTTGTTGATGCTTGTGAAAACAATACAGATGTTCCCGTTGGTATTCATGCAGGTATGCAGTCTGTTAAAATCGGTCTTGCAGCTAAGAAGTCTGTTGCGGAACACAGACCTGTTCA
>JAZOWG010000170.1:0-2792 GCA_045659105.1 Acutalibacteraceae bacterium
TATGAGGAGCCTGAAACACTTATGTAATGTTGTTGCAAAAATGTAAACAATTTGTGTACAAATATTTTTGCCCTTGCATATTTGTATCATTTGTGATATAAGTATATTGAATAAAAATTTAGGAGGAAATTACAATGTTCACATGGCCCATCAAATGGATCCTTAAGAAGGTTCTTGTTGCTGTTATCCCTGCACTTCTTGCTATCGGTCTTCTTGACCTTGCAGGCGTAGACGTTGAAACTTTCATCAACGATCTTCTCGGCGAACTCGGCTTCATTGAGCCCGATACAACAGCTGCTCCCGAAACAGCTGAATAATTTCTTCGCAGAATATGGGTGTCCGGTTTCCCGGACACCTGTTTTTTTGTTGCAAAAAGATGTTATAGCAGATATAATAATAAAAAAACTATCGGAGAATGAAATGGAATCTAAATCAGCTTGTATAAAGAAGGCTTATGAATTTCTTGAAAATGTCACTCCCGTAAAATATGACTGCGGAAAAATTTGTAATAAGAAATGCTGTACGGGAAATGATAACGACGGAATGCTTTTGTTTCCCGGCGAGGAAGAAATCTTTTATCAGAATGAAAATTTTGAAGTTTATTTCGATAATCGTTACGATAATCTTGCCGTAAGGTGTAAAGGTCATTGCCGCAGAAATGAAAGACCGTTATCCTGCCGTATATTCCCGTATCTTATATATGCCGAAGAAAAAAGCGATAAGCATTCGGTTGCTCCTGATATCAGAGCGCTTGAGTTCTGTCCTCTTATCAGTGAAAAATATGAGTTTGACAGAAAGTTCCTGCGTGCATTAAGAATTGCCTCCCGTAAGCTTTGCGAAAATTCCGAAATATCGGATTTTGTTCAGAAAATTACCAAAAAATTAACTGACTTTAACGGACTTGATATATAAAACATATTGATTTATTCTGTGCTTGGATATATAATTAAAATATATATAATATATGCTTAGTCATATTTAAGGAGATGTATAGTATGTGTTATGATGTAGCTGTAATCGGTGCAGGTGTAATAGGTGCTCTTACTGCCCGTGAGCTTTCAAAATACAATCTTAAAACTGTACTTGTGGAAGCAACAAATGATGTTGCAATGGGAGCAAGTAAGGCAAACAGCGGTATCGTTCATGCAGGTTTTGATGCAAAGCCCGGAACGCTCAAGGCTCAGCTTAATGTCAAGGGCTGCGGAATGATGAAGGAGCTTTGTGAAAAGCTCAGTGTTCCCTATAAAAATAACGGTTCTCTTGTTGTTGCTTTTTCCGAAGAGGAAATGGACACAATTAAAGACCTTTATGACAGAGGTACTGCAAACGGTGTTCCGGGACTCAGTGTTCTTTCAAAGGAGGAACTGAAAGCACTTGAACCTAATCTTGCAGATGATGTAGCAGGAGCTCTCAGAGCAGAAAGTGCCGGTATCGTATGCCCTTATGAGCTTACAATTGCAGCAACTGAGAATGCTGTTGTAAACGGTGCCGAATTCGTAAGAAATTTCCGTGTAAAGGAAATCTCTTTCGCTGACGGTGTGTTTACATTAAAGTCAGATGCAGGCGAGATAAAGACAAAATACGTTGTTGATGCTGCAGGTGCACATTCCGATGAAATTGCAAAGCTTATCGGCGATGACTGCGTAAATCTTGTTATGCGCCGCGGTGAATACTTTATTCTCGATAAGGCTGTCGGCGATATGGTGAGTCATACTATTTTCCAGTGCCCTACAAAGATGGGTAAGGGTATACTTGTATCTCCTACTGTTGACGGTAATCTTCTTATCGGACCTACGGCAGAGGATATTGAGGATAAATTTGATAAGTCCACTACTGCAAACGGCTTTAAGACAATTAAGACATTTTCTGTAAAGAGCTGTCCCGCAGTTTCCGTAAGAAATGCAATTACGTCCTTTACAGGTCTTCGTGCACATCCCGTTAATGATGACTTTATTCTCGGACCCAGCAAGGTGAATCCTCAGTTTATTCACGCTTCCGGTATTGAATCTCCCGGACTTACCTCTGCTCCCGCTATTGCTGAATATCTTGTTGATATTATTAAGAATTCTATGGGTGATGTTACAGCAAACGAAAGCTTCAACGGCACAAGAAATGACGTTTTCCGTTTCAGACACGCAACAGATGAAGAAAGAGCAGAAGCTATTGCAAAGAATCCTGCTTACGGCAGAATCGTATGCAGATGCGAAACAATCACAGAAGGCGAAATTGTTGATGCTATAAAGGCTCCTGCAGGCGCAAGAGATGTTGACGGTGTAAAGAGACGCACACGAGCCGGTATGGGACGCTGTCAGGGCGGCTTCTGCGGTTCAAAGGTTGTTGAAATTCTTGCACGTGAGCTTGGCACCGAAATCAATGAAATAACAAAATTCGGCGCAGGCTCAAATATTCTTTTTGATAAAACAAAGTAAGGAGGTCTAAGTCATGTTGAATTATGATCTTGTAGTTGTAGGCGGCGGTCCTGCAGGCATGGCTGCAGCCCTTAAGGCACGTGAGTGCGGTATAGAAAGTATAATTGTGCTCGAGAGAGCAGAAACTCTCGGCGGTATTCTTGAGCAGTGTATTCACACGGGCTTCGGTCTCCACTATTTCGGTGAAGAGCTTTCAGGTCCCGAATATGCCGCAAAATTTATCGAGCAGATTGAAAATACAGATATTGTTGTTAAGACCGATACAATGGTTCTTGATATTGACGGTAATAATCTTGTTACTGCAGTAAACAAGGCTGACGGTCTTCTTAAGATTCAGGCAAAGGCTATTGTCCTTGCAATGGG
>JAZOWG010000171.1:0-5102 GCA_045659105.1 Acutalibacteraceae bacterium
TAGACCTGCCAAACAGAGAATTTTTTGTTTTGACGAAGTCCGAAGAACGCAGGAATACTGCCGTATTTCAAGTGATGAGGCAAAGTCAAACGGAAAATTATCGTTTGTCAGGCGTGATGGGTTCAACTCCCGTCAGCCTAAGTTAAGGGGGATTTTATGAAAACCATTAAGCTTAAAAATTCTCTTGCAAGAGAAATAAAGATTTACGGAAAATATGATTCTGCTGTTCCTAAGGGAGCTTTTTCCGTAAAGAGCGGTGCTCCCGATTTGTCGGGTGTATTATATCCGCTTCCTTCCCGCAAGAAGGACTATACCTGCTTTGCAAAATACGGAAACGTTCTGTGGCTCGGTGCGCCCAACGGACTTACCCGTTATGATGAAAATGCAGAGTATGAAATTGATAAGGTGCAGTATTTCTCAGCTTCCCGTGACCTTCCCGACAATGACGTAAAGGCAATTTACGTAGAAGAGGGCGAAAAAGAGAGCGTGTGGGTAAAGACTGCTACGGGAATTACAAATATCGTGCTCAACGAAATCACATGTGAGGAAAAGGCATTAAGACTTACCGAGGAAACCGAAAAATACGTATCCCGCCGCGGTATGTGTACTCAGAGAAATCTTACAGTACCCCGTGAGCTTTCCTCTGTTGTGCCTTACGGACACTCCGATAACTCAGGTACCTTTACCTGCGGTCTTGCTATCGGTGAGCTTTGCAAATATGCAGTTTATAAGAAGAAGTACGGCGCAGACGACGAAAGAACCGTTGCCGCTAAAAAGAGTGCAATAAGAGCCTCCGAGGCTTGCCAGCTTCTTATGTATATTCCCGGCAGAGGAGACGGCTTCGTTGCAAGAACCTATATGGTTCCCACTGAGCCCGTACCCGATGACGGTCTTTTCTACAAAAAGATGGGTGACAAGGCAGTTGTGCTTCCCACAACGGGTGCCAAGCAGAGAGGCATTGCAGGCAAGGAAATCTATGCCGGCGCTCCCATTCCCGAAAGACTTTCACACCTTTATACTGACCTTGGCTATTCACACGACGGTATAGTTTATAAGGGCGACACAAGCTCCGACGAAATCACTCTTCACTACCTCTTTATGTATTTCTTCCACGAGATTATGGGTGAAGAGGATCCCGTGCTTGACGAAATCGTAAAGACAGCAGCCAAGAACACAATGACGCACATCATTGAACACGGCTTCGAATTCCACGAGACCTCAACGGGCAAGCCTACAACCTGGGCTAAGTGGAGCAAGGCTTACTTTGAAACTCTTCTCGGATGGTCCGACGGCTGTCTTAATGCAGCAGAGCTTCTTATGTACCTTAAGGTTACAATGCACATCACGGGCGAAAAGGGCTTGTGGGAGGAAACCTATAAAAAGCTTGTAAATGAGGAGGGCTATGCAAGGCTTACCTCTCTTCATAAGGAGCGCTTCCACATCTCCGCACTGCTTGAGGGCGGTGAGGATGTTGAAGGTCTTATGTACGGTGACAATATGCTTGCAACAAGCTCCTACTGGCTTCTTTGCACCCTTGAAGAGGATGAGGAATTAAGAGAGCTTTACAAGCACGGCTACAGAGGCTGGAACGGCACCTTCCGCCGTGAGCACAACCCTGCTTACGACATTCCCTATATGCTTTCCTGCCCCGAGGATGAAATTGATACCGATGCACTTGCCGACTGGTTCAGACGTGTGGGTATCACAAGACTTGTAACCTCAGTCAGCCTTTCCTCCCGTCAGGACGTAGCCTGCCGCACCAGACTCGGCGGTGAAAAGGAAGCCTCATGGAGACTTTGCCCCGATGAGTTCCCCATTTCAAAATATGACAGATGCCCCTATACATACAAGGATCACGACGGCGGAAGAGACTGCTATCAGGTTGAAAGCTGTTACGTTTATACATTTGCTTACTGGCTCGGAAGATATGCAGGGCTTATAGAGGAGGAATAAAAAATGGCAGATACATCAAGAATACATCTCGTAGGCAATGCTCACCTTGACCCTATATGGCTGTGGCGTTGGCAGGAGGGCTGCGGTGAGGTGCTTCAGACCTTCAGAAGCGCACTTGACAGACTTAACGAATATAACGATTTTATCTTCACCTGCTCCTCTGCCGCTTATTATAAGTGGGTTGAGGAAATCGACCCCGATATGTTTGCTGAAATTACAGAAAGAGTAAAGCAGGGCAGATGGATACCCGTAAACGGCTGGTGGGTACAGCCCGACTGCAATATGCCCTCAGGTGAGTCCTTTGCCCGTCAGGCACTTTATTCACAGCTTTATTACTATGAAAAGTTCGGCAAAATCTGCACAACAGGCTATAACGTAGACTCCTTCGGTCACAACGCTATGATGCCTCAGCTCCTTTTCAAGAGCGGTATGACAAGCTACGTATTCCAGAGACCCACTCCCAACGAAAATCCGAACATCCCCGTAACCTTCCTCTGGGAGAGTATGGATGGCTCAAGGGTGCTTACCTACCGTCTTCCCCACGGCTATGCCGACCACGGCAAAAACGCAATTGACTCGGGACTTGAATGTGCCGAAAAGTTCATTAATGAAACCGGCCACGGTATGATGCTGTTCTACGGTGTCGGAAACCACGGCGGCGGCCCCACAAGAGGAGATATAGAATATCTTAAGGAAAATATGACCCGTGAGGGCTGGCATAAATTACAGTTCTCATCCCCCGATATGTACTTCAAGGCTCTGACATTACAGTTCCCCGACCTTCCCTTATGGAAGGACGAATTACAGCACCACGCAAGCGGCTGCTACAGTGCAACAAGCCTTGTCAAAAAGCTTAACCGTCAGGCTGAAAATTCACTTTTTGCCTCCGAAGCTTTTTCAACGGTTGCAAATAAGGAATATAAGATGACTGCAAAGACAGAGGACTTCAAAACCGCCTGGAGAGAGGTCTGCTTCAATCAGTTCCACGACATTCTCTGCGGCTGCTCCATTATGGAGGCTTATGATGATGTAAGAGATTCTATGGGACACGCTATGAATCTTTCCTCTAAAATTTATAACGAGGCAGTTCTTCGAATCGCAAGAAAGATTGACACCTGGGTAGACGGTGTTTCCGACCCCGTTTGTACAGAGGTCAGAAATCAGTCCTGCGGTAATTTCCCCCGTCCCGTTGTTGTGTTCAATCCCCATTCATTTGATATAGAGGTTGCAGTACGTGCCTACAACGCTTCAAGTAAGGTAACGGACTGTGAGGGCAATGACGTTCCCTTCCAGAACGTGCGTTCCTCCCGTTCAAACGACTCTCATATGGATACCTGCTTTATTGCAAAGGTACCGGCACTCGGCTACAGCACCTACTGGCTTACCTGGTGGCGAGAGGGCGACGAGATAAAGAGCATATCTTCCGACGTCACCGCCGAAGGTCTTACAATTGAAAATAAATATATAAAGGCAACCTTCTCCGAAAAGACAGGCGCAATCGTAAGCCTTATAAATAAAGAAACAGGCTTTGATTATGCAAGTGCCGAAAAGCCCGTTGCCGTTCCCACGGTAATTGACGACCACGAAACGGACACCTGGGCGCATAACGTATTTACCTTCCACAACGTTAAGGGCACAATGGAGCTTGAAGGCATCGAGCTTGTTGAAGCAGGCCCTGCCCGTGCGGTAGTAAGAGTGAAGAGTAAATTCGGTGAATCCCACCTTTCTCAGGACTTCATCCTTGCTTCCGACTCAAAGGTGCTTCGTGTTAAGTGTAAGGCTCTGTGGCAGGAAAAGTTCACTATGCTTAAAATGTCCTTCCCCGTGGATGGAGACAATGCAGAGAATACCTACGAAATCCCCGCAGGCTTCATAAGAAGACCCGTGAACGGTGAAGAGGAGCCTGCTCAGCGTTGGGGTGCAATCTCCTTCGATAACGGCGGCAGAAGAACACTTGCAGTTCTCAATGACAGCAAGTATTCCTATGACTGCAAGGGAAATGACCTGAGAATCACTCTTATGAGAAACGTTATTTTCGCAGACCACTATTCACACCGTCCTGCTGCCGACTTTAACTTCACAGATGAAGGCAAGCAGACCTTTGAATACGGCATTTTCCTCTGTGACGGTGCTCCGGAACTCAACGGCATCACTAAGGAAGCCGCCCTCTTCAACGTCCGTCCCGTGCTCGTTCCCGAAAGCTATCATAAGGGCACCGAGCCTCAGACCAAACGCTTTATCTACTGTGATAAGGACAACGTCATTATGACTGCCTTCAAATTGGCAGAGGACGGCTCAGGCGACGTTGTTATGAGATTCGCAGAAACCTCAGGCAAGGAAACAAGAGCTGCTATTGTGTGCGATATGCTTGACTGCGGCTTCAAGGCAGACTTCCTTCCCTGCGAAATCAAAACCTTCCGTGTAAATCGTGATGGCAGAGTAGCCGAAGAAAACTTCCTCGAAGGAAATATTAAATAATTCGGAATTCGGATATTTGCTGAAAATATAAATAATGCGACGCAGGGGAGTTGCCCCTACCGAAAAAACAATAAAGTGCAGAAGTTTTTACACTTCTGCACTTAAATTTTTTATAATGCCGACCGCAGGTCCCGAAACGTTTGCAAGCAAACACATCACTTAACCAAAGGTTAAGCATCACTCTGCCAACGGCAGAACATCACTTGCGAATGCAAACATCACTATCATAATTCAGTAAACTGAATTATGATTACTCCGCCCATGTTCCGTTTTCGAAAATTTTGACTGCTTTTCCGTCTTTATAGCCCGTGATTTCCATATCGTCGGCGCCTATCATAAAGTCAACGTGAATCATACTGTCGTTGATTCCGAGGGCACGGCACTCCTCGTTTGTCATATCAAGGTGACCGTCAATTGTGTCATTATATCCGGCACCGAGTGCTATGTGACAGCTTGCATTTTCGTCGAAAAGTGTTTCGTAGAACAAAATTCCGCTTTCGCTTATGGGGCTGTTCTTAGGGATAAGAGCAAGCTCACCGAGCATACAGGCTGTCTCATCCATAGTAATCATCTTTGTGAGAAGTGACTGACCCTTTTCGGCATCCCATTCAACAGCCTTACCGTCCTTGAAATTAATCCAGAAATTTTCAATCAGCTGACCTTCATAGGAA
>JAZOWG010000172.1:0-1569 GCA_045659105.1 Acutalibacteraceae bacterium
ACGAAAATACCGTCAGCTTTTTCAATCTTTTCTTTTATGACTTCTTCCGTCACGTCTTCGTGAGTGAGAAAAAGAATATCGGCAGTACAGCCGTATTTCATAAAGCAGAGCATTACGTCGTCATTTTCATCCATATTGTCAAAGGATGCGGTCGGAATAAAAAGAAAATGCGGATTTTTTTTACCCGTAAGCGAAATAATATGCTCCGTTACGTTATCCATTTCACCGTTATCAAAGCGTCCGCCGCCGAGAGCTACAATTTTACCCATTTTTGCCACCTCATACATAAAAATTTATCAAAGAATAGATAATAGCTATAATAAGAGAGGGGAGCATATTTCCCACCCTGAATTTTTTGCCGAAGCAGATGTTTATTCCCACACAGAATATAAGCACGTTGCCCACAAGTGACATATCAGAAATTACCGAACCTACAGAAAACAGCGGTTCTGCAAATTTTGACAGAGCCGTAATTGTTCCCTGAAAAATGCCTATGGGAATAAATGCAAAGATGCACCCCTTGCCGAGGGTTGATGTCATTACGATTACTATGAGAAAATCAAGAAGAGCCTTGGCAAAAAGCGTTGCAGGGTCACGGTTAATTCCGTCCTCAATTGCACCGACAACCGCCATAGCCCCTACGCAGATTATAAGGGAGGTGTTGACAAATGCCCCCACAAAGCCCCCGTCCTCGGTGGCGTGAGCCTTTATTTTCAGCCATTCTCCGAATTTATCAAGTCTGTCTTCAATTTTTATAAGCTCACCGAAAAGCGAACCGATAATAAGTGAAATTATCATCATAAGCGCCTTGTCGGTTGAAAGCGTGCCTTCCTCCGTTATTTTCAGAAGCCCCGAAAGCGCTCCCGAAATACCGATAAAAATAACGGCAACACCTGCAGTTTTCATAAGGGAGTCACGGATGTCCGATTTTATTTTCTTTCCGAAAACAAGTCCTGCAATTCCCCCGAGAATAACAGCAATTACGTTAACAATCGTACCAATTCCCGGCATAGTATTCATTACTCTTCCTTTTTCATAATTTATTAATGAATATATCACAAAAAATTCGATGAATCAACACAAATAAATAAAAGATTACACAATTGACTATATTTTTTTTGTGTGTTATCATATAAGGAAAAGTAAGGATAAAAGGAGCGATTTTTTATGGCATTTTATTACAGCGAACCTTCACATACCTTCAGCGAATATCTTTTAGTTCCCGGCTATACAGATGAAAACTGTGTGCCCTCAAACGTTTCGCTTAAAACTCCTCTTGTGAAGTTCAAGAAGGGCGAAGAACCCGCAATTTCACTTAACATTCCTATGATTTCCGCTATTATGCAGTCCGTATCAAATGATACGCTTGCAATTGCACTTGCAAAAGAAGGCGGTATGTCCTTTATTTACGGTTCTCAGTCCATCGAAGACGAAGCCGCAATGGTTGCCCGTGTAAAGAATTATAAGGCAGGCTTTGTTGTAAGTGCCTCCAACCTTACTCCCGAAAACACTCTTCAGGACGTTGTAGAGCTTAAAGAAATCAACGGCTTCTCAACTGTTGCAATTACA
>JAZOWG010000173.1:0-11547 GCA_045659105.1 Acutalibacteraceae bacterium
CATTCATCATTCAGTAGCTGTATTATATCACAACCACCTCAAGATAACAATAGCGGCAGGTATTTCTTCCTGCCGCCATGCTTCGGTTAACTATAAATAATCTCGTGGTTTACGATTTCTGTGGCTCTGCTACGGATGTTATTCATCTGAGCAACCCACGCCATCTGATTTTCCTCTTGCAATTTCTCTGTAACACCTTCAGCCTCTTTCATCTGATTAACAAGAGTATCAAACATATCTCGTGCCTGGTTTTCGACCTCGGCACAGTGCTGATATAGTTTACCTTGAGTAAGTAGTGTTGTGAATAATATTTTCTTGTGTTTAAGCAGGTAATCCTTATGTAGCATACCCCATTTACCGAGAGTGATATTTGCTTCTTCAGGTGGGAGTGTAAGATTAGGTATCATATAATCATTGACTTGTCTGTATGTAATATTTTTCATAATTGCATTATCCTTTCATGTTCTTAACAAATGTGTCGTATATAAAACTTGCACCTAGCCTGAAGCCTGATATAAAGCTGTCAGCATTACTTGTAGTTGAAAATTCAACATAAGCATTTACATAACTAAGAAACATTTCTTTTGCTTCACCGGTCAGTCTTGTCGCAAGTTGCTCTTCTCTCTCGGCAAGATTACTCAGTTTCTTTTTAAGTTTAGGTGTTAATTCGGAATTGACCTCTTGTGGCTCAAGGTTGCCATAGTAGAAATCCTCAATGATATTTGACATTATGTACCTCCATAAGTTTCTCTATTAAGCAACAGCAGGAGTGCAGAATACTATGTTTGAAGCCGGTTTAACTTATATTTTGAGTAAATCCCTTATGAACACTCGCACCAAAAATACCTGAGGTCTTAGGATCTCTGGTGTTTTTTTATGTTAAATGACGGGACTTGATTGTAGTGTATTATTATGGTATAATTACTTAAAAATTATCAGACAGGGAGATAATTCAATGCAGGTATTTATTAAATTTATGTTCACGATTTTTACAACACTTTCAATTTTTTGCACAAATCTGCTTTCTCCGGCAGCAGTTTTTCCCGAAAGTGAGAATTTCGATTTTTCATTTCTTCAATATCCCGATGAAGCAATTATAACCCTTGAAGAAGCAGATCTTACCGAGCAGGAGCTTGTGGGTCGTGCTTCGGCTGAACTTCCCGAGTATGTTCAGTCGGGCGGATATGACGATATTAACGGTATAACGGTTTCTCCTTATTACACGGCTAAGGTAAGCGGAACGGAAATTCCCGTTTATGCCTCGGTTGTTTTTATCCGTGCTGATGATACGGGAACGCTTCACTCTTTTTCCGAAATTTATGTTGATACAAGCACTGAATTTTCTTTTAATATCGAAATAACAGGTGCAGATGTTGAACTTAAGAATGCTGTTGTTCTGCCCCAATCCCACGGTGTAAAAGCCCGTTGCGAGAACAATACCGTAACCGCATCAATTAATAAAACAGGTGTTTATACCTTCCTTTTCAACGGTGCAAACCAGTATTACGGCTATACTCTTATGGTCCGCGAAAAAATTGACGAGGATGCAGAAATTGCAGCCTATATTGAAGAATACGGCGAAAACAATGTCTGGGTTATTGACAAGGGCGTGTATGAATATGACTATGTAAACCTTGTGGGCTACAATAATCTGGTAATATATCTTCGTGAGGGTGCATATGTCAAGGCAAATCACCTTTATGATATTGACTGTGCAGAGGATGAAAACAAATATGTAGAAGAAAACGCATGGTATGAAAATGCCGTCGGTCTTACAAGATATCCGTTTTTGAATTTCTTTAACTGCAACAATATCACCCTTACCGGAAGAGGCGTCATTGATATGACAGAGCTTGACAGACGTGAACGCCGCGGCGTAGTTTTCACAAACTGCAATAATGTCAATGTCAGCGATATAAAAATTATCAATTCTCCCGAATGGTCATTTATTTCCTATTGTTGCACCGATGTCAGCATTGAACAGGTGGACATTATAGGCAACCGCGGTAACTGTGACGGCTTTGCAATCTGCAACAGCCATAATGTTACCGTAAAGGACTGCTTTGCAAGAGTTGCTGACGACACCTTTGAAGTAAAAGCACTGGGCGGTGTTATGGACAGCCGCAATATCACTTTCTCTGATTGTATTGCCTGGGGCGGTTATGCAAGATGCTTCGGCATTACGGGTGAAGTCAACAAAATGATTTCCGATGTTACCTTCCGTGACTGTGCCGTAATTTACCGTGACGGCATCTGGGATAATGACAGAATAGGTTCACTTGTTGTTGTGGCAGAGCAGACCGAGGGCAGTATCGACGGTATTCTTTTTGAAAACATAGAAATTTTCCGTGACGAGGGAAGACCCATTCTCGTAAAGATTTATGACGAGGAAGCAGAGAATTTCGAAATTAAGAATGTTGTTTTCAGAAATATTTCCTATACCTCATATATGTCTCCGAAAATTGCAGGTACAAACAGTGACACAAATACAGTGCAGGTTGAGCTTGACGGCATTACCGTCAACGGAAAGCTTCAGAAATGTCCGCAGCTGATGTTCAATATCGGCAGATACTGTGAAGTGACCGCAAAATAACACAAATATCATCCGGACTTATCACAAAAAGTGAAGGTCCGGATTTTTGCTGCGCATAATCAAATTAATTTTCATACTTGCTTATTTTATCTCAATATACTATACTATAAATAACAATGTAAAAGAGGGTAGTATTATGTCAAAGAATGCAACACTTGTAGTTATGGCGGCAGGTATGGGCAGCCGTTTCGGCGGACTCAAGCAGATGGAGCCCATTTCCGAGGACGGCAGAGTTCTTCTTGATTTCTCCGTTTATGATGCAAAAAAAGCAGGCTTTAATAAGATTGTGTTTGTTATAAAAGAGGCTATTGCCGAGGACTTTATAAATATCGTAGGCAAGCGTATAGAGAAAATTATTGATGTTGAATATGTTTATCAGGAGCTTTATAAGCTTCCCGAGGGATTCACTTGTCCCGAAACAAGAGAAAAGCCCTGGGGTACAGCCCACGCAATTCTCTGCTGTAAGGACGTTATAAATGAGCCCTTTGCAGTCGTAAATGCAGACGATTTCTACGGCAGAAGTGCCTTTAAGACCGTTTACGATTATCTTACGTCAACGGAAGATAATTACTGTATGGCAGGCTTCCGTCTTAAGAATACACTTACCGAAAACGGCACCGTTGCAAGAGGCGTTTGTGTTACGGATAACGGTTATCTTTCAAGTGTTACGGAAAGAACAAAGATAAATCACGACTGTCAGTTTACCGAGGATGACGGTGCCACCTGGACCCGGCTTGCTCCCGATACCCTTGTTTCGATGAATCTCTGGGGATTCCGTCCCGATGTCTTTTCTTATATCGAAAAGGGTTTTACAGAATTCCTTAAAGAGAACATAAACGAGCCCAAGAAGGAGTATTATCTTCCCTCTATTGTAACCGAGCTTATTGAATCCGATACGAAAAAGGTTGCGGTGCTTCCTGCCGAGGATAAGTGGTACGGTGTTACATACAAGGAGGATAAGCCTCTGGTTGTAGCCGCTATCGGTGAAATGATAGCCGAGGGCTTATACGATTAATCTGATTCAGAGCATACGTCAGTACGGCGTATGCCTCTTTTATGCCTAAAATATATAAACTTATTATTGCAATAAATATTATTGTATGCTATAATCCGTTTATTAATGCATTCTAATCCTAAAAAGGAATTGAGGAATAAAAAAATGAAAGAAAAATTAGATGCTTTACTTCTTGAAGGCACCGCAGAAATCAATGCTGCTGCCTCCGAAAACGAGCTTCAGGTTGTCAAGGGTAAGTACCTCGGCAAGGAAGGTCTCGTAACCGTTCTTATGAAGGAAATTCCCAAGCTTGATGTTAGTCTGCGTCCCGAAATGGGAAAGGCTGTAAATCAGGTAAAAAACGCTCTCGGTGAGCTTATTGATGCAAGACGTGAGGAAATCAAGAATAAGGCTTTTGCCATTTCTCCCGATTTTGACTGCACCGTTCCCGGCATCAATCCTCAGATAGGCGGTCTTCATCCCATAACACAGATGTGCTATGACCTTAACGATGCTTTCCGCTCAATGGGTTTTGAGGTTTTTTCAGGTCCCGAAATCACAAGCGAATATTTCGCATTCGACAATCTTAATTTCCCTCCCAATCATCCCGCCCGTGAAAGTATGGATACATATTGGCTCCAGGGACACGATTCAGGTGAAGCTAATGAAAAGCTCTGTCTTCGTCCTCACCTTACCGGTGACTCCGTACGCTATATGCAGACACATAAGCCTCCCTACCGTTTTGTTTATCCCGGCCGTGTTTACAGAAACGAAACAACTGATGCACGTCACGAGCGCGCATTCTTCCAGTATGAGGCTCTTATTGTTGATAAGGACTTTACCTACACAGCAGGTAAGGTTATGATCAAGAGCATTCTTTCCAAGGTATTCGGTCAGGATGTGCCCGTAAGAATGAGAGCAGGCTTCTTCCCCTTCGTTGAACCCGGCTTCGAAATCGATATGGGTTGTCTTGTATGCGGCGGAAAGGGTTGCAGCGTTTGTAAGCACGTAGGCTGGATTGAAATTATGCCCGGCGGCACACCCCATCCCAACGTGCTCCGTGCAGCAGGTGTTGACCCCGATGAATATACGGGCTTCTATGTAAACATCGGTCTCGACAGACTTGTTATGATGCGTTACGGTGTTGATGACGTCCGTATGTTCCACAGCACCGATTTAAGATTCCTCACACAGTTCAAATAAGGAGGAGAAAATAGAATGAAGTTATCACTTAACTGGATAAAAGATTATGTAAAGCTTCCCGATGACCTTACAATGTCACAGCTTGCTTTTGACCTTACAATGTCAACCGTTGAGGTTGAAGGTGTGCACGACCTTAAAAAGCAGTTTGACGGTATTGTTGTAGGCGTCATTGAAGAGGTTCTTCCTCATCCCAATGCTGACAAGCTTCGTGTATGTAAGGTAGATATCGGTACTGAAGATATCAAGGAAATCGTATGCGGCGGCTCTAACCTTGAAGCAGGTATGAAGGTTGTTGTTGCGGTTCCCGGTGCAATGGTACGCTGGCACGGTGAAGGGGAGCCTGTTGAAATCAAGAACACAAAGCTCAGAGGCGTTGCTTCCTTCGGTATGATATGTGCCGCTGTTGAGGTAGGACTCGCAGACCTTTTCCCCACAGATGACGACCATGCAATTATGGATGTTTCATATCTCGATGTAAAGCCCGGAACCAATCTTGCAGATGCTCTGGAGCTTGATGATATGATCCTTGAAATAGACAACAAGTCTATGACAAACCGCCCCGACCTCTGGGGTCACTACGGTATCGCAAGAGAGCTTGCTGCTCTTTACGACCTTCCCTTAAAGCCTATCGAAAAGTACGTTCCCGAAACGGATACGGCTTACGATGTAAGAATTCTTGACGAGGAAAGATGTCCCCGTTATATCGGTGCAAAGATTGAAAATCTCTCCGTAAAGGCTTCTCCCTTCTATATGCAGAGCCGTCTCTGGAGAGTAGGTCTTCGTCCCATCAATGCACTTGTCGACATTACCAACTACGTAATGCTTGCAGTGGGTCAGCCTACTCACGTTTTCGATTCAAATCACATAATTGATCACATTGAAGTAAGACGTGCAAACGATGCAGAAAAGCTTCAGCTTCTTAACGACAAGGATATTGAACTCTGCAACGATGACCTTGTAATTGCCGACAATGAGGGCGCAGTAGCCCTTGCAGGTGTTATGGGCGGTGCAAAGGATTCCGTGCTTCCCGAGACCGAAAGCGTTATTCTTGAGGTTGCAAACTTCAATTCTCACGGTGTAAGAAGAACAGCTCTTCGTTACGATAACAGAACGGAAGCCTCCGCAAGATACGAAAAGGCTATTGACCCTGAAAGATGCGACCAGGCAGTTTCTCTCTCAATGGAGCTTTTCAAGGAGCTTTACCCCGAGATGAAGGTAACAGCCTACTCCGACTGCTATCCCAACAAGCTCGTCAAGAAGGAAATCGACGTTGAATTCGAATGGCTTGACAAGCGTCTCGGTATGAGAATTCCTCAGGAGGTTGTGTCGAGAAAGCTCGGCAGTATGGGTTATGAGGTAACCTTTACGGAAACTGGTATGCACATTGTTGTTCCCACCTGGCGTTCAACAGGTGACGTTTCCATCAAGGCTGACATTATGGAAGAGGTTGCCCGTATGTACGGCTATGAAAACTTCCAGCCCACCTCAATCACAACCACATTTGACGGTGCTATAAATCAGCTTGATGTTGACCTTGTCAGAAAAATCAAGGAATATCTTGCTTTCCGTTGCAATATGCAGGAAATCTTCACATATCCCTGGATGACGGATACGTTTGTAAACGCACTTCTTCCCGATACGGATAACGTATTCTGTCTTTCCACTCCTCCCTCACCCTCAGAAAAGTACGTGCGTTCAACTCTTCTTCCCAATATCTGTAAGGCTATTGTAAAGAATGAGCGTAACTTCTCCGAATTTGCAATTTTTGAAGAGGCAAAAATCTTCAGAAGCTCTGAATTCAACTGCATCTACGACGAAAAGGAAGCACTTCCTTACGAAAGAAGACACCTCGGCTGTGCATTCGTAGGCTCTCCCGACAACGTAACAGAGCTTTTCAGGACGGCAAAGGGTGTTATCGGTATGATGCCCCGCTACACACATATGGAAGAATTCACCTTCGGGAAGTCTGAAAAGCCCTACTGGGCAGATGAAACTGTATGGCTCAATATTTTCCTCGGTGAAAAGAAAATCGGTGATCTCGGTCTTCTTTCACACAAGGCAAAGACAGACTGCGGTATAAAGGTTGTTTCCGCTATCCTTGTTGAAATTGATACGGAGGAGCTCGTTCCCTTCAAGTCAAGAACAAACCGTTTCGTTCATATTCCCGAATTCCCCATGAATGAATACGACCTTTCCTTCCTTGTTGATTCTATGACAACCTGGGAAGAAATCTACGGTGCGGTAATGGCAAAGAAGAGTGACGACAGCCTTGTTCGTGACGTCCGTTTTGTTGACGAATATAAGGGTAAGCAGATTCCTCAGGGTAAGAAGTCCGTTACAATCCGTCTTGTAATCGGCTCATCCGAAAAGACTCTTACCGGTGACGAGATTGAAGCAGCTGCAAAGTCTGCTCTCAAGAAGATTACAAAGGCATTCGGCGCAGAAATAAGATCATAATTTATGCAGTCTCCGTTTCAGCGGAGACTGTTTTTCTTGACATTTTATTCTAATTAATCTAATATATAGAAAGAAACGGAGGAGATTCTATGAAAGAGATTATGGAAAAACACGGCTTTATATGCGATATGGACGGTGTTATTTACCACGGCAACAAAATTCTTGACGGTGTAAAGGAATTTGTAACCTGGCTTATTGAAAACGACAGGAAGTTTGTTTTTCTGACAAACAGTCCCGAAAAAACTCCCCACGAGCTCAGCATGAAGCTTGGGCGTATGGGACTTGACGTTTCTGCCGACCATTTTTATACAAGTGCGATGGCAACAGCGGCATTCCTTTCCTCGCAGAAGCCCGGCTGTACCGCTTACGTAATAGGTGAGGGTGCACTTTCTAAGGCTCTCTATGACCAGAAGATATATATGAATGACGTAAATCCAGATTATGTTGTTGTGGGCGAAACAAGAAGCTATAATTTTGAGAAGATAGAGAAGGCAATTGACCTTGTGCGAAAGGGTGCAAAGCTCATCGGTACGAATCCCGACATAACGGGTCCTACCGAAAGAGGAATTATGCCTGCTACGGGCTCACTTGTGGCACCTATTGAAATATGTACGGGCAAAAAGACGTATTTCATCGGCAAGCCTAATCCTCTTATGCTTCGCCACGGCCTTCAGAAGCTCGGCTGCCACAGCGGTGATATAGCTTTTGTGGGTGACAGAATGGATACCGACATTATTGCAGGTATCGAGTCAAATGTTGATACCGTCCTTGTATTAAGCGGCGTAACCTCTCTTGAGGATATCGATAAATTCCCCTACAGACCCAAATACATACTTAATAATGTAGGAGAAATACTTACAAACGAATAAAAACCTGTGCGGAGTGTTCGTAAGTACACTCCGCAGTTTTGTTTGAGTATATCCGTAATACCTCGCTTGTTATCTTTGTCTTAGGCTGACGGGAGTTGAACCCATCACGCCTGACAAACGATAATTTTCCGTTTGACTTTGCCTCATCACTTGAAATACGGCAGTATTCCTTCGTTCTTCGGCTTTGCCAAACAAAAAATTCTCTGTTTGGCAGGTCGAAGAGTTTCTGCCGTCGGATTTTTCGTGTAGCAATGCACGAATTTGCAGGAAGGCTGACGCCTTTCAAAAATGAGTGTGAAGCTATACGGAACAAGGCGACGAGCGAAACCGTTATGTGTTCGACTCCCGTCAGCATAACACAGCGGGGGAGAGTTTTTTTAATAATTTTGCCACAATATACCGAAATTTGTTCATGAATATTAAGACTTTAATTGTTGCATAAAAAATAAAAGTATGATAAAATATTATATCATTATTATACTTTAAGCTGGTGAAGAGAAAAATGAAAAAGATTTTATCGTTACTTCTTGCAGTAATAATGCTGTTTTCGGTTATTATTCCCGTTTTTGCTGCAGAAAAGGGTGACGTGGACAATGACGGCAATATAACGGCATCCGATGCAAGAATTGCCCTTCGTATGGCGGTAGGCCTTGATGCTGTTACCGAAGAACTGAAGATACTTGCTGATTATGATGAAAACGGTACGGTTGATGCCTCCGATGCAAGAATTCTTCTTCGCCTTTCGGTAGGACTTTCCGTGGATGAGCAGCCTGACACTCCCGACGAGCCCGAAAAACCCGTTGTTCCCGAAAAGCCCGTGCATATTCCCTCCGAAAGAGAAAAGCTTTTCTATCAGAATCTTTACGATACCGCACATCCTTTGCTCGGTTCATATCCTGCAATTTACGATAATACCAATCCTCTCAGTATTCTTCTTAAGAATGTGCAGAAATGGTGCTGTCTTCACACAATAAGCAACGTGTTCCGTCCCGCACTTGAAAAGTCGGGATACACAAAGACGCAGGTTGACCTTCTCGCTCCCAGAACCTTCTCAAGGGACTCTCTTGCAAAGCTTCTTTCAAATGTTGTCGGCTTTGACTGGTCCGATAAGTTTGTCGTGGATTCTCTTCCTCTTTATATTCCGTCGCTTCTTTCCGATTATTATATCAAAACTCCCGAGGCGGCAGATGTTTATTTCCTTTATGATTTCTATGATGATATGATAGAAAAGAAGATTTATGAGCATTCAGAGGAGGATAAGCAGAATTATACCCCCCGTGTCGGTGACGTGCTTTTCATAAGCAATAAGACAAAGACCTATGAAAACGGTTATCCGACGGTTGACCATACTGCACAGATTATCAAGGTTTACAAGGACGGCACCTTCCTTTGTACGGAGGGAAGTCTTATAGATCCCAATGACCCCACAGGTCTTGCAAGAGTGCAGGAAAGAAGATATATGTATGACGAAAAAACAGGTGCATACTGTTACGTTGATTTTGAGGCAAGCCTTATTTACAGAAGTATCGTAGTGCTCTATGTAGCTCAGCCCAAATTCTAAGAAGGAGATTTTCTTGAATCCCCGTTTTTACTCACAATGAATAAAAGGTATCATCCGCAATTAAAACGGGATGATACCTTTCTTTTTACAGTCCGAAGCTTACGGTGAGAGCCTTGTTTATTTTATCCATTTCTATATTATCAAGCGTTCCCATACGCTCTTTAAGCCTTGTTTTGTCAATTGTTCTCACCTGTTCTAAAAGGACGATTGAATCCTTCTGCAGTCCGCAGCCACCTCCGTTTACGCTGATATGGGTCGGCAGCTGTGTTTTATATTTCTGACTTGTTATTGCTGCGGCAATTACCGTGGGGGAATATTTGTTGCCTACGTCATTCTGAACGATAAGTACAGGTCTTACTCCGCCTTGCTCACTTCCGACAACGGGACTTAAATCCGCGTAATATATGTCTCCCCGTTTTACTGTCATTTTTTGTATCGCTCCTTCAATCGGTTTTTATTTTCAATCGTATTTTTTCCTTGTTGAAGGGCAATTAATCACCAAAATAAAAAAAATTAAAATTTTTGAAAAAAACTATTGACAAATTAGAATCATTCCATTATAATTAGAATCGTTCCAAGTGGAAAATAGTATAACAAAATTCAATACAAAAGGAGTTATTATTATGTCAAAGAAATGGGTTTGCTCAGTATGCGGTTACGTTCACGAAGGAGATATGCCTCCCGAAAATTGCCCCGTATGTAAGGTTCCTGCAGAAAAGTTCAAGGAGCAGCAGGGTGATGTAAAGCTCGCAGCAGAGCACGAATACGGTATATATGAAAAGACGGTTGCCAACAACCCCGATATCAGCGCAGAAGACAAGAAATTTATTTTTGATCAGCTTATGGCTAACTTCAACGGAGAATGCTCAGAGGTAGGTATGTACCTTTGCATGGCAAGAATTGCACACCGTGAAGGCTATCCCGAAATCGGTCTTTACTGGGAAAAGGCAGCATATGAGGAAGCAGAGCACGCTGCAAAGTTTGCAGAGCTTCTCGGTGAGGCACTTGAGCCCAATATGAAGGCAACAACTAAGGAAAATCTTGCTTGGCGTGTTGACTGCGAATACGGTGCAACAAACGGCAAGTTTGAGCTTGCCGCACTTGCTAAGAAGCTGAATCTTGATGCTATTCACGACACAGTTCACGAAATGGCTCGTGACGAAGCTCGCCACGGTAAGGCATTTGAAGGTCTTCTTAACAGATATTTCAAGGGTTGAAGGGCTCCGCAGCAGGACCCCACGGCTCTGTTTAACCTGAGCTATGGATTATTCATTCTGACTGCGAAGGACGAAGCCGGGAAGGACAACGGCTGTATAATAAACACCGCCTTCCAGGTAGCAAATGACCCTACAAAAATTGCAATTTCCTGCCAAGCCGGCAATCTCACCCGTGAGATTATAGAAAAGACAGGAAAGTTCAATTTAAGTGTGCTCACAGAGGGTTTACCCTTTGAAACAGTACAGCACTTCGGTATGCGTTCGGGCAGGGATGTCAATAAGTTTGATGATTTCGAAGCTACCTCGAGAAGTCACAACGGACTTTATTACATCACCGAAAACACCAACGCTTTCTTCAGCTGTGAGGTAAAGCATTCTATGAACCTCGGCTCACATCAGCTCTTTATTGCAGACGTCACCGAAAGTCAGGTGCTTTCCAAGGCTCCCTCCTGCACTTACGCACACTATCACAAAGCAATCAAGAAAAAATTCACATAAATCCTCCATAATAACAAAACTGTATCAGTCCCCGGACCGATACAGTTTTTTTGTTTGCTGATGTATTATTTTTTTACACTTACGGGGAACTGCTCTTCATCAAAGTCAAGAATACGGGCAATTCTTGCGGGGATTTCAAGGTTCTTAACAACCTC